>USMD01000009.1 GCA_900555725.1 uncultured Garciella sp. | reverse complement strand
GATTTCTGCCTGTCTCGTGGGCTCGGAGATGTGTATAAGAGACAGATCATATATAGTATATGGTGTAGCACAAAACTTGTGTTTGAGGAAAATCTTATTTGTGCAATTTCCTCAGTTATAATATAATTAAATGAAGGGGGATATTTTATGTCTACTTTTTTAGCAGAATTTGTGGGTACCATGTTGTTGGTCTTTTTAGGTGACGGTGTTTGTGCAGCTACAAATCTTAATAAAAGTAAAGCCCAAAATGGTGGATGGATTGTGATTGCAACTGGTTGGGCTTTAGCAGTAGCGATTCCTGCATGGATATTTGGAGAAGCAAGTGGAGCTCACTTTAATCCAGCTCTTACCATTGCTTTAGCTGCCATTGGGAATTTTCCATGGGCATCTGTTCCAAGCTACATTATAGCTCAAATGTTAGGAGGTATCTTAGGAGCGGTTTTAGTATGGTTGATATACTTACCTCATTGGGAGGCTACAGAAGACCAAAGGACAAAACTTGGAGTATTCTGTACTGCACCGGCTATTAGAAACACTGGAGCAAACCTTCTCAGCGAAATTCTAGGGACTTTTATGTTGGTTTTTGGGATCCTAGGACTTGGAATGGCGCAAATGGCAGATGGGCTGGGAACCTTTACAGTAGGATTGTTAATTTTCTCTATTGGACTTTCTTTAGGAGGACCTACGGGATATGCCATTAATCCAGCTAGAGATTTATCTCCTCGTATAGCCCATGCAATTTTGCCCATTGCAGGAAAAGGAGATTCGGACTGGGGGTATGCCTGGATACCGGTTATAGGACCCATTATCGGGGGACTGATTGGAGCTTTTGTATTTACTTGGATTTTTTAGTATCATTCGTTTAGAGGATGGATGAATTAGCATAAAGGACGAATATCCTATAAGCATACTATGTAAACCTTTACTTATATAAGGAGGAATTTTAAGATGGAAAATAAATATATTATGGCCCTAGATCAAGGAACTACAAGTTCAAGGTGTATTATCTTTAATAAACAAGGAGAAATGATAGCAGTATCCCAAAAAGAGTTTGAACAAATTTTTCCAAAGGGAGGCTGGGTAGAACACGATCCTAGGGAAATATGGGGAAGTCAGGTAGGAGTGGCAGGAGAAGTTTTGGCAAAGGCAGGGTTAGATGCAACGGATATTGCTGCCATAGGAATTACCAATCAAAGGGAGACTACTGTAGTCTGGAACAAAAGAACAGGCCTTCCTGTGTATAATGCTATTGTATGGCAATGCAGAAGAACGGCAGAGTATTGTGATCAACTAAAGAAAAAAGGATTTGATAAGATAGTAAAAGAAAAGACTGGTCTTATTTTAGATCCCTATTATTCGGGGACGAAGATTAAATGGATATTGGACAACGTAGAAGGGGCTAGGGAACAAGCCGAAAAAGGAGAATTGTTATTTGGAAATATTGATACTTGGTTAATCTGGAATCTTACAAAGGGAAAAGTTCATGTAACAGACTATACCAATGCTTCGAGAACAATGCTTTTTAACATTCATGAACTAAAATGGGATAATGAATTGTTAGAAGAATTGCAAATTCCAAAATCCATGTTACCAGAAGTAAAAACCTCTAGTGAAGTATATGGGGAAACCGATGAATTGATATTTGGATCTCCTATTCCAATTGCAGGGATTGCTGGAGATCAACAAGCGGCTTTATTTGGTCAAGTTTGTTGTGAAGAAGGGATGGCTAAAAATACTTATGGTACAGGATGTTTCCTTTTAATGAATACGGACAGCAAACCTATAGAGTCTAATCATGGACTGGTAACTACTATGGCTGCTTGTTATAATGGGAAACCACAATATGCCCTTGAGGGAAGTATCTTTGTGGGAGGAGCAGTAATTCAATGGTTGCGGGATGAACTTAGAATGCTAAAAAGTTCACCAGAATCCGAAAAATATGCAGCTGCAGTGGAAGATACCAATGGAGTATATTTGGTACCAGCCTTTACAGGTCTTGGAGCACCCTATTGGGATTCCTATGCTAGAGGAACCATTGTAGGGCTTACAAGGGGAACTAAAAAAGAACATTTTATAAGAGCTGCCTTAGAATCTATGGCCTATCAAACCTATGATGTGTTAAAGGCTATGGAACAGGACGCAGGATCTAAATTACAGGAATTAAAAGTAGATGGAGGAGCATGTTCTAATAGTTTCCTAATGCAATTCCAGGCTGATATATTAAATACGCCAGTAAAAAGGCCTGAGGTAGTAGAAACTACAGCCCTAGGGGCAGCTTACTTAGCAGGACTTGCAGTGGGATATTGGAAGGACTTAGATGATATTTGTTCTAGTACAAAACCTGTTACTACTTTCTCCCCTAATATGGAAGTAGAAAAGAGAGAAAAGCTGATTGTTGATTGGAATAGAGCAGTAGAAAGATCCTTTCAATGGGAGAAATAGGGAACAATAAGATAACTAACAGCAATTTTATGATATAATACAAAGGAAAAGTACCTGGTAATCCCTTAATAAACATCTAACTATTACATTCTTGTTAATGAAAAATCAGGGAGAAAGAGTAATATTTGTATTTTACAAAGAAGGTGAATACTTTTGAAAAACCAATTTTACAATAGATTACAGGGAAATCCTATCATAGCAGCTGTTAGAGATCATAATCAAATAGATAAAGCTCTCAAATCTCCTAGTGAAATTATATTTATTTTAAAATCTGATATATTTAATATTAAATCCATTGTAGATCAGGTAAAAGCAACGGGAAAACAAATCTATATTCATATGGATTTAATAGAAGGTTTAGCAAAGGATGCCCTTGCCATAAGATATATTCACGAAAAGATTTACCCCCATGGAATCATTACAACTAAGACAAATCTAGTAAAAGCTGCAAAAAAAATTAACATGTTTGTTATACAAAGATGCTTTGTATTAGATCATCTATCTTTAGATGCAGGAATAGAGTCCATAAAGAGCGCACAACCTGATGCTGTGGAAGTCTTACCAGGGATTATGCCGAGAATTACTCATACATTCACAGAATCTACTGATCTTCCTATTATAGCCGGGGGACTTATTATGAATAAAAGAGATATCGTAGAAAATCTTCAAGCAGGGGCAATAGGAATTTCCACAAGTAAAGAGGAAATTTGGTATATGTAATCTTATATAATTTTTAAAGCGTCATAGATGTTTTAGGAGCAGCAATAAAGACATCCATGACGCTATTTTAAATACTAGGATAAGAAAAATCGATATTTTTATACTCCTCTTTAAACTTTTCATACTGTTTCATGATTTCAGGATTTTCTGCTAAAAATTCATTAAATAGATAAATGCTTTTTAATGCATTGAAACTGACGTCGTGTTCAATCATTTCTGTATCCTGTAATAGGGTATCTTTGATTCCTAGATTTTTTAAGAATTCTTCTATAATTTGATGCCTTCTTAAAAGGAACTCTCCTAAAATTTTTCCTTCCTTAGTAAGTACGATTACTCCATATTTTTCATAGTCTACCAGCTCTAATTCCTTTAACTTTTGCACAACTTTAGTAGCAGAAGAAGGGCGAACATTTAATTTCTCTGCCAATTGATTGGTTCTTGAGAATCCTTCCTTTAAACAAGTTCTATAAATCATTTCTAAATAATCTTCCATGCTAGATGTGATAGATTTCTTTTCGGAATTTAACATTTGATAACCCCGTACTGTGTGAAACTCTCTTTCCTTTTTCAATGGTTTCAGCTCCTTTTATCATTTGATAGGGAACTTTTATCCGATGACTCCTAAAGGATAACGAATTCTATGTATCAAAAATACTGGTACTTATAATTTTGTTAGATAGCTTCAGGTGGAGTAAAAACTCCATCTGAAGTCAAGAAATTTGTTGATCAAAAATGTAACAATTGAAAATTCTGCTTCATATCCTAATTATTAGATATAAGAAAAAGTTTCCTATAACTAACTTATGAAATAGATTACTAAAAAATTAATAGATAGGAGTGTTTTATATGGATCATTGTTTAATTTCATTAGACAAATTACCTATAGGTTCCTTTGGAAAGATAAAAAAGATTATAGCAAAGGGAAATATCCACAGAAGAATGCTGGATTTAGGCATGGTTTATGATACGGTAATAGAATCTTTAAGAAAGAGTCCTGCTGGAGATCCTACTGCCTATGAGGTAAGGGGGGCAGTGATTGCTCTAAGATCTGAAGAAGCATCTCAAGTCCTTGTGGAAATGATTTCATAAGAATAGGAGGTAAAAAGATGGGCTTAACAAAACAATCTACAGGTGTAGGTGCTCTAAATGAGATGTTTGAAGTACGAGTAGAGTCTCCAGATGATATTATAATTGCCTTAGCAGGAAATCCCAATACAGGAAAGAGTACAGTATTTAATAACCTTACAGGATTAAATCAACATACGGGAAATTGGCCGGGAAAAACTGTTGCCAATGCCCAAGGAAGGTTTCTTCATAATGATAAAAACTTTGTTCTTGTAGATTTGCCTGGAACCTATTCTTTATTGGCAAATTCTGTAGAAGAACAAGTAGCTAGGGATTTTATCTGTTTTGGAAATCCCCATGCTACAGTGGTGGTGACTGATGCTACCTGCTTAGAAAGAAACCTCAACCTAGTACTTCAGATCATGGAAATTACAGATAAAGTGGTCCTATGTGTCAATCTTTTAGACGAAGCGAAAAGAAAAAAGATTAATATCGATTTAGAAAAGTTATCTCTTCTTTTAGGGATCCCTGTGGTAGGAACTACTGCTCGAAGTGGAGTAGGATTGAACGAATTAAAAAACACAGTAGAAGCTGTAGCTATGGGAAAAATAAAAAATCAACCCATTAGAATAGAATACGATACAATTTTCAAGGAGGCTATGGAAGGGGTAGAACCCTTTATTCAAGCGAAAATAGGGGAAAAGGTCAATACCAAATGGGTTGCCCTAAGGTTAATCGATGGAGACCATACTTTTATGGAGTCTATCAACCGTTATTTAGATTTAGATCTATCAAGAAATGATTTATTACAAAAAAAACTAAAGGATATCAAACAACAGCTTGTAGAGCAAGGGCTTACAATAGAAGACTTAAGAGATAGGATTGTTTCTAATATCGTGAAAACTGCTGAAAATATTAGTAAAAAAGTTGTAACCCTAGAAAATAAAACTTATAATGAATTGGATCGTAAAATTGATAACATATTGACCTCTAAAGCCTTTGGTATTCCCATTATGATTTTACTTTTAGGAGTGATTTTTTGGATTACCATAGAAGGGGCAAACTACCCTTCCCAATTATTATCTACATTTTTTTTCTGGATTGAAGACCAACTAATTTATTTTTTTAGGTGGATAAAAGCTCCAATTTGGATTTATAATATATTGGTTTTAGGAATGTATCGCACCTTGGCATGGGTTGTGTCGGTAATGTTGCCTCCTATGGCTATTTTCTTTCCCCTATTTACCCTATTGGAAGATTTAGGATACCTGCCCAGGGTTGCCTTTAATTTAGATCATTTTTTTAAAAAAGCTTGTACTCATGGAAAGCAAGCATTAACTATGTGCATGGGATTTGGTTGTAATGCTGCTGGAGTGATTGCCTGTAGAATCATTGAATCTCCTAGGGAAAGATTAATTGCCACTATTACCAATAATTTTGTTCCCTGTAATGGAAGATTTCCCATGTTGATTACTTTAGCCAGTTTGTTTGTAGCAAATTCCTTTGGGGCTTTTTCTTCTTTCGTTACTACATTTACTGTATTAGCAACTATTATATTGGGAGTTATCATTACACTTATGATTTCCAAATTATTGTCTAGAACTATTTTAAAGGGGCTACCTTCTTCCTTTACTTTAGAACTGCCTCCCTATAGAAAACCCCAGATAGGAAGAATTATTGTAAATTCTATTTTTGACCGTACCTTGTTTGTATTGGGAAGGGCAGTAGCCGTGGCAGCTCCTGCGGGATTGGTTATTTGGGTTATGGCCAATATGACCATTGGGAATGGAACCATACTAAGTCATTGTGCTGAATTTTTAGATCCTTTTGCTAGTCTCATAGGATTGGATGGATATATTTTGATGGCGTTTATACTGGGATTGCCTGCTAATGAAATTGTCATCCCAATTTTAATCATGAGCTATCTAGCAGAAGGAACTATGTTAGAATTGGGTACAGGTGCTATGAGAACTTTACTTATAGAAAATGGATGGACTTGGCTTACTGCCGTTTGTACCATGCTATTTTCTTTAAACCACTGGCCCTGTGCTACTACTCTTTGGACTATTCGGAAGGAGACCCAAAGTGTAAAATGGACGGTCATTTCTTTTTTAGTACCTACTATAACAGGAATTATAGTATGTTTGATTATAGCCCAAGGAGCTAGGCTTTTAGGATTGGTATAATAAAATGGGGCAAATTGCCCCATTTTATTTGCTAGATTCTATTGGTGTTTTGGCCAAAAGTAGTATTACCTATAGTGATGTTTTCTCCTAGAGGAGTCCTACCTTGTCCTAAAGTATTGTTTTGTGTTGATGCATTTGTTTTTCCCATAGAAGTTGTATTTTGATTTAAGGAGTTATTTATACCTAGAGTATTACTAGGTTGGATATTAGAATTCATTTGTTGTTCAATCTGATTACATAAACTTGAAACTTGGCTTAGTTGTTGAGAAGCATTTTTTTCAGCCTGTGCCAATTGTTGCAGCATTTGTTTATTGCTTTGCTCCGCTTGCCCTAATTGTCTTACTAAGTTTTGTATAGATGAAACAGTGCTTTTTATTTGACTATTATCCATTATAATACCTCCTTATATTTTGTGGTACAAAACTATTTTATCCAAATAGATAGAAAGTATCCTGTAGAATCTCTCTCAGTTTTTCCATATTATGAGATCAATTATGAAATATTTTCCAATAAAGGTGCATGGCAGTGCTTATCTCCCACTTTATACGCTGGAAGTATTAGAAATGGTAGCGTTCAGATAAAATTGTTATAATAAAGTAAAAAATCACTAAAAGTAGAGATTTTATAGAATCATTTGATAATAGCAGCAAGGAGTAATTTATTAGGATAATTTGTTAATTTTGCGCTTTTGATGAGACTTTTATAAATAAGAAAAACAGAATAAAAGTATAAAATCCATCTTGACAATGGAATAACTTATTATATAATTAATAATAAATAGTTAAATAATTAACTAATTGAGGAGGATTTTTTATGAAGGGTTTTGCTATGTTAGGGATTGGTAAATCAGGGTGGATTGAAAAGGAACGTCCAGAATGTGGACCTATGGATGCAATTGTTAAGCCAATTGCGGTGTCACCATGTACTTCTGATGTTCATACTGTATGGGAAGGTGCTATTGGCGAGCGCTTTGATATGATTCTTGGACACGAAGCTGTTGGTGAAGTAGTTGAAGCAGGTAATTTAGTAAAGGATTTTAAACCTGGGGATCGAGTGATTGTCCCAGCAATAACTCCAGATTGGGCGGCTTTAAAATCTCAAGCAGGTTACTCCATGCATTCAGGTGGTATGTTATCAGGTTGGAAATTTTCTAATTTTAAAGATGGCGTTTTTGCTGAGTATTTTCATGTTAATGAGGCAGATGGAAATCTTGCAATATTACCAGAAGACATCGATGCTGTGACAGCGGTTATGTTAAGTGATATGGTTCCAACAGGTTTTCATGGAGTAGAGTTAGCAGACATACAGTTTGGGGATTCTGTATGTGTTATTGGCATAGGTCCCGTTGGACTTATGGCTGTGGCAGGAGCAGTTTTGCGAGGCGCTTCAAAGCTTTATGCAGTAGGTTCTCGTCCAGTATGTGTTCAAGTTGCAAAGGAATATGGTGCAACGGATATTATAGATTATCATGATGGAGATATTGCTGAACAAATTATGGAAAAGACACATGGCAAGGGTGTTGATAAAGTTGTTATAGCAGGTGGTAATGTTGATACATTCATTCAAGCTATAAAAATGTTAAAACCAGGTGGAAGGATAGGAAATGTTAATTATCTTGGTTCAGGAGATTATATAAAGATTCCTCGTGCTGAGTGGGGTTGTGGTATGTCTCACAAGATTATAGCAGGTGGATTAATGCCTGGTGGAAGATTACGTATGGAAAAATTGGCTTCATTAGTTGAAGCAAAACGTTTCGATCCTTCTAAGTTGATCACTCATACCTTTAATGGATTTGAACACATGGAAGAATCCTTACTTCTCATGAAAGATAAACCTAGAGATTTAATTAAACCAGTAGTTACTATTTAATTTAAATTTAATATAAAAGATTATATCAAAAAGTATGAAAAGCATTTGATAAGAACTAAATCAAAACTATGAATGGTAAGATACATATTTAAAAGGGGTAGTTTTTATATTGCTGAAGCTTGAATTTTAAAGGCACTTGGTTGAGTCAAGTGCCTTTTTTAATTCTGTTATAAATAGGTATTGTTTGTTGATATATATTCAACAAAATTTAGTTGAT
The DNA here is from genome assembly GCA_900555725.1 of uncultured Garciella sp. Lineage (GTDB taxonomy): Bacteria > Bacillota > Clostridia > Eubacteriales > Garciellaceae > Garciella. Next base: position 21,731 of record USMD01000009.1, on the reverse strand, counting down.
AATAATATGCATATATGATAAAATATTTTCGTTCAAACGTACGAATTATTAAGCTTTTACAATAACTTTGTATACTGGATAGACTTTGTGGAGGTGAAATATTATGAATCACTATAGCACTTTATTTTTATTTTTTACTTTTTATTCTTTTCTCGGATGGGTAATTGAAACCACTTTTGCAAGCATAAATAAAAAAAGTTTTATCAACAGAGGATTTTTAACTGGACCTTTTTGCCCAATATATGGATTTGGAGCTGTTTTGATATTACAGATATCATCACTAATAGATACCTATTTTGAGAATTATTATATACCGATCAGTATTTTATTATCAATTATCATGGTTACAGTATTGGAATATGTAACCGGATTTATTCTAGAAAAGCTTTTTCATTGCAAATGGTGGGATTACAGTGATAACTATGCAAATATTAAAGGATATATATGTCTACAATATTCGTTATTATGGGGAATATTTGCGTTTCTAGTAGTTCAAATAATTCAACCATTGGCATCATCAACATTTTTGTATATTCCCGATAAAGCTAAAATTTATATTGTCTCGTTTTTAGTAATTTATTTTATATTGGATATAATAAAATCTACAATTGATGCATTGAAACTTAGAAATATAATTATCAACTACTTAAATTTTCCTGAAAGTAGTTATTATAATAAAATAATGAAATATGAAAGATTTTTAAAGGCATGTCCTAGAATCATGATTTTAATTTTAGAAAGAGCAAACCAAAATATTAGAGGTGCAGTAAATGATAAAATTTATAAAATCAAAATTACATTTAAAAATATATTCCAAAATTGATCTTGATAATGAATACAGACAATGTATTGATGATTTACTTACCAATCCTATTGTTTTATCCATACAAAATTTTGTACAGCACGGCAATTTATCATGCCTTGAACATTGTATTAATGTTTCCTACAAAAGCTATATTATATGTAAATATTTAAATTTGAATTATCGTTCCGCAGCTAGAGGGGGCTTACTCCATGATTTATTTTTATACGATTGGCATATATCAAAGCCTCAAAATGGATTACATGCCTTCACCCACCCTACTACAGCATTAAAAAATGCAAACATGTATTTTAATTTAAATGATGCAGAAAAAGATATCATAGTAAAACATATGTGGCCATTGACATTGAAAATACCAAAGTATAAAGAGTCATTCATCGTATCTCTTGTAGACAAATATTGTGCTTTTACGGAAACCTTTGGTAAGGGTACTAACAATCATATTAAAAAGATAGAAAAAATATATACTTAGATTACTATCACTAATTTTAAAATATATTTTTATAGAATGATTTAGTTTGCATAACTAAGTAGTTTGTACATCTAAGCCCTATAGGAGTTGAAATGAGATGAGTGAAAAAATTAAAAATGTTAGTCAAGCTGAAAAAATATTAAATGCAGCTTTTAAATGTATCTCTACAAAAGGATATGCTAACGTTTCTTCAAGAGATATTGCAAATGAAGCTGGCGTTGTCCTAAGTCAGTTAAATTACTATTATAAGAGTAAAGAAGGATTGTTGAAAAAAGTGGTGGAAACGGTATCTGAGAAATATTTTAATGAAATTGAAAATAATTTAAAAAAAGGCACCACAAGAAGCGAAAGCTCAGTATATCTAATAAAATATTTCAAGGAAATGCTGATGAACAAACCTGAATTATTTAAAGTTCTCTTTGATTTAGCCAGTATGGCACTTTGGTCAGAATCCTTAAGAAAGCTCCTTAAAGATCTTTTCGATGGGTTAGCTCAATTAATTGAAAAGTATATAGTAAATAATTCTGTAAATTGTAAAAATTTAAAATCGTGTTCATCAAGTTCATTATCAAAATTAATACTAGGTACACTTTTGGGGACATCAACCCAAGTCATGCTAACAGATGAAAGAGAAGATTATTTAGATGCCTTATCTACATTAAGATCAATACTTTCTTGAATTTAAAAATATAAAATTTTAATAGGTAAAATACAGGTGCTGCTAGTATATAATTGTGGGCACCCAAAATTTTTTGTTCATTGTATAATCAAATGCAATAGATAAAAAAATAAAACCATAGTGAGAAAATCATGTATAATGTTTTTATTCAAAAAACTTTACAATGAGCTGCTCACTGAAGACTTAGGACTTATTGATATGCAGAAATACAAAGTTAGATTGTTGTCGAAACATTATTAATTCGGTAAGAAGTTTCAGGAGTCGGATACGGCAAACGTAAGTCCGGTTCTGTGAGAGCAAAGAAAACAGGACTAATTATCCTGTTTTCTGGCTACTCAATAATAAACTTTTCTATATTCTCGTTTTCTCAAATTTCAATGTAGATTTTTGTTGAGGTTTCTTACTTCTTAAGTTTTTATATATAAATCCCGCTAGAGCACCAACTACTGCCGGGAGAACCCATCCAAGACCTTTAGAATAGAGGGGCAGATAATTTAATATAGCAAATTTTAATCCAAATTGTTCTAGAGCATCCAAAACACTGATAATGGAAGTACATATTATGGAGAATAAATATACCCAAGGACTTCCTTTAAAGGATGGATTTATTAATTCTAAGAACATAAGAACAATTGCTACTGGATAGATAGCTGTTAATACTGGACTTGAGATCTTAAGTATTTGGGTTAATCCGACATTTGCAAATACCATACTGGATATAGAAAGAAGGACCACCCAAGTTTTATAAGAGACCTTTGGCATTAGCTTTGCAAAGTACTGACTACAGGAGGTTAAAAGACCCACAGATGTTGTTAAGCAAGCAAGGGAAAATATGAGTCCTAATACAATGGAGCCATTTTGTCCAAATAAATAAAATACCACTTTTGTAAGGACTTGGGCTCCATTTTCAGTGGAACCAACACTTGCATTAGAAACCGCTCCTAGATATGCAAGCATTCCATAGGTAATCGTTAAAAATAGTCCAGCTACTGCTCCTGCCTTTATACTATTTGATACAAGATTTTTTTTATCAGTGATTCCCATTGCCTTTAAAGCATTAGAGATCACAATTCCAAAATTAAGAGCTGCGATGGCATCCATAGTCATATATCCATCTAAAAATCCCTTTAGGGTAGGAAATTGCACATAGTTACCGGTAGGGGCTGTAAAGTCACCAATTGGCTTAAACAAATTAGTGATAAAGATACTCATGATCAAGAACAATAATGCCGGAGTTAAGACTTTCCCAAATCTATCTACAAGTTTTGAAGGGGACATACATAACCAAAAAGCGATTGCAAAAAATAACAAGGTATAGATAAATAGGGGCAACCTACTTATAGTCAAACCATCTGGTAAAAATGGTGAAATCCCCATTTCAAAGGCTAAACTTGCTGTCCTAGGAATTCCTAAAAAGGGTCCAATTGACAAATAAATGAGAATGGTAAAAGCAAAGGCAAATTTGGGGTGTACACGACCTGCTAATATGTGAAGCCCTCCAGCTTTAGCAACTACGGCAATTGCAAGTACCGGAAGACCTACTGCTGAAATTAAGAATCCTCCCAATGATTTTAATAAATTTGTTCCTGATAATTGTCCTAATTGTGGTGGAAAAATTAAGTTGCCTGCACCGAAAAACATAGAAAAGATCATTAAACTTACCAGTAATAAATGTTTTTTGTCTACTTTTTCCATCAATAAAACCTCCAAACTTTTTAAAATATTATGAACTTTATAGATTTAAAGTATAAATAAAAAAACTCGCCCCCTATCAGGGACGAGTTATTACCCGTGTTACCACCCTAGTTTTATAAATGAATAGATATACATTCATCTATAACACTCTTCAACGTACATGATAATACGTGTTCCCTTTAAAGGCGGAATCCCTACAGTACTTACTAAAAATTTCAGTCCTGCTTCTCAGAGATGATTTTCGGCTATTTTTTGAACATTGGCTTCCAGCACAGGCACCAACTCTCTGTAGGACAAGAAATAACTTACTTTTTCTCTTCATTGAATTTCATGGTCTATTAATTTTATTAAATATTTTATATCACATATTTTAAATAGTGTCAATATTTAATCAAAATTTTTTGAAAATTAACTTCTCATTTCACTACTAGCTCTATATGAATATTCCCATCACATAACATCCTCCAAGACAAGCAAGGAGGTTTTACGGACAAGATTATAAATTGTATATAACAAGTACTGATAACAATAAAACCATTAAACCAGTTCCTATTGTCGCAATTATATTAATGAACTTTTGTGCTTTATCATTGTTTTTCATTATTTTCACGATACCTTTATATATCACTAAACCAATTATTCCACCTAACATATTGTTAATTATATCCGTAATATCAGAAGCTCCAACCCCCAGAATAAACTGAGATACTTCACATATAAAACTAATTAAGAAGACAAAGAAAATTTTCCTACCAATAGTCCACCTTTTAAATAAAACTTCCACGTACATACCAAGAGGTATAAAAATCACTACATTCATAACAATTTCACTAAAATTAAGTTTGTTATTTATTATTAAAGACCCACCAAAAGGAATTAAATTTATACTTCTCATATATCCCAATCTAGAAAATGGAATATCAAGTTTGAATATTATTATCAAAAATAATACAATTAGGTAAATAATAAATAATATTTTAGTTAACTTGTTTGTTTTGCCATCATCTTTCATACTGCGCCTCCAATATTTTGAAAACTACTATTTATCTATTACTTTAGAATGATAACTACTCCCTATTATAATATCAAAATAGCAAGAGCACTGTCAAAAATCAAGGGTCAAGATAAACGGCTATGCCGTACCTTGCTTTACTATCTTCGATATAGTAAAATCGTATATAATAGCATTAAAGATTCTAATGGAAAATAGAAAGATTAATTACGATACCATTGCGAAATACCATTAAGTTGTATTTTGTAGAGAATGAATTTGGAGGGAAAAGAATGAAAGTTATTGCTTTTAATGGAAGTCCTAAAAAAGAAGGGAATACTTTCCATGGATTACAAATGGTTACTGAAGAGTTGGAAAAGGAAGGTATCGAAACGAAAATTGTGCAAGTGGGTAATAAGGAGATAAGGGGTTGTACAGCGTGTAATGGTTGTGCTAAAAATAGAAATGAAAAATGCATACTACCTGGGGACGAAGTCAATGATTGGATTCAACAGATAAAAGATGCCGATGGAATTATATTAGGAGCGCCAGTACATTTTTCTGGCATTGGCTCTACTATGAAGTCTTTTTTAGATAGAGCTTTCTATGTAGCATCTAATAATAATAGTCTATTTCGACATAAAGTCGGTGCTGGATTAGTAGCAGTTAGACGTTCAGGAGGAAGTGCATCATTAGATCAACTTAATCACTATTTGACTTATTCAGAAATGATCATTCCTAGCTCTAATTATTGGAATATTATCCACGGAACCAGCCCAGGCGAAAGCATACAAGACCAAGAGGGAGCTCAAATTATGAGAATGCTCGGTAAAAATATGGCTTGGTTATTAAAGTTAATTGAACACGGTAGGGGAACTATAGACCCACCGGATATGGAAGAAAAGACCTTTATGAATTTTATTCGATGAAAATTTAGAAGCTAAAAGCTAATTGTCCCTGGAGAAATCCAGGGTTTTTTTAATTTCGTGAAAACCTGTAGGACAATCAAAAGGACAAAGTATGATCTATTTCTAAACTCTTGAAGCTTAAGTAAATTTGAACACATTGGTCAAAGTTTTGAAAATCTAAATCTGTAGCTTCACGAATTTTATTCAAACGATGATTCATGGTATTTTTATGAATAAATAATTTTCTGTAGATGCTATAGTATTTTTATCTGAGTCAAGATAGGATAGAGTGTCGAGTAAAGTTCTGTTCCCATCAAATAGAAGATTAGATGAATTCGGTGGAAGTTTTGATAATAGAATGCAATTCCCAATGGAGGTCATAAAGAATATAAAACGCAAGACGGCAATGATTATTCTGTGATTCTCCGTCTTAGTGGAGAAGAAAATGTACCAGGGGGACGTTCTATAGAAGAATCTAAGGTTGCAGCTCGAATGATGGTAGATGTTGGTGCAGATTGTTTAGATAAGATTGCATCTTAAAGAAATAATCTCCAATTATATAAAAGAAATTCTCCTAATACTGCCAACACCAAATATACAATGGGTTCATGTTGAGATAGTGAGATTGCTTTTTTATTCGTTTTCTTAAATATTTTTTTGAACAATACCCAAATCAGATAGCCGAAAATCGCACCTAATGTATTCATAAGCAAATCATCAATATCTGTATTTCTTCGATTAAATAATTGACAAAGCTCAATGGCTAAAGAAAAGCTAAATCCTGTGAAAAAACCTTTACAGGATTTTTATATTTTTTCCAAATCAAAGACGCTTCTTTTTACAGAAACGCCTTATAAATTTGAGTAAATTTAATTTTTTAAGCTCTTATTTAATTGCCATTTATTGTGTTCCCACACTCTAGGGCGATCGCTACAGAGACATTGATGTAGTCCCTAATCTCTTTATTTCTGATTTTTATCGCCCTCGCTTATAAAAGCGCTTGAAGCCAATAATTTCGAGTCTTAGTATCTTTGTAGCAATACTATCGTTTCCACATGCATAGTGTGAGGAAACATATCTACACATTGTACCTTTGTTATTTTATAGCCATTCTCTGTAAATATAGGTAAATCGTTGGCTAGCGAGGTAGGTTTACAGGATACATAAATAAATTTTGACGGGCGAAAATCTATAATCTTATGGATTGCTTTTGGATGAATTCCCGCCCTTGGGGGGTCTAAAATAATCAAATCCGGTTTTCCCACTAGTTCATCAATCTTTTCCATCACATCCCCTGTAATAAAATTACAATTGTTAAGACCATTGAGGGAGGCATTTTCTTTAGCAGCTTTTACTGCCTCTTCTACAATTTCAATACCAATTACTTTTTTTGCCACAGGCGCCATAATCTGAGCAATAGTACCTGTGCCACAATAAAGATCAAAAATCATTTGATCTTCGGTAGATCCTGCAAAATCCCTGACAATAGAGTAGAGTTTCTCAGCTCCTAAAGAGTTGGTTTGAAAAAAGGAGAAAGCAGAAATTTTAAAGGATAATCCTAAAATCTCCTCTGTAATAAAATCTTGTCCATAAAGAATCCGAGTTTTATCCCTTTGGACAATATCTGCTACATTGTCATTGATGGTATGTAATATCCCCATGATTTTTCCAGATAAGGAGAGGGAAAGCAATTTCTCCTTTAAAGAGTCCAATTGCAATTCTTGCTGGGAAGTAGTAACTAGGTTAATTAACAATTGATCGGTTTTATAGGCCTTTCGAACTACCAAGTGTCTTAGGATCCCTTCATGGGTTACTTTATGGAAATAAGGAACCTTTCCTTCACGGAAAAACTCTAATATTGTTTCTAAAATCTTTCTAAAATCCTCATCTATGATTTGACAGCCATTGGTGGTGATAATTTCGTAAAATTTCCCTTTGGGGTGCATTCCTAAAGTTAAGGGGCCACCCTTTATTTCATCTCCAAAGGAAAATTCCATCTTATTACGATAGGCGTATTCTAAAGGACTAGGTTCTATGCCTAAAAACTCATAATTCCTAATATTGGCTTCCTCTAAAATTCCCTTGACCTGTTGTGCTTTCATTTCTAATTGATAGTGGTAGGGAATGGTTTGAAGGCTGCAACCTCCGCATTGTCCAAAATGTTTACATTTTGGGGTAATTTCGATAGGAGAAGGCTCTAAGACTTCTAAAATAGTACCTTCTATCTTATTTTTTCTTTTCTTGGTAATTCTTGCCTTTACTTTTTGATCTCGAATGCCACCTTTTAGAATGATCTTCTGATTGTCTATATATCCAATTCCCTTATTAGGGAAGACCACATCTTCTATAGAAACTTCTACGATATCATTTTTTTTCATTGTAAAACCCTCCTAATCCTATATTAGTTTATGAAAACTCTATATCCATTATAAGGGGTTTTATTGGAAAAGTCTTTTGTTTTAGGATACAAACTTTTACTATTAATTTAAAAAGCATTACATAAAAAGTTTTTAGACAATTCTAAAAATACTTATTGACATATGGAAAATTTCGTGGTAATCTATTTTACAGTTATTCAAAAATTTTTGAAAAGTTAAAAAATTGTGTTTTTAAAACAAAAAAGTCAATCTAGATAGAAGTAAGCTACGATGAGGAAGAGAAAACTATCCTGAGAAAATCACAGAGAGCTGGTGTAGCTGAGATCCAGTATTATCCAGATAGAGAATGGTCACTTCTGAGTTTCATTTCCGAATGGAGTAGGTTATGACGGTTGGCACCGTTAATAGGCTAAGGTTTTATAAAACCTATTGAGGTAATCTTTGAAAGAAGGTTGCGAAGTAGAGTGGTAACGCGGAATCACGTCTCTATTGTGTATGTGTCATATGCATGATAGAGGCGTTATTTTATAGGAGGTGATTGGATAAAAGATAAGGCTTAAATTTTTGAATTTTTGGAATATTTTTAATTCATTTTCTAGAAATAGAAGGTTTTAAAAATAATATTGAAAGGAGAAGGAATATGAAAAAGAGCTTATATGTATTTTTTATTTTATTATTATCTGTAAGTTTATTTGTAGGATGTTCTAAAAATACAAGTAGTGAATCTGATGGAGATACCATCAAAGTAGGTTTAAATTATGAATTATCTGGAAATGTTGCAACCTATGGTCAAAGTTTGACAGAAGGGATCGAACTTGCCATTGAAGAAATTAATGAAAATGGTGGAGTTCTTGGAAAAGAAATTAAGATCACAAAAGTGGATAATAAGTCAGATTCAGCAGAAGCAGCCAATGTTGCTACTAGACTTGCAACAAGGGATAATGTTGTGGTTATGTTAGGACCAGCTACTTCTGGAAATACAAAGGGTGCAACCCCCCCAGCTATGCAAAACAAAATTCCTATAGTGTCCGCTTCCGCTACAGCAGATGACGTGACTGTAGATAGCAATGGAAAGGTAAGGGAGTATATTTTTAAGACTTGCTTTAGTGATTCCTTTCAAGGACTTAAGATGGGAGAATTTGCTTATAGCGATTTAGGGACAAAAAAAGCTGCAATTTTAATGGATAACACCAGTGATTATAGTAAGGGACTTACAAAAGCTTTCAAAGATAAATTTACTGGATTAGGTGGAACGGTAGTGGCAGAAGAAGCATATCAAGCAAAGGACACAGATTATAAGTCCGTTTTGACCAATATCAAAGGAACTGATGCAGAGGTACTATATGTACCAGGATACTATGAAGAGGTTGGTTTGATTGTAAAACAAGCAAGGGAATTAGGGTTAGATATTCCAATCCTTGGAGGAGATGGATATGATTCTCCAAAACTTGCAGAAATTGCAGGAAATGATTCTTTAAATCATGTTTATTATACAAACCACTACTCCCCAATGGATGATGCTCCAGAGGTAATTAAATTCCAAGAGGCATTTAAGGTAAAATATAATGAAGAAGCAGATGCTTTCAATGCTTTAGGTTATGATATGGCATATTTAGTTGCTGATGCTATCGAGAGAGCTGGAGAGACCGATCCAGAAAAGATTAAAAATGCTTTAGAAGAAACAAAAGACTTTAAGGGAGTTACTGGTACCCTTTCTATGGATAAATTCCACAATCCTGTAAAATCAGTTACCATACTTGAAGTAAAGAACGGAGTACCCACTTTCCTTAAAAAATTGAACTAGAGTTGTAAAAGGTAAGAATTTTATAAGATGTATTTGGGAGTTACTCCTAAATACACCTAATTTATATTTCAAAGGGGTGATAGATTTGGAACAATTTATACAACAGCTTGTAAATGGCGTGTCTCTAGGAAGTATTTATGCACTAATCGCCCTTGGATATACTATGGTTTATGGAATTATAAATTTACTTAACTTTGCCCATGGTGATATCTATATGATAGGGGCATATATTGGTTATTTTGTAACCACTTATTTTGGTTTAGGATTTTTCCCTGCTATTATCTTATCTATGATAGGATGTGCTATTTTAGGGGTAGTAATCGAAAAGGTTGCCTATAGACCTTTAAGAAATTCTACAAGAATTGCAGTATTAATTACAGCAATTGCCATGTCTTTGTTTTTAGAATATGGAATGGTGTACCTCGTGGGTGCAGAAACTAGGACTTTTCCAGAGATCCTGCCCCATAAATCCATTCATCTTTTTCATACAGATATTGTTATAGATATAAGAAATATTTATATTATACTGGTTACCATCTTTCTTATGTTAGTGCTTCAATTTATCATTAAGAATACAAAAACGGGTAAGGCTATAAGGGCGGTTTCCTTAGACAGAGATGCTGCTCAGCTTATGGGAATTCATATGGATAAGGCTATATCCTTTACCTTTGCCATTGGATCCGCCCTAGCAGGTGCAGCAGGGGTGTTGGTTGGAGTCTATTATAATTCTATTAATCCTCTTATGGGAGTGTTGCCAGGAATCAAAGCCTTTGTAGCTGCGGTAATTGGTGGAATTGGTCTTATTCCTGGTGCTGCCTTTGGTGGATTTTTATTAGGGATTATTGAGACAATGGTAAGTACCTTTGGAGGATCCCTTTACAAAGACGCAGTTGCTTATGTGATTTTAATTATAGTTCTTTTAATATTACCCAATGGGATTTTGGGCAAGAACGTAAAGGAAAAGGTATAGGGGGTGTATAGGATGAAAATTTTCAATAAGAAAAATATCACCATTCTAGTAGCGGTTTTTGTTGTTTATCTTATAGGCAGTCTTTTGATCAATACTGGAATGATTGACTCCTATATCTATATGAATATTGTAACTATTGGAATTAATATTCTTTTAGCAGTTAGTTTAAACTTAATTACAGGGTTTACTGGTCAGCTATCCCTAGGTCATGCAGCTTTTATGGCGGTGGGAGCTTATGCCTCTGGAATTTTAACTGCTAAGTTAGGGCAACCATTTATTGTTGGTATTTTAGGAGCAGCTTTCTTTGCTGCCATTGCAGGGGTCATCATTGGAATCCCTACCCTAAGATTAAAAGGAGATTATCTTGCCATTGCTACCTTAGGTTTTGGAGAAATTATAAGGATTATTGCTTTAAATAATGATTATATTGGCGGTGCTATTGGATTAAACGATATTCCCCAATATACTACTTGGGCTTGGCTTTATTTTGCTATGGTCGTTGCCATTGTAGTAATTGAGAATTTCGTAAAATCTGACCATGGAAGGGCTTGTATTGCCATAAGGGAAGATGAAATTGCAGCAGAATCAGCGGGAGTAAATACCACCTATTATAAGGTGTTTACCTTTGTCATTGGAGCGGTTTTTGCAGGGGTAGCAGGAGCTTTGTATGCCAATTATTTTTACTTTATTAAGCCTGATTCCTTTGGATTTATGAAATCTATTGATATTTTAGTTTTTGTGGTATTTGGAGGAATGGGAAGTACCTTAGGGGCTGTAGTAGGAGCAATTGTCCTTTCTATTATATCCATGTTTTTACAGGGAATTCCAGAACTACGTATGGTAATTTACGCAGTTGTATTATTTTTGATTATGGTATTTAGGCCCCAAGGGCTTATAGGAAAGACACCATTTAAATTCTTTAAGAAAAGGGGTGTTGCAAATGTCGGTAATAGAAGTGAAGAAACTATCTAAATTCTTTGGAGGCGTAAAAGCTATTTCGGATATTAATATGACCATCGAAGAAGGAGAAATCATTGGGATTATTGGCCCTAATGGGGCAGGAAAAACTACCTTTTTTAATCTACTCACAGGCATTTATAGACCAACCTCCGGTGAGATAAAGCTAAATTTTGACAGGACCGTTACTTCGAAGGAATTTAGACCCCATAAAATGTCAGATTATGGGATTGTAAGGACTTTCCAAAATATAAGACTTTTTAAAGAAATGAGTGTCGTTGAAAATGTACTTTTAGGTTATCACAATCGTATAGGCTATGGAATGTTTTCTTCTATTTTTCGCACTTCTTCTTTTTATAAAAAGGAAAAAGAAGCCTATGGAGAAGCTTTGAAACTTTTGGAAATATTTCATCTAGCAAACAAGAGGGATGAACTGGCTAAAAATCTTCCCTATGGGGAACAAAGAAAATTAGAAATTGTCAGAGCTCTAGCTTCCAAGCCAAAGCTTCTTTTATTAGATGAACCAGCCGCAGGAATGAATCCCAATGAAACCAGGGAACTTACAAATTTAATTCGTTGGATTAAGAAAGAATTTGATCTTACCATTCTATTAATTGAACATGATATGTCCTTGGTAATGGAGATCTGTGATAGAGTCTTTGTATTTGATTATGGGAAATTAATTACAAGGGGAGTGCCTGAAGAGGTTCAAAACAATCCTCAAGTTATTAAGGCATATCTTGGAGGTGAATAATCATGCTAGAATTACAGAGCTTAAATGTTTACTATGGAGCCATTCATGCCTTGAAAAATGCAAATCTTAGGATTGAAGAAGGGGAGATTGTAGCATTAATTGGTTCCAATGGGGCAGGAAAATCCACCACCCTTCGTAGTATATCTGGATTGATAAAGCCAGAGTCTGGAAAAATCCTATACAAAGGAAAACCTATTCATTCTCTTTCTGCTCCCGAAATTGTGAAAGAAGGGATCTCCCATTCTCCAGAAGGAAGAAGGGTTTTTTCCAATATGAGCGTATTGGAAAATCTTGAATTAGGGGCCTATACCAGAAGGGATAAAGAGCAAATCAAAAAAGATTTTGATTATGTATTTTCTCTATTTCCCAGGCTGGAAGAGAGGAAGGAACAATTAGCAGGTACCCTCTCTGGTGGGGAACAACAAATGTTAGCCATTGCTAGAGCTCTTCTTTCTAAGCCAAAGTTATTATTGCTAGATGAGCCATCCCTAGGACTTGCTCCTATTATAGTAAAAGAAATTTTCTCCATCATTAAGGATATCAATAAAAGTTCGGGAACTACTATTTTATTAGTAGAGCAAAATGCAAATATGGCTCTAAAAGCTGCCGATATGGCCTATATTATTCAAAACGGACAAATTACTACCGAAGGAAAGGCACAGAATCTGTTAAAAGATGAAAGAGTAAAAAAATCTTATTTAGCAGGATAAAGAAAATTATTGTAAAGCAGATCCAAAAGAAATGAAAGAAGCCATAGATGTTTCATGAAGCAGCGACTCAAGTGTTCCTTTTCTATCATTGATTTTATTGATAGGAAATAGGGTACTTGTGAAGCAGCCCATTGAAAACATCTATAGCTAATTCTTTACTTTTTTAACTATTTAAGCTGTGCACCCATTGTATTAGAATCATTTTTCAATTGTTGCACCTCATTGGATGGAGCATTCTTTACTTGGTACCAATTTTTTTGCTGCATAGCGTTAAAAATATCATATTGAACTTGTTCTATACTTTTGAAATTGTCCTCTAGAGTACTTCTTAAATTAGGACAAGAAGATTCAGTCATACCAACACTATAAGCATTAATTACTTGTTTTTCAGTGGCTAATAAATCATGCATTAATTCCTTTTCACTAAAACTTGGTTGATGAGCCAATGTAATCCCTCCATTTTATTTTTATAACAACTATTTTTTGAGCCTTAATTATTGATGAGAGTCTAAATAGTTTTTTAAATTATTGAAATTTTGTCTGTGAATATCAGCAGCTTTATTACATACACTCTTTAATTGAGTATCAGTACAATATTCTCCATATTGTCTTGCTTTTTTGTTCATTAGGGCTTCATATTCAATTTGATCCTTTAATACTTTTAGATTATCAGCTGTTAATTGTGGTGCAGTCGTATTTCCAGTCATATTATTCATATTTCATCCTCCTTATTGATGAATTTCAACTACACCAATTAGTATAACCTGACACAAATTTAATATAGATTGTAATATTATCAAATTACTGATTTAAGGAAATTGCATCATTGATTTTCTCAAACACATCAATCTATACCTAGAATTTTCTATGATAATCAAACGCAATATATGGCATGCATAGACTTGTATCTTATTTATGCAATTTCCTCATTTATCTAGAAGAGAATAAAAAATAAGTTTTTTCAAAAACTTTTATATGATAAAATAAAAAAGAAATAATTGAATTCTTTTATAAAGGGTACATTAAAGAATAAGGATCAATTTTAAGGGGTGTCTAAAGTGAAAAATAGTAAAAACATTTTATACGGTTTAACAGGTACATTGACCGGAATTTCCGTAATTTTAGGATTGCTTTATTTAAAAGAAAAAAGTATGGAGAAAAAATTAGGAGGAAGATTGGTAAAGGTAAACTATCAATTTACGAAAAACTTTGATGTATAAATTTGAAAAATTTTACAATGAATGATAAGTATGATCCTCGTAAGATTTGAGATACTAATAGGTGTAAGACATCTTTCTTAAGAAAGGAGTAATCAATATGGAGCCACGAGTGCCTAAATCCAATCAGCCTATTGGTAGAGTAAAATGTGTTGTAGATAGCTGTCATTTCTGGTCTTCTGGAGATCATTGTATAGCTCATGAAATAGAGATACAACCTCCAAATTCAAGCAATACCCAGGAAACCGATTGTGCTACCTTCATGCCAAATAATATGCAATAAATTTTTTAAGGACTGGTTATAAATCCAGTCCTTTTTAGTGTGCCGTGCATGGCGAATAACTAATATTTACGAGCATGTTGTCGAGCTGACTCGACATGTGGAAATTCTGATCTATCTATAACCCACATAACTAAGGTAGGCCTTAGCAACACCAATGTAGTATTCAGATTCTCTAATAATATGATTAATTACGATAATTGCCGTTGGATTACTTTTTGCTGCGGGGCTTTCTTTCGCCATAGTGGCTAAAAAGTTTACAAACATTTGACTTTGATATAGGGTATCTTCAATTAAATAAATTATTTCCTGTATGATCCCAGGGGTTAGCATATAATGAGATTGAGACAATCTTTTCATATACTGTACTATGGTGGCCTCTGTTGCACCAAGAGTTGCCTGATATTTCTCTAATTTTTCTACATATCCCCTTTCTAAATTCTCAACCACTTCTCTAATTACCACCGTATGCTCAGATTCTTGTGTTTTCCAGAACGCGGCTTCCTCTAGAATTCTTATATGATTCTTATCACCATAACAAAATTGCATGATTTCTTCCCTCCTTTTGTTAAATATTTCTGTTTCACTTCATCATATGCAGAAGATAAAATG
This sequence comes from uncultured Garciella sp., assembly GCA_900555725.1. GTDB lineage: Bacteria > Bacillota > Clostridia > Eubacteriales > Garciellaceae > Garciella. Next base: position 6,481 of record USMD01000009.1, on the reverse strand, counting down.
GCGTGCAGAACATGCTTATTACTTTTTTCTACTAGATGAAATGTCTAGAAACTATTAGCAAAAATTTGCCGGTCTTCGCTTATTTTTTTTATCGGATATACCATAAATTTTTTATAAATTTGTATAAAAAAATATTTTATGGTAATATATTAAAATGATAAATGCAAATCATTTGCAAGAAGGTGAGAAAGTGACAAAATTAGTGGAATTAAAAGAGGTAACCTTTGGTTATGATGAACAAATTGTTTTAAAGGATGTTTCTTTGGAGGTATATAAGGGAGACTACTTAGGAATTATTGGACCCAATGGTTCAGCAAAAAGTACTCTTCTAAAATTAATGTTGGGAATCGAAGAGCCTTTAAAGGGGATGATCCGTCTTTTTGATAAGGAAATTCATAAATTTAAACAATGGAATAAGATTGGATATGTATCTCAAAAAGCCAATTCCTTTAATAAGAGTTTTCCTGCTACTGTAGAAGAAATTGTAGAGGCAAATTTGAATGCCGTCAAAAAGAATCAAAAAAATGTTACTAAAAGTAATAAAGAATTAATAAACGAGGTTTTAGAAATTGTAAAAATGAAAGATTATAAAAATCGGCTCATTGGTAATTTATCGGGAGGGCAACAACAGAGAGTCTTTATTGCCAAGGCATTAGTGAGTGAGCCAGAGCTTTTAATATTAGATGAACCTACTGTTGGCATTGATATGGCTTCTCAAGAAATTTTTTATGATATTATAGGAAAATTAAATCAAAAATGGGATATGACTATTATTTTAGTATCTCATGATATCGGAGTGATCACCGAAAAGGTCAATCGAATCGTCTGCATGGGAAATAAGACTTTATATACCCATGATAGCAATTCTAATGGGGATGTGGATCTGTTTATTAAAAAAGTCTATGGGGAAAAGGTAAAGAAGATTGATCGCCACTATCATGAATAGCAGGAGGAGATTTTATGTTGGAGATGCTCGAATATGAATTTATGCAAAGAGCTTTTATGAGCGGAATTATTGTAGGGATTATTTGTCCTATGATTGGGATATTTTTGGTGTTACGTAGAATGTCAATGGTGGGAGATAGTTTATCCCATGTGGCATTGGCAGGGGTTGCCGCTTCCTTTTTACTAGGTGCCAATCCCCTATTGGGATCCTTATCCTTTAGTGTGGTAGCGGCTTTAGGAATTGAAAAACTTAGAAAATCCTATAGGGAGTATTCAGAAGTGGCAATTGCCATTATCATGTCAGGAGGGATTGGACTTGCTGTAATTCTCATTAGTTTAGCTAGAAATATCAATATTGATTTAATGGGCTATCTCTTTGGAAGCCTTACTACAATCTCTCAGCAGGACTTATATCTTATGATGGCTCTTGGAATCTTTATTTTTAGTATTGTTCTTTATCTATATAGACAATTATTTTATATTGCTTTTGATGAAGAAGGGGCAAGGATAGCAGGGATTTCTGTAGAAAGGATAAACACATTTTTTATCATATTAGTAGGCCTAACTATTACCATTTCCATGAGAATCGTAGGTATTCTATTGGTATCTTCCCTAATGGTGATTCCAGTAGCAACTGCAATTCAAATGGAGAAGTCCTTTAAGAAAACTATATTTTACTCCATTGTTTTTTCACTCATTGCAGTATTAGTGGGGATTACCCTTTCTTATTACTATGATTTAGCCCCAGGTGGAGCCATTGTGCTTTTATGTGTGGGAATTCTATTGTCAGTATTATCGATAAAATCTATAAAAAGAAGAATTCAAGTGAAAAAGATCCAATAGGTGGGAAAATCAGGAAGAGGTGGTTTTTTGAATACATTAGGAGAAATAGAGGAAAAATTGAGGGAAAAGGGTTATCGGATTACCAAGCAAAGGCAGTCCATTGTGAGGGTATTTATCCAAGAACAGGAGAATATTCTAACAGCCCAAGAAATTTATGAAAGAGTATTAAAAATCGATTCAAGAGTAAATTTTTCCACGGTGTATAGAAATATAGAGATTTTAGAGGAGATAGGGATTATTCATAGGATTTTCACAGGAGAAGGATGTGGTTGTTATAAGCTTAATGAGGAGAAAGAACATCACCATCATTTTATCTGTAAGAATTGTGGAAAAACAGAGGTCATTGACTTTTGCCCCTTAAAGGAGATGGAAGAACAATTAGAAAAGAAGAATTTTGTTCCTACAGAACATAGTTTTGAGATATTTGGTTATTGTGATAAATGTAACGCAAAGCGATAGAATTTTACCCTTTTGGAAAGGATGTTTATTATGAAGAAAATATTGATTCTATTATTGTTTATAATATTATTGACCAGTTTTACAGCTTGTTCCTCTTCAGGGACGGAAAAGGGGACAGAACAAAGGGTAGTTTATACCAGTGTATATCCTATTTATGATTTTACAAAAAAAATAGGGGGGGATAAGATCCGGGTAGAACTTTTGATTCCACCTGGAACAGAACCACACAGCTGGGAGCCCAGTGCAAAGGATATGGCTAAAATAGAAGAATCCGATTTATTTTTATATAATGGACTAGGTTTAGATTCTTGGGCTGAAAGAATTACCAAGTCTTTGTCCAATGGAAATACAAATGTATTGGCGGTGGCGGAAATAGATAATATTAAGCCTATGGTATTTAAAGAGGAAGAAAAGGATCATCAAGATCAAGAAGAGCATGATCATGGGAGCTATGATCCCCATGTTTGGCTAGATCCCACCAATGCGGGAAAAATGGCAGAGGCCATTAAAGAACAATTGGTAAAGATCGATCCTCAAAATGAAAAATATTATGAGGAAAACTTCACTATCTTTCAAAAACAATTAAAGGAGTTAGATGAGAAATATCAGCAAGCTCTTTCCCAGGTAGAAAAAAGAGATTTTATCGTAAATCATGCAGCCTTTGGATATTTGGCCAATCGATATGGTCTCAATCAGATAGCTATTACTGGGCTTGCCCCTCAAGCGGAACCCAGTCCGGCAAAATTAAAGGAATTGACAGTTTTGATAGAGAAGCATGATATCAGCATCATATTTATGGAAAATTTAAGCAGTCCTAAGTTAACTAATGTATTAGCAAAGGAAACAGGAGCAAAGGTAGATTTATTACATCCAATAGATGGACTAACCCAAGAGGAAATGGATCAGGGAAAAGAATATTTATCTTTAATGGAGCAAAATTTAAAGGCTTTGACAACGGCTTTGACGGAGAAATAATATAGTAAAAAGAGGCATTTGCGAAGTAGTGAAATGAATATCTATCTCGTTTTATTTATTATTTATAATTTTATAGTAGTTTTTTTATTTTTTCCTCTCAAATAGTCAATACTAACAAAAAAGACTAGAAAGGAAGAAATAAGATGATAGAAGAAGTAGCTCAAAAAATTATAGAAATGTTTTTAGAAAGAATGCGAGAAATAGAGACCATCAAAGCCCCTAATACAGTACATGGCTATGATCTAATGAAAATAGGAGCTATAGGGGAAAGGGCAGAACATGGGGCGCCTGTAACCGAGATCTATGGAACCTCTATAAGATTCCCTTATTTGGATCAATTACGTTTTGTACCAGCTATGATTGCAAAAAAACCAGTAGATCCCAATGAGATAAATACCCAAGTAACAATCGGGCCTAGAGCCCAAAAACCTTTAAAATTACCGATGCCTATTATGGCAAGTGCTATGGCATATGGAATTTCCATAAGTAGAGAAGCTAAAAAGGCATGGGGGCAAGGCTCCGCTATGGCAGGTACAGCTTGCAACTCTGGAGATGCAGGGTTTTATGAGCCCGAGAGAGCCCTGGCAAAATACTATATTGTCCAATACAACCGGGCAGGATATGGAAACTCTGAAGAAGAATTAAAAAGGGCTGATGCCATAGAAATACGTTTTGGACAGGCTTCCATGGGAGCCCTAGGGGAAACTGTTGAATCTACCGATATCGATAAAGAGCTTGCCGAACAATTAAAGGTGGAAAAAGGGCAAAGTGCCATGAGACCTATCCTTTATCCAGAAATCAAAGAAGGAAAGAAATTAAAGGATATTGTCCAAAACTTAAGAAAGATCAATGGAGAAGTACCCATTGGAGCAAAAATAGCAGCAGGAAATATAGAAAGAGATTTAGATGAAATCATCGAAGCAGAATGTGACTTTGTTACCATAGATGGGGCAGGGGGAGGAACCGCTGGTTCTCCTAAGGTGACGATCGATCATCTAACCCTTCCATTAATATTTGCTATACCTAGAGCCTATAAATATTTAGTAAAAAGAGGAGTCAAGGATGATATTTCTTTAATTGCCGTAGGAGGATTACGAGATAGCGGTGATTATATGAAGGTCCTTGCCTTGGGGGCAGATGCAGTTTATGCAGGACAATCTGCTCTCATTGCTATGGCATATTCCCAATTACAACAGGTACCAGCAGGGACTTCCCCTGCGGAATTATATTTAGCTTGGGGAAAACATACGGACCAATTTGATTGGGTGGCTGGGGCCAAAGCCTTAGCTAATTATTTAAAAGCCTCCAATAGTGAAATGGCTATGTTAACAGGTTTAGTAGGAAAAAAAGATGTAAAGGAAGTTTTTGTAGAAGATTTAGTGTGCTTTCATAAAGAGATAAAAGAAGCAACAGATATTCCATTAGCATGGGAAATATCCCGATAAAGAAATATTCATTGTATAATCTCTCTTTGCATATGATTTATTAACATAATATGTAGAGGGGGAATAAAAAAATGAATGAAATGCTTGAGTTTTTTACAACGGCCAGTATTTTTATACCAGTGATGATTGGATTGGCAAAGATAGCACAATTGGTGATGCTTCCAAAGAAGTGGACCCCCATATGGAATTTAGTCATAGGATTAGCTATAGCAATTATTTATGTGAGCCCTGGAAATATAAAAATGGCGATTATGGTGGGTATTATGTTAGGACTTTCGGCCTCAGGACTATATTCTGGTGTAAAAAATACCACCCAAGCTGTGCGGGTCAATAAAAAATGAGTTCTTTCATAAAAAAGCAGTGGTATTGGCAATTAATTAAATTGATTGTAAAGCAATCTATGGAATATTATAAAGAGGCACCTTTCATTCGACAAGAAATGATAGAAAATATTCAAAAACAGCCCTATAAAATCAAAGAAATACTAAGAAGGGGAAATAAAGCACAAACCAATTTAAATCAAGCTGTCAATCAGTTTAATCTTGTGGTAGAGCTCCAGGAGGTAGACGCTAGTATTATTTGGTGGACTCAGTGTGAACAAGAAGTTGAAAGAGCTTTAAATGAAGCGAATAGACAATTAAAAGAAATACTTTGGGAAAAGCCTCCATCAGATTAACTGATGAAGGCTTTTTAGTTCCTATCCCTTAATATCCGTTTTTCTAAATAAGCTACAGCCACATACATGAGTGCTGCTGCTGCCGCTAGAATAAGAACACTGGCCATAACCAAGTTCAAATCAAATACCTGACTGCCATAGGTAATCAGGTATCCAAGTCCAGCCTTGGAAATCAAGAACTCACCCATGATTACACCAATCCAGGATAGTCCAACATTGATTTTTAAAGCGTTCATGATGGTGGGAAAGTTGGCGGGAAGTACGACCTTTTGCAAAATCTGCCTTTTAGTTCCCCCAAAGGTTTTTACCAGTATAATTTTTTCCTTATCCACTTCTTTCAATCCGCTATAGACTCCAATAATGGTGGTAAATAGAGAAACTAACAATGCCATAGTTAAAATGGCTGTGTAACCTGCCCCAGCCCATACAATAATGACAGGTCCTAGGGCTATCTTAGGCAGACTATTTAAAACTACCAAATAGGGATCTAGTATTTGGGATAGGAAATCAGACCACCAAAGTAAAATGGCTATTAAGGTGCCTAAAATGGTACCAGATAAAAATCCTATCACTGTTTCTCCAACAGTAATGCCGATATGGCGGTAGAGTCCTCCGTCTTGATATAAAGTAACAATAGTATCCCATATTCTACTGGGTTGACTAGTTATAAAAGGGTCAATCCATTCCATGTTTGCAGCAACTTCCCATAATGCAAATATGAAAATCAATAAAACAATTCGAATAACCCAAATCAGTATTCGTTTTCTTCTCACAGCCCGTAAAAATTCTTGATGTTCCTGGGAATAATTATTTTGTGGTAATTTTTTTTCAGGAGACATGAACATCCAGCTCCTTCCATATTTCATTAAAATACTCCCTAAATTCAGGTGCTTCACGACGGGTAATAGGAGTTTGTTTAGAACAGCTTAAGTGAATATCGTGGGTTTTTTTCACCGTACCTGGTCGTTTGGTTAATACTACAATCCGATCAGCCATGGAAATAGCTTCTGCTATATCAAGGAAATGACAAAAATCATGGGAAATAAAAGATTTTTATCTATATTGCTGGAATTTTTTATCTAGAGAAATCTATATTGACCTTATTTTAAAAATATTATATTATAATAATAGGGTTGTC
>USMD01000008.1 GCA_900555725.1 uncultured Garciella sp. | reverse complement strand
TTTCTGCCTGTCTCGTGGGCTCGGAGATGTGTATAAGAGACAGATATTATATAGATGCTTATGTAAAAGCCCTTTACTTTACTTATAACACTGCAGTTGCCAGTCTCTTAACGCTTGTATTAAATGGATTTATTTCAGCAACTGTAGCAATTATCTTTACTGTGCCTGTTGTACTTGCAGTTATACAAAACCTTATCAATCTAGAAATCGTCAACAAAATTATTGACGGTTTCTTTTTATCAGATATTCTCTCTTTCTAAGAATCTCGTGACTTTAGTCATGAGAGGTTCAAACATTTCAACAAATCACAAGAAATCCCATCTCTCAACTAACTATGGGAAGAACCAACTTTTAACTTGACAGTAGCAGACGTCTGATATTACAATAAAGATGGAATGATAAATGAATTGGTTTACATACCATTAAGTTGTTGGACGTCCTATCAATATTATTAAAATCCAAATTAGTATGCATACAACTAAAAAGAAATGGGAAAATAAGCATGCATAATTAATTAAAAAGGAGATGATTTGTAATGAGAATGATTGATATCATTGAAAAAAAACGGGATGGTTTTGAGCTAACAAAAGAAGAAATTTACTCCGCTATTGAAGGATACACAGAGGGAGAAATACCTGATTATCAGATGTCTGCTTTTGCAATGGCTATTTATTTTCAAGATATGACAAATCAAGAGAGGGTATATTTAACACAAGCGATGGTAGAATCTGGAGATCAAGTAGATCTTTCTGCTATCGAGGGAATTAAAGTAGATAAACATAGTACAGGTGGAGTAGGAGACACCACCACTTTGGTTTTAGCTCCTCTTGTTGCTTCAGTAGGAGTTCCTATTGCTAAAATGTCTGGTAGAGGATTAGGCCATACTGGGGGAACTGTTGATAAATTAGAATCTATTCGAGGATTTCAAGTAGAAATAGATAGTAAGCAATTTATTGAATTAGTCAATAAAAATAAAATAGCAGTGGTAGGACAAAGCGGAAACCTAACCCCTGCGGATAAAAAATTATATGCACTACGTGATGTTACTGCAACCGTAGATTCCATTCCTCTTATTGCAAGTTCTATTATGAGTAAAAAAATAGCTGCTGGGGCAGATGCCATTGTACTAGATGTTAAGACAGGTTCTGGTGCCTTTATGAAAAAATTAGAAGATGCAAAAGAACTAGCTCATGCCATGGTACAGATTGGGAATGGGGCTGGTCGTAAGACTGTTGCCGTGATCTCTGATATGAATCAACCTTTGGGATTTGCAGTAGGAAATGCTCTTGAAGTAAAAGAAGCGATTGATACTTTAAAGGGACAAGGGCCTGCTGATTTACAAGAACTTTGCCTAACATTAGGAAGTAGAATGGTTTATCTTGGAAAACAAGCAGATAGTATTGAACAAGCAAGAGAAAAATTAGAAGAAGCCATTCGCTATGGAAAAGCTATTGAGAAATTTAAGACCTTTATTGTTGCACAGGGAGGAGATGCTTCTGTTATAGAAGATCCAAGCAAGTTGCCCACTGCTTCTTATACCTTTGAAGTAAAAGCAAAAGAGGATGGATTTGTTTCTCAAATTGCTGCCGATGAAATCGGAATTGCTGCAAGTCTTTTAGGAGCAGGACGATTGACGAAAGAGTCTGAAATTGATTTATCAGTAGGCTTGGTATTAAATAAAAAGATTGGGAATAGGGTGCAAAAAAGGGAGTCTCTTGTTACTATTCATAGTAATCGAGAAGATGTTTCTGAAGTAGTAGAGAAAATTGAGCATGCTTATGCTATTTCTGACAAAGAAGTAGAAAAACATTCATTCATCTATGATGTGATTGATGAGTAAAGATTTATTTTTCAGATTGAAACTCGGATGTCTTGCCTAGAATCAATATATGTTTCATCAAGGAGGAATTTCAAATGGATAAAAAATTTAAACGAGTATTTTTAATTGTAATGGATTCTGTTGGAATCGGAGAATCTCCAGATGCAAAAGACTACGATGATAAAGGTGCAGATACTTTAGGGCATATTGCACAATCAGTCAATGGTTTAAATATGCCCAATATGGAAGCGTTAGGATTAGGAAATATTAGAGAAATCAAAGGCATCCAACCAGTAGAAAAGCCGTTAGCTTTTTATACTAAAATGCAGGAATTATCTGTTGGAAAAGATACTATGACTGGACATTGGGAAATGATGGGACTCTATATTGATACACCTTTTCAAACTTTTCCCAATGGATTTCCTGAAGAAATTATTCACAAAGTAGAAGAAAAGACAGGAAGAAAAGTAATTGGAAACAAGCCTGCATCGGGAACAGAGATTATTGAAGAATTAGGACAAGAGCATATGAAAAATGGCAGTTTGATTGTCTATACCTCTGCCGATTCGGTATTTCAAATTGCTGCTCATGAAGAAATTATTCCTCTAGAAGAGCTCTATGAGATATGTAAATTTTGTCGAGAGTTATTGAATGATCCTAAATATATGGTAGGCCGAGTGATTGCTCGTCCATTTATAGGAAAACCCGGTACGTTTGAGAGAACTCCAAATCGTCATGATTATGCATTAAAACCCTTTGGAAGAACGGTTATGAATGAACTGAAAGAGGAAGGCTATGATGTAATAGCCATTGGAAAGATTTCTGATATTTTTAGTGGGGAAGGAGTTACCCAATCTTTCCATACCGTTAGCAACATGGATGGAATGGATCAATTATTAAAATCTATGGAAATAGATTTTACAGGATTAAGCTTTTTAAATCTAGTAGATTTTGATGCTAAATATGGACATCGACGAAATCCTCAAGGATATGCAAGGGCTTTAGAAGAATATGATGCTAGATTACTAGAAGTATTGGAAAAACTAAGGGATGAAGATTTACTCATCATTACAGCAGATCACGGAAATGATCCTACTCATCATGGGACAGATCATACAAGAGAGTATGTACCATTGCTTGTTTATCATAAAGGAATTCAACAAGGAAGTTCTCTTCCAACAAGAAAAAGTTTTGCAGATATTGGAAAAACCATTGCAGAAGACTTTAAAGTAAAGAGCCCCAAATATGGAAAAAGCTTTTTAAAAGAAATAAAGAATCATGACCAATAGAAATTGGGGAAAAGGAAATGTTTTTTTAATCAAAGAAACTAAAGAATCAAGAGGTGAAAGGAATGAAAAAAAAATTAGCAAATTATATGGATCATACCTTATTAAAGCCGGAAGCAACCAAACAGCAGATTGAAAAATTATGCAAAGAAGCAAAAGAATATGGATTTTATTCGGTATGTGTCAATCCTATTTGGGTGAAAGAGGCGGCCCAACAATTAAAAAATTCCAATGTAAAAGTATGTACTGTCATTGGATTTCCGTTGGGAGCTACAACACCAGGAGTAAAAGCATTTGAAGCCAAAAATGCCATTGATAATGGAGCATCTGAAGTAGATATGGTAATTGCCATTGGAAAATTAAAAGCAGGAGAATATACTGCGGTACAGGAAGATATTGGTGCAGTAGTAAATGCAGCAAAGGGAAAAGCACTGGTAAAGGTGATTATCGAAACATGTTTGCTTACAGAAGCAGAGAAAGTAAAGGCTTGTCAACTTGCTGTTCAAGCAGGAGCAGATTACGTAAAAACTTCTACTGGTTTTTCTACCGCAGGAGCAAAGGTAGAAGATATTCGTTTAATGAGAAAAACTGTTGGAGAAGACATCGGTGTAAAGGCTTCTGGCGGAATACGAGATAAAGAAACCGCTTTAAAAATGATAGAGGCGGGTGCATCTCGTATTGGTGCAAGTTCAAGTGTTGCTATTGTTAGTGAAGATTAAGTGGGGCTTTAGATTCTATCATATTGTGGTGAAAAATAGATTTCCTTCCTTTTCTGCCGTTCCTTAATTTGTGTAAGTTATCTTGAAAATCGTTCATGGACTATGTAAAATGAAGAAGATAGAGAGGACGGTGGGAAAATGAATTTTAATTATCGAACACCACGATATTTAATAGTAATAGAGCAAATCAAAGAGAAAATAAAAAAGGAAGAATTACAGCCAGGAGAACGTTTACCTTCGGAGACAGAATTTTCGAAACAATTGGGGGTATCTAGAAGTACTCTTAGAGAAGCTTTACGGATTTTAGAAGAAGAAAACATCATTGTCAGGAAACATGGAATAGGAACCTTTATCAATCAAAAACCGGTGTTTACCAAAGGAATTGAAGAATTGTTTAGTATCACAGATACTATTAAAAGAGAAGGGAAAATACCAAGTACGCAAATTTACTTTACTGGATATGTAAAGGCTCATAATAATGAGATTCAAAAATTAAATTTAAAAAAGAACGAGCAGGTATTTTTAATAAAACGGGTTCGGTTTGCAGATAATATTCCATTGGTTTATTGTATCGATAAAATTCCAGCTCATTTATTGCCAAAGGGATATACATTAAATCAAGAGTCTATCCTTGCTTCTTTAGAAGAAATAGGAATTATCATTACCTATGCTGAGACTGAAATTAAAACGATTGGTTATCATAAAAAAATATCTAAGATAATGGATTGTGATAAAAAGATTCCGTTGCTGGTATTGCGACAAATTCATTATGATCAGCATAATCGACCTGTATTATATTCTATTAATTATTTTAGATCAGATCAAATCTCCTTTCATGTACTAAGAAAAAGAATATGATAAAGAACAGATTATTTTTTATGAATTCATCCATTAATGAAAAATAAGTAGTCAGACGTCATAGGTCTGTTTTCTATATACTTATAAATAAAAGGATTTTAAAACCATTTACTCATTTACTTTATTAATTTTATTAAGGGGGGAAGAAAATGGGTATTATTTTAGGATTATTAGCAATAGCAATTGTTTTTGCTCTTTCATATTTGATATCAAATGATAAAAAAAATATTAATTATAAAGGGATTATAATCATGTTAATTTTAGAACTTATTATTACATGGTTTATGTTCTCTACACAAATTGGAGCCATGATTATTAATGGGATATCATCTGTATTTAATAAATTAATAGAATTTGGAGCAGCAGGAATTCAATTTGTATTGGGAGGATTTGAATTACAAGAGGGGGGAGTCTTCTTCTTCAATGTATTGTTGCTTATTGTTTTCTTTGCAACTATTTTATCGGTGTTAACCTATTTAAAAATTTTACCTACTATCATTAAATGGGTAGGAGGAGTGGTTTCCAAAGCAACTGGATTACCTAAAATTGAATCCTTTAACGGAGTAAACAGCATCTTTTTTGGTCAGTCAGAAGCGCTTCTTGCTATTAAATCACAATTTCACCATTTAACTGAAAATCGACTTTATACCGTTAGTGCATCTGCTATGAGCTCAGTATCCGCTTCTATTGTTGGTTCTTATATTCAAATTTTACCAGAAAAATATATTTTAATTGCATTGCCTTTAAATATGTTTAATTCTTTAATTATTTCTTCTTTTATTGCTCCAATAAAAGTATCAAAAGAAGATGACGAAATAGATATCGCAGATGTTTGTACCGACAAAAGCCTTTTTGAAGCAATGGGAAATGGAGCATTAGATGGAGGAAGGGTTGCATTAATTGTTGCAGCAAACTTAATTGCCTTTATTGCTTCTTTGGAGTTAGTAAACTGGATTATTCAATCGGTATTTGCTGGTGTAACCTTACAGCAAATTTTAGGCTATATTTTTGCGCCAATAGGATATCTTATGGGAATCCCAGCTAATGAATTAATAAAAGCAGGATCCATTATGGCTACTAAAATTGTTACCAATGAATTTGTTGCTATGCTAGAATTTCAACCATTATTAGAAGTGATGTCTGAAAAAGCTATTGGAATTATAACAGTATTTTTAACTAGTTTCGCAAACTTTTCTTCTATTGGTATTATTGCAGGAACAGTAAAAGGAATTGATGCAGAAAAGGCAAGTATTGTTTCTAAATTTGGAATGAAGCTTTTAGGTGGTTCTATTTTAGCCTCTATTCTATCAGCAACCGTTACAGGATTATTTCTTTAAGAGCAATTTCCTAAGGTAAAATTTCAGGATCCATAAAATAAGGTTTCATTATATTAATCATTATAACTTTATTATAAGGAGGAAGATTTATGAGTATACCAACACCACATATCTCTGCCAAGGTAGGAGATTTTGCAAAAACGGTTTTAATGCCAGGAGATCCTCTAAGGGCAAAATTTATTGTAGATCATTATTTAGAAGAGGTTACCTTGGTAAATCCAGTTCGAGGGATAAATGGTTATACAGGAACTTATAAGGGAAAAAAAGTATCTGTAATGGCAAGCGGGATGGGAATGCCTTCTATGGGGATCTATTCCTATGAATTATTTCATTTTTATGATGTAGATAATATTATACGGATTGGAAGCGCAGGTTCTTTGCATGAAGATTTAAAAATAAGAGATATTGCATTTGCTATGGGTGCATGTACCAATTCCAGTTTTGCTAGACAATTTGAATTGCCTGGAGATTTTGCCCCTATTGCTTCCTTTGAATTGTTACAAAAAGCTGTAGAGATAGCCCAAAAAATGAAGGTTCATTACAAAGTTGGAAATTTCTTATCTTCCGATACCTTCTACGATGATTCCCAAAGAACGATGGACTGGGCTAAAATGGGAGTTCTTTGTGTAGAAATGGAAGCAGCTGCTCTTTATATGAATGCAGCGAGAGCAGGGAAGAATGCTTTAGCCATTTGTACTATTTCTGATTCTATTATATCAGGAGAACAAACTACCTCTGAAGAAAGACAAAATAGCTTTCATCAAATGATGGAAATTGCATTAGAAATTGCTTAAGAAACTGAGAAGCTACCAGCCATGTATATCACAAAGCTAGTAAAGCCTTAGATTGATTTGTTTCACTAATTGCTAAAATTTATAATTTTAAATGATTCGTTTTATTCCATTTTATTTATTTTTTTACCAAGATATGTTATTATTAGGAGGAGTTAGTATTCTTTAGGAAACTAAACTCAAATCCCTATTTTAAATCTCTATTCGTTATAGAAGTTTTCCGACTTATATCCATAAAAAGAATAAGAACGGAGGGTATTTACTATGAAAAAGATGATACTGACAAGGAGAAATTTTTCCACAAGGGAAATTACCGTAATTGGACTTTTATTTTCAATTACAATCGTACTTGGTGTAACAGGTTTGGGTTTTATCCCTATACCGCCTTTTAAAACCACAATTATGCACGTTCCCGTAATTATTGGAGGGATTGTGGAAGGCCCTATTGTTGGCGCTATGACTGGACTTTTATTTGGCCTTTTTAGTATGTTTGAGGCTTTTAAAACTCCTTCACCAGTTTCCTTTATATTTATGAATCCGCTGATTGCCATATTGCCGAGGACGCTGATTGGAGTAACAGCTTATTACGCATACCGATTAATGAAAACCAAATCCAAAAGCCTTAATATTGCTGTAGGTGCTGCCGTTGGATCCTTTACCAATACATTAGGAGTGTTGGGCTTGATTTATATTATATATATAGATGCTTATGTAAAAGCCCTTCACATTACTTATAACGCTGCAGTTACCAGTCTCTTGGCACTTGTATTAAATGGATTTATTTCAGCAACTGTAGCAATTATCTTTACTGTGCCTGTTGTACTTGCAGTAAGACAATTTAATCATTAATCTTTATATCTAGGATATAAGTGAAAGGGATATTCTTAAGAGATACATGGGATAAAATAAGGAAGTACGATAGTTATACAAAACCTTATCAAACTAGAAATCGTCAACAAAATTATTGGCGGTTTCCTTTTTTATCCGTGATTATCTAATACCATGCGTCCTTATTACATAAAGGGGATAAATTGAGGAGAGAATAAACTTATGGTTATGCCGCCTATAAAGTTATCCAATAATATATCGTTACCCCTCTATCAATATTCCTACTACTCTAAAAGAGCTATATTTAGAAAATGTCAGCTTCGAGGAATTAGTAAAAGTAGGAGGGCTTGCCAATGCAAAGGAGGATACAATGCCAATCTTTTTCTATTTGTATAAAACATCCAAATAATGATAAAATCAATGAAAAAGGTAAATACAAAAGAGGAGGGAGCAATGTGGATATAAATTTTACAAAAGAACAATATCGAAAGCTACTGGATATGATCTATGCAGGAATTACTGTAATCAATGGAAATCGAGAGATAGATCATTACCTAGAAGAATATGAAGAAATAGTGCAATACATTTATTCCTTTGCTAAAGAATATGGATTAGACGCCCTAATTTACTATAATAAAGACCACAAAAAATACTTTACTACCAAAGAATTTGAAAAGGATATAGGGAAATTAATGGATCAATTTGAAGAGAAAAATTTTTTAGATACCCTATCCCTAAAATTAGCCCAAAGAGACACTGCCGATGAAATAGAAGGACAGCAGCATGTAGATAAAGACATAGTACTTCAAAAACTTATTGAACGACAGGCTAGATATAAGGAAGAATTCCAGCAAAATGGCCTAAGACATTTAAAATTTAATAAAAAAGCAGATACAAAGTCCGTTTATCTAGAAGAGAAGCAACAAGAGATAGAAGGAGGGGAAAGAATTCTTCAGCTTAACATTCGATTAAAGGATGTCACCCCTATTATTTGGAGAAGAATATTAGTAAGGGAAAATATTAATTTTTATACCCTAAATGAAATCATTCAGAAAGCCATGGGATGGTCAGGGTTCCAACAATATGAATTTCAAATTCAAGGACAACGTATTAGCGAAGAAAATCAGGAGGACCTATGGGATGAAAACACCGAAATCATACAAGTTAAGGAAAAAACCCTAGGGGAATATTATCTAGAATCCAATGATCTATTTCTCTATACCTATGACTTTGGAGACAATTGGGTGCATGAAATCCTAGTAGAAGACATATATGAAGGAGAGGATACAAAAAACTATCCTATTTGTTTAGATGGAGAAAGAAAAGGGCCAGTGGAAAATATTGGAGGCCCATGGGGTTATATGGAACTATTGAATATCATAGAAAACCCCAATGATCCTCAATATGATCAAGTAATGAAATGGCTAGGTGAAGGGTTTGATCCAGAAGAATTTGATATTGATAAGGTAAATCAAGAATTGAAGGAAATCTAAGTATATTTCTCCCCTTTTCTGTTAAAACTTATACTAACTAAGAGGAAAGGGGTAAGATCCATGAAAATGATAGAATATGATAGAGAATCTAATGGTATAGAAATCCGAAAAAGACAATGGCAAGAAATTCTAAAAAATATTTCGAGAAAAACAGCAGAAGAGCTGGAAAAGGAGCGAATCCAAGAAGAGCACAAAGAGTTTGTTCAACTGGTCAACCAAGCGAAAGAAGATTGGAAAAATGCCCAAAGTTATTTTGAAGAAGTAACCGACCCTGATTTAATAGAATTAGCTATTTATAAAATGGAAGCAGCAAAAGTTCTTTACATGTATCTATTAAAAGAAGCCAAAAGAAGAGGAGTAACTGCATAAAACACACATAAAATTTATCCCCCATTAATAGGATGATATAAACAGAGTTCTTGGCTTCAGATGGAGTTTTTACTCCAACTGAAGCTTACTAACAGAATTCTTAGTATCGGTATTTTCGATACTTAGAATTCGTTGTCCTTTAGGGAAAATCGTTATCCAGGGACATAGCTGCCGTTATACACAGTATAAGAACTCTAACTTGCTAAAGCAAAAGAGTTCTAGTATCTCCCACTTTGATAGAAGTGGGAGTCTTACGGCAGATAGTCATCGGATAAAATATCACTTCTTTGTATTTTTTCTATAATAGGCTGCGCTTCACGGGATATCAAATATTCATATGTTGTCCTAGGCACCAAGTTTTTTAAATCCTCAAATTGCCCTTTTCTTATTAATTTTCTAACTTCTGATGCACTAATAGCTTTTCCATGCTTAGATATCCTCGTTACCTCTACTACCTGTATTCCATGTCTTGGTAAAATATTTAATAATGCTTCATTATATTGTCTAGTAACAGGGCAATAGGGTTCTGTTCCTACATAACGTTTATTTATGTGAAAAACTGGAGCTATATAGTGACTAAATATTCCTGCATCTAATTTTACGTATGCTTTTGTTCTTTGGGATTCTTCCCTGAGAAAATAAGAAGGAAATGTGGCTGAAGAAATGATATAGTTTCCTCCTGGCAAAACATGAACATTTTTTAAGTCCTCTGTTCCTTTTCTTACAAGATCTAACCTTACCTCAAAGGGAAAAAGGGAACGATCCTCTTCTACAATAAATACTACTACCTCTTTATTTTCTTTAGCGGCATTTTCAATTAAATGTCTATGCCCTAAAGTAAAGGGATTGCAATTCATTACTAAAGCAGCTTTTTTTTCATCTTGAAGCCCACTTTCCTTGTACATCTTCTTCACATATTCTTGAACATTTGCCATTCCACCCTCTAGGAGGGATACTTCATCCACTGTATAAACTTCACGGCAATTCAATCCTTTGAAAATATTTAAATTTTTAGGCTGAGTAAATGTAAAGAACTCATAGATTCCTTTATCAAAAAATATATTGATCATATGGGTAAGAAGTTTGGAAGCAATACCTTCCCCTTGTAGTCCTTGTTGTACTGCAAAGCATTTCAATATTTTTCCTGAGCAAGAACAAGTACCTAAAATTTCTTCTCCACGTTTTGCTACAATAGTATATTCTATATCCTTGTCAAAAAATAGGTTAAAAGTTGAAAGAAAGCTTTCAACTTCTAACCTTTCATTACTATTTAAATCTACTTTTTCAATTCTAATATCCTGCATAAAATCAATCCTTTACCTTCCGCACTATATCAATAACTGTACCATCACGATATTCCACTACTGCTACGATTTGATCATCGAATTCAATCTTTTTAGGTACTCCTGTCATAGATTCTGCTATTTCTTTTAATTGCTCAATCGTTACAATAGGTAGGTTCGTATCCTTTAACTTCTCAATTAGATCCTGTCTCTTAGGATTCACTGCGATTCCTCTCTCGGTAACTAAAACATCTACGGTTTCACCAGGAGTGGTCACTGTAGTAACCTTGTCTACTACAATTGGCAGTCTTCCCTTGATTAATTGGGTAACAACAATGGCTAATTTTGATCCTGCTGCTGTGTCACTATGTCCCCCGGAACCTCCCATAATCATTCCGTTGGATCCAGTGGTAACATTCACATTAAAGTCTGTATCAATTTCAGTAGCTCCTAGAATCATTACATCTAGATTGTTTACTACTGCTCCTTTATTATGGGGATTCCCATACATAGAGGCGGACATAAACTGATGCTTTGAATTATCTCGATAAGATTGTACTGCCTTTAAATCAAAACATTGCACGTCAAATAAGGAGTCAAATAATCCCTCTTCAAACATCTCTACCATATATCCTGTAATCCCACCAGATGCAAAACTACCCTTTATTTTCTTCTTTTTCATTAATTCTTTTACATAGGCAGCAACTGCTAAGGAAGTACCTCCTGCCCCTGTTTGGAAGGAAAACCCCTCTTTTAACAATCCAGAAGTTTCAATTACTTGAGCAGTCATTTTAGCAATTTTAAGTCCCACAGGATCCTTTGTAATTCTAGTTGTTCCGGATACAATTCCTTTAGGATCTCCTATGCTTTCTACTTTCACAACATAATCTACATATTCTTGAGTAATTTCAATAGGACTTGCAGGATATGGAACAAGGTTATCGGTGATGGCTACCACTTTTTGACCGTACATTGCATCTGGAATTGCATATCCTAAAGTTCCACAAGCTGACCTACCTTCTACGCCATTCATATTCCCATAGGTATCACAAGTAGGGGCTGCAATAAATGCTATATCAATGGAAAGATCTCCAGATTCAATGGCTCTAGCCCTTCCTCCATGGGTATGCATAATAACAGGATTTTTTAATTCTCCTTTTGAAACAGCTTCTGCCACAGGTCCCGACATATAATTGGCATAGATTCCTGTTACTACACCATTTCTTATATGCTGTACTAATGGAACATGCATAGGGAATATAGAACTAGCTGCAAGAGTAATATCTTTGATTCCCATTTTAGCAATTTCCTCTAAAACCATATTTAATACATAATCCCCATTTCGTAAATGATGATGAAAGGAAATGGTCATACCATCTTCAATACCGCACTTTTTAAGAACTTCTTGAATAGACGATACTATCTTGGGTTCTCCTGGTAAAGTCGATTTTAATTTTACAGATTTCTTTTCTACTTCTCCTAAGCTTGCAAAAGCACCTTTATATGGTTTCACTTTTCCATATTCCTTGATAGATTCTGGAATTTCCCGTCCAAGCGTATTTTTCATATTTTTCACTCCTCTATAGTAAGCCTGCAAGCTTGGCTTTTTTTATTGTCGTTTCCGCTCTTGCAATAATAGGTGTGTCAACCATCTTTCCGTCTAAGGAAAATACCCCTTTTCCTTCTTTTTTCGCTTCTTCCATTGCCTGGATCACCCTTAGGGCATGGTCTATTTCCCCTCGGGAAGGTGCAAAGATTTCATGTATAGATTCTACTTGTCTTGGGTTAATAGCAGCTTTTCCTGTTAATCCTAAAGATTTTGCTCTTTCAATATCCCTCCGGAACCCTTCTACATCATCCATATCAGAAAAGGGGGTATCAATAGCAGCTATTCCATGGGCTCTACAAGCAGCAGCTATTTTGCTTCTTGCATAGAAGATTTCTTCTCCATCCCTTGTTCTTTTTATACTAAGATCTGCAGTTAAATCTTCTGCCCCAAGTAAGATACCTATTACCCTATCGGAAGACTGAATAATACTATGGACATACTCAAGACCATAAGCTGTCTCGATTAAGGGAAAAATTTTGATACTTCCCTGCTCAAATCCTTCTTCCTTTTCAATTCTCGTTAATATTTCACTTACTTTACTTACATCCTCCTCAGTAGCCTTTGTTACCATAAGGGCATCAGGTTTTACCCGTGCAATTTCTTCGATATCCTGAAGGCCAAAGTCTGTTGATAAGGGATTTACCCTTACTACCACTTCAGTACCATAAAAATCGATATCCTTTACAGCGTTTCGAACTAAAATCCTTGCGGAATCTTTTTCCCTAATGCTTACGGCATCTTCCAAATCCAATATAATGCTATCTGCTCCAAGGACTCCAGCATTTTGTAACATACCAGGATTATTTCCTGGCATAAATAACATAGATCTTCTAAGGCTTTCCATAAGATCCCCCCTACATTGCCCTTTTTACTGCGGTTTCTACTCTTGCCCTGATAGTACAATCTAAAGCTCCTCTATCCTTAGCTACCACATGAGCATTTTCTACTTCTAGATTTTTTAGAGTCTCTAAAATTACTTCCCTAATTTTCTCTCCAAATTGATGCATTACAATACTCTCTAGATCAATGGTAATTCCCCCATTATCCTTTGGTTGAATCATAATATATATATCATTAGACTCCATGGTACCAGATTTTGCAGGGCTTTTAATATCCACAGCTAACACCTACTTTCTGTTTCTAAGTATTCCTTCTGTCCTATTTCATAATAATTATTTCCCTGAGCGTCTATTACCACGATAA
Source organism: uncultured Garciella sp. (assembly GCA_900555725.1). Taxonomy (GTDB): domain Bacteria; phylum Bacillota; class Clostridia; order Eubacteriales; family Garciellaceae; genus Garciella. The sequence goes on along the minus strand of USMD01000008.1, from coordinate 16,644 downwards.
CTGGAAAATCTTCTACTTCCAGTTTTCGAATTGCCTCTGCACCTAAATCTTCATAGGCAATAATTTTGGCAGATTTTACACATTTTGCTGTCAAAGCAGCCGCTCCACCAATGGCTGCGAAATAAACAGAACCATGCTTCTTCATGGCTTCTACTACTTCATCATTTCGTTTTCCTTTCCCAATCATTCCCCTTAATCCCTCTTTTATCAGTTTGGGGGCATAGGAATCCATTCTATAAGAACTGGTAGGACCTGCTGAACCTATTGGATGACCTTCTTTGGCTGGTGTTGGTCCTACATAATAAATCACTTGATCCTTTACATCAAAGGGTAATTTTTCTCCTTTTTCGATAAGATCGACCAATCTTTTATGGGCAGCATCTCGAGCCGTATAAATGGTTCCTGAGATTGAGATGCTTTCCCCTGCCTTTAGATCTTTTATTTTTTCTTGTGTTAAGGGTGTGGTTATTTTTTTACTCATCTTTAACCCTCCTATATACGAGCTTCTGCATGTCTCGTTGCATGGCAATTGATATTTACTGCTACAGGTAAACCTGCAATATGAGTTGGATAGGTTTCTATATTCACTGCAAGAGCTGTGGTTCTTCCCCCAAATCCCTGGGGCCCTATTCCTATTTTATTGATTTTCTCTAATAATTCTTTTTCCAAGTCTGCATAAAAAGGCTTTGCATTTCTTACATCTGTAGATCTTACAAGAGCTTTTTTTGCCAAAAGAGCTGCTCTATCAAAAGTACCGCCGATGCCTACTCCTATTACAAGAGGAGGACAAGCATTAGGTCCTGCTTCCTTTACCACTTGTAAAACAAAGTCCTTTACTCCTTCAATACCATCTGCTGGTTTTAACATTTTTAACTGGCTCATATTTTCACTACCAAAACCCTTAGGAGCCACAGTGATTTTTATATCATCCCCTGGAACAATATCATAATAAATCACCCCAGGAGTATTGTCCTTTGTATTAATTCTTTTAAGGGGATCACCCACAACAGATTTTCTTAAATATCCTTCTATATAACCTTGTCTTATTCCTTCGTTGATGGCGTCTTCTAAGACGCCACCAGCAATTTGTACTTCTTGCCCCATTTCTAAAAATACTAATGTCATTCCAGTATCTTGGCACATAGGCATTTGCTCATTCTTAGCAATATCTGCATTTTCCTCAAGAATCTCTATAATATCTTTTGCAACAGGAAAGCTTTCTTGTTCCTTAGATTCTTTAAAACGCTTTCTAATATCGTCATTTAAATAATAATTTGCATCTATGCAGAGCTTTTTTACAGTTTTTGTAATTTCAGAAACATCTACTTTTCTCATTTACAGCACTCCCATTTATTTATTCATGGCTTCTTCCCAATGCAAACTATTTTCTTCCCTTAGCTAGAGCAAGTACTCTGTTCATTTCATTGTTTACAATCATATACCCTTCATCTACGCCCATTCCTGGTTTTGCAAGACATTGATCTGCACCACAAGCTATAGCAATATTGGTACATACCTGAGCAGATCGATCGGTTTCATTACAAGTTCCACCACAATAAGCTCCAACACCATTTTGCTTACAATATAGGATAGCCTCTGCGATATTGTTGATTCCTCCAAGGTCTGGTGTCTTAATTTGAACCATATCACAAGCTTCTTCATCTACAAATAATTTAATGTCTTCCCATGTATTACACCATTCATCAGCAACAATCTCTACTCCAATTCCCTTTTCTTTTAAAGCCATTCTTAATTCCTTCATAGCCTTTACTTGTCCTTCTCTGTTTTCTACATCCATAGGCCCTTCTATACGAAGTGTAAAAGGATCAGCAGCTTTTCCAAGTTTTTCAAGATAATTTGCCATTTTTTCAGTATCATTGTCAAAGGCTGCTCCAATAGTTCCATAAACATCAATGTGAAGGGTGAAAGTATCATCTTCCCTTGCTCTTAGGGTCTCTATCCTATTTTTTAACCATTTCACATATTCTAAAAGCTTTTCTCCATCTTTACCTAATTTTTCTTCTACATTATTAATTAATGCATGGGGAAGAACATCAGCGCCTTTGATAATCATTTTATCCACATTGTCATATCTGTCATCCCCAGATTGAGTAAAAATGGGAATTCTATCTAATTCTACATTTGTACTGTACTCTTCTTGAATGACTTCTGCCATAGTTATTTTCTTTGCCTTTGCTGCTGCATCAAGAATTGCTTGAGTAACACCATATCGAATCGCTGTATGGAGTCTTTTTCCATCTACTTGCATCTTATCAATTTCTTCGGCTAATTCTCTAAAGCTGCTAATCTCTCTTTCTTTTAATTTAGGTGTAATATATTCTTCAATAACAGGAATAAAATCCTTCGCTAAGAATAATGGATCTCTTCCACCTGCTCCAGAATATTGTACAGCTGCACAATCTCCGTATGCTACTTGACCATCCTCTAAAACCAGCATTACAGAGATGGATTCTCCAGCTTGTCGAACACTTGAAAATCCTTCTGTAACAGGTTCTCCTACATAGGTAAACCCATCATGTTTTGCACCTTTTTTAATGGCTCTTTGATCGTCAAAATAAAATCCTGTTCTTCCTGGTGAACAAATAACATCTACAATTTTCATAAAAATATCCCCCTTGTATAATTAATATAAATTTACCCGTTGTGCCAGTTCATTTTAAATGGCACTCTTGATAAAGGCCATAGATGTTTTCATTCGCTGCTCTATGAAGTATCTATGCCCCTCTTTAGCCTTTCATAATACTATATTCAACTAGAACAATAGATTAAATTTATTTTCCTTCTTTATTCTGGTCTACCTACCAGTGAACCTTTTCCTACAGCATAAATATCATCTATGGTCATTTGGAAACCAACCGTTCTTCCTTCTGTTTTTGCTCTTTCTTCTAATAATTGTTTATTGAAGTCTTTGATTTCTTGACTCATTGGAATATTACCAAACTCTAGATATCTCACTGCTCCATTATTATCTCTAGCTGGAAGGATCTTTCCTGCATTATATTTACTCGGAGCAAAGGGAATATCCAATACCCCTGTTTCAAAAGCTTTTACAGTTCCTATTGCAAGATCTCCTTTTCCTAATTCAAATACGTTATCTAAAATACATTTGGTCTCTGCTTTAATGAATTGAATTTCTTCTTCTAGTGCCTTGGAGTCTTCTAATTTTTGCTCCTTTAATAAGCTTAAGACCTGTTTTGTAGCTTTAATTCCTGCAGCATTTGCTTCTTTGGTAGGAATTCCTACAGCTTCGTGAGGTGTTTTTACAATTACCTTTGTAACCCCTGCTAAAGCTGCTGTAGCTGCCCCCCATGAGATAACCCCAAATGCTTTTGATTCATCCGCTGGGAACCCTCCCATCCATTGATGAAATACCGTCGTAAGATCTATATTTTTATATTCATAGGTTTTAAAGTATTCTTCCGCTTGGGCTACTAGAGCCTTTATAGCGGCAACGTCTTGGATTAGGTTCCCACATTGTCCATATCCTAAAGTAAGACTTTTTACCCCTTGTTCTGCAGCAAGAAGTCCTTCAATGATTGCAACCGCATTAGACATACTCGGAGGTACCAATGTTCCTGTTAGAGGTCCAAAGGGCTCACGGTTAATTGCAATGCCCATTTCTTCATATAGTCCTACAAGTCTATCACAATATTGCCAATCTAAAATAGATTTTTCTAAAGTAACACTTTTTGCATAAGGAATATTATAAGAGATGGCTCCACCTTCATTAGAAGTCCAACCCCCGGCATGAATCACTTCTGCTAATAATCTAGAATCTGGTGTACCATGTCTTGCTTGAACTGGGAGATTGACAGATTCTACTACCCTTCTGCAATTTTCAACGCCATGATTTACTGCTGGGAATCCATTTAGCATGGAACGCTTTTCTTTTATACTCTCTTGAATCCCCACTTCACACTCTTCATATCTATTTTGTCTTGTATAACTATCGATGGTACTAGGCAAAAGGTCTGCTCCACCTTCATTTTGAAGATGTTGCAAAAGTTCAATGTGAGCATCGACTAAAGCTACCCCTGCTCTAGGCTGAGCAAGTGTTACTCCTTCTTTTTTTGCTTTACTTAACTTTTTTGAAAAGTTTTTATGGTCAGGTATTTTCTTTAAATACTCTGCTGCTTCTTTTAAATCCACATCTTTCCCTGTTGGCCATTGGGTTAATACTTCTTCTCTTACTTTGAAGAATTCTTCTTCAGTCCATTTTTTATTTCGAAGTTCCATAACAAATTTCCCCCTTTATATATTTGCATTCATCAGCATTTACAAGATATTTTTTCAACATTCGAACTGCAGTGCTGGGATATTTCATTGCCAAAATCCCCATGGCAGAAAGAATATAAGTTTTATCTACTAGCAACTCTGAATGTTTTGGTTTTAAATAATTTGGCCTCTCTGGATCATAAAAACCAGCTTGTAATATTTTAGCAGGGTTTTTGCTATGAACGATTACACCGCCTGTTCCTATGATGTATTTTACCTCGGTTAAATCTTTTCCCTTCAGGGAATAAACTTTTCCCATAGGTGTATAAACCTCTTCTAACACACCAACATGACGCTGTAGGGCAATATCTACAGCTGACATACCCATTGCCTCGTCAAATTCTATTTCCTCACGGGTTTTAGGAATTTCATTTACATTTTGTGCAAGGTAATGGCATCTTTCCTGAAGATCATAGGATACATTAGAAGCATATTTTTTGAAATATTTCTTTCCTATAACCTCCGCTAAAGATTCTGCACTTACCCGCATGCCTAAATCTCCTTCAACGGTTCTCTTCACGTAGGGCTCTTGTAGACCTACCTCCATAACCCCTGCCTGGGTAGGTTTTCCTTTTCCTATAGAGTGTACATCCGTAGTGGCTCCTCCTACATCTACTATAATTAAATCCCCTATCCCGTTTTCTTCATCAGTTCCATCGGCTAGGACATGGGCAGCCTTTAATACTGCGGCGGGGGTGGGCATTAGAATTCCGCTTATAAACTCCTCTGCATTTTTCATTCCCTTTGCTTCTACAATTTTCTTCATAAAAATATCTCTTATTACTTCCCTGGCAGGTTCTACATTGATAACGTTTAACCTAGGCATAACATTCTCTGTTATGGTGTGATCAATTCCTTGCTTTGTAAAAAGCTCTTCAATTTCATCGTTAGCCTTCCTGTTTCCTGCAACAACAATAGGGATATCCTTTACATACTCTGCAATCATTCTTGCATTGTGTATAATGCAATCCTTATTTCCACCATCAGTTCCACCAGCTAACAAAATAATGTCAGGTTTCTGCTTTACAATTTTTTTCATCTCTCCTACACTTAATTCATAACTATATACATCAAGAATCCTTGATCCTGCTCCCAAAGCAGCCCTCTTTGCTGCTTCTGCAGTTAAATCCGGAACCAAACCAATGGCAATCATCTTTAATCCCCCTGCAGCACTACTGCAGGCTAACTTTTCCTGAAATATCACGTCTTTTCCCTTACATTTTTTCATTAATTGATCATAGGCTTTGTAAAAGCCAATCATTATATCGTTTTCTACAGTAGTTAAGGATTTGGCTGTAGCAAAAATTTCCTCATGCTCCATATCGATGGCAGTGAGTTTTGTATAGGTACTGCCAAAATCAATTAATAAGATTGCATCCATAGTCATCACCCTTACTCTAAATTTAGATCTACTTTTAAGTCTCTAATTCCCTCTTCTGGTGAAGTTCCTGGTGCATACACTCGATTAAATCCCATATCTTCAAATCTCTTTTTTACTGGTTCCCATTCTTGTTTTCCAACTACTAGATTTCCCCCAGCATATAATAAAATATCTTTCAGTCCTGCTTCTTCGCATTTTTCTCTTAAACCTCTGCAGTCAATCTCTCCATGACCATAAAGGGATGATACTAAAATAGCAGAGGCATCGGTTTCAATAGCTGCATTAATAAAGTCCTCCTGGGAGCTTAATACTCCTATATTGATTACATGAAAGCCTGCTTCTGTATAGGCATAATCAAGAACTTTATTTCCTACAGCATGGCAATCTGCCCCTATAACACCAAGTACAATTGTATTTTTCATTATATTTCCCCCCTATAGATTATTTTTTATTTCTATAATTTTAGATAACAATGTTTTTACATTTTCGTGATCAAGCACATAGTCAAATCGAACAATCTCCTTTTTATTTCCCACTAATTTTTCCACTTGTGTTGCTCTGCCTGGAGAAACAATAATCACATCTGAACATTGAATCACTTTAAGAATGTCTTCCTCTTTATCGCTAGTGGTAGCACAGATCTTAAGATCATCAAGTCCTGCTAATTCTAATGTATATTGAACTTTAAATTGAAACTCTTTGGAAAGACTGATTTGCCCAAATCTTGTTTCCTTTGGATATTTGGCAATTTTTACAATGGTTGCTAAATTAGGATTGCTACTAATACCAATTACTTCTTTTTTCCTATATCCTATAATACTTTTTACTTCATTCACGTGATTAAAGGGAGTGATAATAAGATTGGTTTTACTAATATTATCTTTGGCAGCCTGATCCCTAAGATCCGCCAATGTCACTGGCATAACTCTAAGATTAAACTTTCTACTTAGTTCTTTTGAAAAAAGCTTTGCTTGTTCTCGATTACATTCTACAAATATTGCATTGATGTTTTTAATAAATTCTTCCTTTTCCCCTACTCTTTCTTGTACCAATGCAATAAATTCTTTTGTACTTAACCCCATCTCAATCGCTTCTTCTAAGGCAATATCCACAAGTTGGATGATTTTTGCCTTTTCTCTTTCCTGTTGCCATGTTTTCTCTTCTTGGGCAACAAAAGTTCCTTTTCCCTGATAGGAAACAAGAACACCTTCTTGTTCTAATAGGTCATAGGCAGTTGAGATGGTATTTCTACTTACACGAAGCTTTTGAGATAATTCCCTCTCTGTTGGCAACTTATCTCCTGTTTTCAATACACCCTGTTTAATCTCATCTAAAATATATTTTTTTACTTGAACATAAATGGGAATTCCGTTTTCTCTTTCAATTTTCACTCAGCAAACACCACCTCTTTTGCCTTTTTTTATTCATTGGCTATGCCAATTTCACCTTTATATTAACATCACTATTTTAATTATTCAAATCAATATTCCTTAATAAACTATAGATTTTAGCTTATAAAATCTGTTTATAAGAATTTAATATTAAATTACTCTTTATCCTTTACTTTATCTACACTTTTCTAAGGTTTCTATTTATTGAACTTGCGATTTTTTTGCATTTCAAATATTTTTTTGATTTTTTTTGCAAGTAGATCATTCAAAAATCTCAAAATGAAAAGTGCCAATTTTAAGAATTGGCACTTTTCATTTTGCTTTTCTATTTTCTTTATATCCGATTTCCCTTCTTTGCATCGGTATATCCCGCTCAGAAAGATGATGTTATCGTTTTCTTTGGCACTATCATAGATTTTTTTAATTTTTTCAACCTTTGATTTTGAACCTTTGCTTCTAATATCCATCATTTTTTTGAAATATTTAAATTTCAATTTTTCCTTAATCTTTAACGGCTTTTTTAGACGTATTTCTTTCTTTTTTACACATTATCCTTTTTTCTATATACCATTTTCCCATCAACTATAGTCGTATCAATATTTAAATCATCATCATATCTCTTTGGGTTTCAAATAATATTTCATATTATCACTCTATATTCCTTCATTAATATCTTCCTTTTTATCCCTATTTTTTCTCAATTCAAAAGATCTAATTTGATTCTTACCTGCTTTCATTGCTCTTTCCTTTAATTCTTCTATATTGGAACCCTCTCTATCAAACAATATTTCCATCATCATAGGTACATTACTTCCTGATATTACTTCACAGCCTTCTCTCTCCATGGAAATCTCTACTGCCGTCTTAAATGGAGAACCCCCTGGGATGTCTGTGAAAAATAAACATTCTTCTCCATTAATCTTATCTAATCCTTTCATCATTTTTTTCTTTAAATCTTCTGTAGAATCTCCTTCTAAGAAATCTACAACTTCTAAATTTTCTTGTTCCCCAACTATAAGCTTAATCACAGAATACATACCTGATGCAAAATTCCCATGTCCTGCTATGATTATTCCTGTCATATAGATCCCTCCATTTATCTATGACTTAAAATATGGAAGACCTTAAGGCCTTCCATATTTGATTAAAGTATTCCTAAATATTTTCCTGCAACACCTATAACTACTGTTATCCCTATTAATTTTATAGACGACCAATTTTTCTTAAGCAAGAAGTACATCAATAATGCGTATCCTAATGGAAGTATCTTTGGCATTATTTGATCCAATACATCTGCCTGTAATGCAACACTCGCTTTTCCTGCATTTATTACTGCTTTAGTTTCTAAACCAATATAAGAAGCTATTAATCCACCTACAACAGTTAATCCTAATATACTTGCTGCTCTAGAAACTAACTTAGTATTTTCCTTAATCATACTTACAGATTTAACTCCAGTTTTATAACCATAATGCATTAATCCAAATCTCAATGTAAAATGAACTATATTAAATATAATTAAGAAAATGATCGGTCCAGCTATACTCCCATCTATTGCTAAAGAAGCACCTATTCCTGCACTAATAGGCAATAATGTCAACCAGAATAATGCATCTCCTATACCACCCAAGGGACCCATTGTTGCTACCTTTACACCTCTTATGGTTTCCGTGTCGTTTTTATTCTCTTCCATGGCAGCTATTATTCCCATAATAAATGTTACTAAGAAAGGATGAGTATTAAAGAGTTCCAAATGCATCTTCATTGATTTTGCTAAGTCTTCCTTCTTTTTATGTATCTTCTTTAAGGCTGGTGCCATAGCAAATAACCATCCTCCAGCTTGCATTCTTTCATAGTTGAAGGAAGCTTGTAAGAATAGGGATCTCCATGCCATTTTATTTAAGTCCTTCTTTGTTAAAACCTTTTCATTACTCTGATCTTCATATTGGGTATCATTAATTTGTGGAGTATTGATAACTTTAGATGCCATCATTCAAAACCCCCTCATTTGAATTTGCTGGCGGTAGTGTATTGTCTTTATTTTTATTAGTAAAAAAGTCATATAAGGCTATAGTGGTACCTAAAAGGGCTACAGCTAATATTGGTAATTCTAAATATGCCACTAATACAAATCCTAATATTAAAAATCCTATATACTCTTTCTTCAACATTATCTTAAGTAACATTGCAAAACCTACTGCTGGCATCATACCACCGGCTACTGATAGACCATCGATAAAAGTTTGAGGTAATTTCTTTACCATAGCTCCTGCAGCATCTGCTCCAAAATAAATTGGTAAAAATGCAATTATAAAGTAACACACGAATAATATTGCCATTTGTAGATAATTGATTTTATCAATCCCCTTTAAATTAGCCTCTTGTGCATATTTATCGGCTTTATGCATAACTGGTGAATAAACGGTAAATAGTAATGTAACTCCTGCCTGTGCTGCTACAGCAAAGGGAACTGCAATTCCTACTGCCACATTTGGTTCTTGATTTGCTAAAATAGCAAAGGAAGCTCCGATAATACCTCCTATTACTACATTAGGTGGTTGTGCTCCTGCTAATGGTGCCATTCCCATCCAAACTAATTCCAGCATACCACCGGTAATTAATCCTGTTTGAATATCCCCTAATATTAAACCTACTATTAAACCAGTCACTAATGGTCTGTGAATATGGGTTAATCCATCAAAGTTATCTATCCCAGCTATTCCAGCCCATAGTGCTATAAGTAAAGCTTTAATAAACATCATTTTCCCCCCTTTAATTTTATTTATAAAAAAAATCTTTTCATGGATTTTAAATGAAAGACATCATGTCCTTTCCTCTTTCATCGGGTACTCTTCTTATATCCAACTTGACCCCCATTTCATTTAATTTTTTAAATATTTTTTTATCTTTATCATCAATAGATACTGTTGAAGTAATTTGCTCTTTTCCCTCTTCATAGTGCATATTCCCTACATTAACTTTATCAATAGGAACTCCTCCTTCCACTAGGGTTAAAACATCTTGTGGAGTTTTACATACTATAAATATCTTTTGTCTATCTGCCGCCTTATGAATAATATCTATAGTTTTTTGCAATGTAAAAAATCTTGCTTCTACTGTATCAGGTAGAACCATATCCATTAAGTCCTGTCTTACTTGATCTTTAGCTACATCATCGTTAGCCACTAATACTAAATTTGCCCCCAGGTGATTAGTCCATGTAACTCCCACTTGACCATGAATAAGTCTATTATCAATTCTTGTTAATAAAATATTTGGCACATAATCTCCTCCTTACACACTTTAATCTATTGTACTAGTTGATTTAAAGGATAGATGTCTTCACTGGGCTACTTAAGCAAATGCCCTCCTTTTTTAGAATAACAAAATTTAGGTAAAAAAGGGGGCACTAAGTCGCTAACGTGAAACATCTATCTTTTGAAATATAAACAGAGTTCTCTAAATCATAATCATTTAACTAGCACAACGGGTTACTTTAATTTTTATTATAGGGATAAATTTTTACTCCTTGTACTACCCTATTTACGCTCCCCTTAGGACTTGGATTATCTGGATTTATACCTAATTTTATAGACTCTAACAATCCAAGAATTTGAGGATAAATAATATAATTTATAGAATTAAATCTTTCATCAATACTTAATTCCTCATCACTTAAATAAATATAATAATCACTTAATTCTTCTACAGATTCATCTAATGTTTCTGATATGACTAATACTTTATGATTTCCTTCCTCTAAAGATAACTCTCTTATTAGATCATATTCATATTTTCTTGAATAATCATCTCTTGATAAAAATATTACTATTAACGTTTCATCATCAACTATAGATTTAGGACCATGTCTGAATCCTAAAGGGCTATCATATTTAGTAACAATTTTCCCTGCTGCAAGTTCTAGCAATTTAAGGGAAGATTCCCTAGCTAAACCATAAAAAGAATTTGCCCCTAAATAAATTATTTTACTGAAGTTTATACTTGCTATTTTTTCGATTACTTCAGTATTTTCTAAAGCTTTAATACCTAAATCAAATACCTTATAAATGTTTCTTTTTAAATATTCCATTTCATCAATACTAAAAAATAATAATGAAGCTAACACCATAGATGTATAACTACTAGTCATAGCAAAACCTTTATCATTAGATTCTTCTGGCAATAATATCAATTTATTCTTAGTTCTATCTATATTCTTTGCCAATTCTCCCTCTGAATTACAAGTAAATACAATCTGATGAAGATTATCAATCAAATCTTCAGCTAATTTTACCGTAGCCACACTTTCGGGGCTATTTCCTGATCTTGCAAAGGATATTAATAGTGTAGGAATATTACTTTTAAAATAAGTTTCAGGATGACTCACTATATCTGTAGTATGAACAGATTCTACATCTAGATTAGAAAATTTGTTTTTTATATAAGGTACTACTGTGTCTCCTACAAATCCTGAAGTGCCTGCTCCTGTGAGTATAATTCTTATATTTTGAACATTTATAATGTCTTCTAAAAATATCTCTAATTCTTTCTTTTTATCCTCTATTATTTCAAACGTTTTTATCCAAACTTCAGGCTGATGATATATTTCCCTCCCAGTAACATATTTGTTAATATTATTATTCATCTTTTCACCCCCTATAGCAATAATATGTCATCATTATCGGATATATTAAAGAATTTATTTTTTTAATACTACTCTAAATTCAAGCTTATCTCCTCTGGCAACCCCTATGATAACAAAGGATGCAGTAACTTAGAGTAAAACTATTATTGGAAAAATTAATCAAAAAATAAAAAAGGTCGATGATTCATCGACCTTTTTACTTTATTCTTGCACAATCACCGATACCCCATCAGGTATGACTGTAATTGTAGCATTTTTTCCCTTTTTCTTTTTGGCTATCTCTAAAGCCTCTTTAAGGGTTTTTGCATGGGTCATATGCATGCTTTTAATAAGTTGTGGATCACATTGGTCAGTAACAAGAATCACTTCATGATGAATTAATATACGAGCCAAGATTTGAGATTCCCATTGATCTGGAATCGTTTCTTCCATTGGAATTTTCATAATTCGATCCATTACTTCTTGAGGGCCAGAAGCATTTTTAAAGGTATTATAAAAACCTTCTCCTCCATGTCCATCATTACATGCAGATACCACGATGATAATAGCGTTTTCCTTAGAAGATGCTTCAGCTGCTGTCATACTCTTAACGGACTGATAAATATTTTGATCCAGGGGATACCCCCCATTTGAAGTAATCACAATATCTGCTGGTTTTGCCTTTACACTAGCCAGCTCTTCTACAAACTTACATCCTGCCTCATGGGCTGTTAGGCTATCTCCAGCTACTGCATGGATGATTTTCTTTTCATTATCAATAACAACGTTTAAAATAAAGGCAAGTTTTGCTGCTTGAGCCGCAAACTTCATATCCTTGTGAATAGGGTTTCTCTTGAGAATTCCTGTACGGGAATATTCACTGGCTATAAATTTAGAACAATGATTAGCTAGAACGGTATTCTTCCCAGCAATTCCTGGCAATATGCTCTTTCTGCCTCCAGAAAATCCTGCAAAGAAATGGGGTTCTATAAATCCTTCTGCAATTAATAAATCTGCTTCCATGGCAATTTTATTGAGCCACAATTCTCCCCCTGAAGGAAGAGTCCCAACCTTTACTATCTGCTTTTCATCCCTACAATCATGGACTACTATTTTTTCACTTTTTACAATCTCTTCTCCAAATTTATCAATCATTTCTTCCTTGGTAGTAGGTCTATGAAATCCAGTAGCAATCAAAATAGTAATATTCGCCTTAGGATTTTCTTTTCGAATTTCTTCTAATAAAATAGGAAGGGTAATCTTACTAGGTACAGGTCTTGTATGGTCACTGGTAATTAAAACAATTTTTTCTTTTCCCTTTACTAATTCTCCTAAGGGTGGAGAATCAACGGGATTTTTCAGAGCATTGCGTACAATGGTTTCTTGGTCCTCTGTTGCTTGAAAATAATGTGCCTTAGACTCTAAAACTCCTTCTAAATTTTCATCAGGAATCTCTACCGTAATGAATTCCCTTGAATAAGGAATTTGAATATTTGCCATTTCTTTTATCCCCCTTTATATAAAATAATTAGCCTTAAGTTTCCCGGGATAGATATCTTCATTTCGCCACTCCATAAAACATCTATCCCTTATAATAACTAGCTAACAGATTAATCTAATCTTTTGTGTTAGTTCAATTCAGATTTGTTAAGTTTACTATAAAAGCAAATTTATCACAAAAATTTCTATTCCTAATAAAATTGTATATCCTAAACAATAAGGAACCGTAGAGTTTAAAATTTTTCCTTCTTTTCCAACCAATCCTGTAGCTGAAGCAGCAATTGCTATACTCTGAGGAGAAATCATTTTCCCCGCCGAAGCTCCAACGGTATTTGCTGCTGCGATCCATATAGGATTGGCACCAATTTCAAGTGCTGTTTGCTTTTGCAACGATCCAAACAATATGTTAGCCGATGTATCACTGCCAGTAACAAAAGTACCAAGGGCACCAATAAGAGGAGATATGAAAGGATATGCCTTTCCTGCAATACTTGCTAAAGAAACAGCAATAATAGATGTCATTCCACTATACCCCATAAGCTTAGCCATCGCAACGATACTAGATACTACTATGATTGTTGGGACTAATTGCTTAATCGTAGCACCAAAAGTTTGTATGAGATCTCGAAGTTTCTTGCCTTTTTTTCCTTGAACCAAACCTCCAATAATAGCCGATAGAAGCATTAGGGTTCCTGGAGTAGTAATCCATTGAAAACTTACAGGTTTTCCATCGGGTCCAAAATAAAATTGGACTTTTGAAGCTATACTCTGCAAAAGGTTTAATTGAGGAATCAGGTTCACTGACATAATTAATACAAATAATGCAATATAAGGTGACCATGCTACTAGCTGCTGTTTTACACTAATAGACTCCGCATTACTTTTAGTACTAGCAGTTTCTTTTTGAGAGTCTCTTTCTTGAGGAAACAGCCACGCATTTTTAATAGGACGCATCTTCACATAGACTATAATGCAAAGTAAAGAGCCTAGGGAACCAGCGATTGCTGCTAACTCAGGTCCTAAATATACAGCTACTAATGTTTGCAATACAGTGAAAGAAACACCACTTACTAAACATACTCCCAAAACATCTTTTAAAGCTTTAAAGGATTTGGTTAAAACAAGAATAAGCACAAAAGGTAAAATAATGATAAATATTATTAATTGATAAGATACAAAGGCGGATAATTCATTTAATGGCAAATTAGTTACCTGGGCTAATGTTATAACAGGAATTCCTATTCCCCCAAATGCTACAGGTACAGTGTTGGCAATAAGACAAATAACCGCTGCAAAGATTGGATCAAATCCAATTCCTGCTAATAAACTTGCAGGAATTGCCACAGCGGTACCAAAACCAGCTGCTGCTTCTAAAAAACCTCCAAAGGCAAAGGCAAGAATCAAAATTTGAATTCTTCTATCAGGGGATATATTAGAGAGTGTTTTATTAATAATATTCATACCCCCTGTTTTTACAGTTATGTTATATGTGAAAATAGATGCGATAATCACCCATATAATAGGCCAAAATGCTGTTAAAATTCCCTCTATCACTGCCTGTACTCCATAGGCAATGGGCATTTTCCAAACGGTTACGCCTAGAATAAATGCTAGGGCTAAAGACAAAAGAGTTGCTTTATATGCCTTCATTTTCAAAAAACCAAGGCAAATTAACACACAAAAAATAGGTATAAGCGCTAAAATTGTAGAAAGAAACATATTAGATAGTGCATCTCCTACCGGCTGCCACATAAAAACTCCCCCCTATATAAAATAAAAGATTCTCATAACTAAGTGAATTTCTGCATCTTAATATAGAAATCCATTTCACCTTTAAGATTAACCCATTGTACCAGTTAATTATTGAATCTCATGATTCAGAGGATGGATGTCTTCACTGCGCTACTCCACAAATGCCCTCTTTTTTTACAATAATAAAATCAAAGTAAAAAAAGGGGCACTAAGTCGTTGCTTCGTGAAACATCTATCCTTAAATCAATTGAAATCAGCTAATACAACAAATTAAATTAGCAAGCATATAAACTGACTCTATAATTGGAACCAAGTTTTCCTGGATTCATGATCTCATTCGGATCAAAAGCAAGTTTGATTCTTCTAAAAAGCTCCATCCCATCTTCTCCAAATTCTTCCTCTAGATAAGGTATTTTAGCAAACCCGATACCGTGTTCCCCTGAAACTGCTCCTCCCATCTCAAAAGCCTTATTGTACATCTTTTCAAATACTTCTCCTGCTTTTTTATTCCATGTTTTCTCATCCATCTCATCTTTTAAAAGATAAATATGAAGATTGCCGTCCCCTGCATGACCAAAACTGCTGATTCTCATGTTATGTTCCTCTTGCAGCTTATGGGTATAAATGACAAAATCCGCTACTTTATTTCGTGGAACAACTACATCACATTCATCCATATGGGTAGTAGATGCTTTTATGGCTTCTAAAAAAGCTCCTCGAGCAGACCATATAGAATCATGTCTTTCATCAGTATCCGCAATGAGAACATCCAAGGCCCCACAATCAAGACAAATATCTGCGACTTTTTCATAAGCTGCTTCTAATTCTTCCTTGGAATTTCCGTCAAATTGTAGCAATAAATAAGCATCGGAAGAGTTATCTGGAAATTTCTTTCCTAAAAACTCCTCTGCTGCAAGAATGACTTCTCCTTGCATAAATTCTATAGCTGTTGGAATATTCTTAGATTTAATAATCTCTGGTACTGTTTGGATCGCCGTTAGAAGATCCTTAAAAGGAATTAATAAACTAAGTTTATTCTTGGGAAGAGGTAATAATTTAAGAGTTAGCTTACTTACCACCCCTAAGGTTCCTTCCGATCCTATCACAAGATCCTTTAGGCTATAACCGGAACTATTTTTTACAATTTTACCCCCAAAGTTCATCACTTGCCCGTCGGGTAGTACAAATTCCATTCCCCTTACAAAATCTCTTGTTACACCATATTTTACAGCCCTCATGCCACCGGCATTGGTAGAAATATTTCCTCCAATGGAAGCACTTTTTTCCCCTGGATCTGGTGGATAAAAAAGATCATGGGACTCCACAAAGGCTGTCAAATCCATGAGTAGAACTCCCGGTTCTACGGTTACTGTAAGATTTTCTTCATCTAATTCTAAAATTTGATTCATCTTTTCAGTGCTTAGCATAATTCCCCCGCATAAGGCAACGGATCCACCAACCAAACCTGTTCCTTGTCCCCTTGTAGTAACAGGAATATGATTTTCATTGGCATACTTTAATACCTTTGAAATTTCTTCAGTACTTTTTACATAGATTAATACCTCTGGATATCTTTCAATTCCTGCTAATTCATCTCCACTATAATCGTTATGGATATTTTCTTCACCTACAAAAATCCTATCTTCACCCACTACTGATGTAAGACTGTCTCTTATACACATCTGACGCTGCCGACGATC
>USMD01000007.1 GCA_900555725.1 uncultured Garciella sp. | reverse complement strand
CACGCGTAAGATCGTCGGCAGCGTCAGATGTGTATAAGAGACAGATATAGCATAGGAAAAATAAAATAATCTCAAAACCTATCTATATGTTGGTCAATGAAAGGGGCTAATAGATAATGAAAAAGTTTATAATTGGTTTTTTGGTTGTAGTAATTGCTCTTATAGGAGGGATAGGGGTCTATTTGAATCGTATGCTCAATCAAGTGGATACCAATGAGATTTCTCAGTCTGATGAAGACTTGGGAATTAGGAAACCTGATGAAAGGAAAGAGAAGCTTCCCAATGTAACCAATATCGCTCTTTTTGGGTTAGATCGACGAGGAGCTACTGGAAATACCCGTTCAGATACCATTATGATTGCTTCTTTGGATTTGGAAAACAAAAAAGCCAAACTTACTTCTATTATGCGAGACACTTATGTGAATATTCCTGGAAGAGGAATGGATAAGATTAATCATGCCTATGCCTTTGGGGGACCTGAGCTTGCCATCCGTACTATTAATGAAAACTTTGATATGGATATTCGTGATTATGTGATGGTGGATTTTTATGGAATGGCAGATATTATTGATGCTTTAGGTGGTGTAGAAATTGATGTAAAACCTGAGGAAATAAAATACATTAACAATTATATACAAGAAATATCTAATACCCAAGGCAAAGAAATCAATCCGGTCACTGCAAGCGGAAAGCAAACTTTAAGCGGCTTACAAGCTGTTGCCTATTCTCGGATTCGTTATGTAGGTAATGGAGATTTTGAGAGGACAGAAAGACAACGAAGAGTATTGGAACAATTGATGGATAAGGCTTTAAGTGCTGGGGCATTGAAGTATCCTAAATTGATGAATGAATTATTGCCCTATGTAAAAACCAGTCTTAGTAAGGGTGAGATTTTAAAACTAGGTACTTCTGCCTTTACTTCTGGGATTAATTCTTTGGAACAGTACCGTATTCCTGTGGATGGATATGCAAAGGGGCAGAAGATGAATGGAATTTATTATTTGGTGCCCCAAGATTTGCAGGCGAATGTGGATTTTTTGCATAGGTTTATTTATGAAGAGAAAGAAAATGTTGCACAAGGAGAATAATCCTTTATATTGGATACTTATGTCCCTTTACAATAAAAAACCACCTTTGATAGGTGGTTTTTTATTTGTACCAATTCTATGTTGCCACTGCTATACAATATCTCCTAATACTTTTCCAATGCTATCGTTGATGACTAGGTTCGCTCCTTTATCATAGGGGGTAGAAGACTTGTTAATCAGTACTAGTTTGTTCCCATTATAATATTGAATCAAGCCAGCTGCTGGGTAAACTACTAGGGAGGTTCCTCCTATAATAAGAATATCTGCTTGGGAAATATAATTTACAGCCTTTTCCATAACCTTCATATTGAGAGGCTCTTCGTATAGGACTACATCTGGTTTTATGATTCCTCCACATTTATTACATTTTGGGACTCCTGGGTTTTCCAGGATGTAATCTAAGTCATAGCTTTCATGACAATCCATACAATAGTTTCGATAGATGGACCCGTGGAGTTCTAATACTTCCCTGCTTCCTGCCATTTGATGGAGCCCGTCTATGTTTTGGGTGATCACCGCTTTTACCTTCCCTTGCTTTTCTAGCTTGGCTAGGGCATGATGAGCTGGGTTGGGCTTTGCGTCTTTGTAGATCATGGTGTTTTTATAAAAGTCATAAAATTCTTCTATATGTCTTTCAAAAAAGCTATGGCTCAACATGGTTTCTGGGGAATAGCCGTATTGGGTTTGGGTTTTATAGATCCCTGCTTCACTTCGAAAATCTGGAATATTGCTTTCGGTAGAGACACCAGCTCCTCCAAAAAATACGATATTGTTGCTATTTTCTATCAGTTCTTTTAGTTTTTGTTGTTCTTCTGTCATTGAATTTTTCCTCCTTTCAGAATTTTATTCTTAAAATTTATTATCTTAACTCGTTGTGCTAATTGATTTAAGGAATAGATATCTTCTCTCCACTGCCTTGGAACATCTACCCCATTACGTGTATGCTACTTATGCCATGTCCCTAGATTTTTGAGTACAGGCTTGTACTGCCTGGATCAAAGCAGCACGAAATCCACTGGATTCTAGGGAAGCTACGGCTTCTATAGTAGTACCTCCTGGAGAAGTAACCATATCTTTCAACTTTCCTGGATGTTCTCCAGTCTCTAATACCATTTTAGCAGAACCTAATACGGCTTGGGATATGATCTTATAAGCCTTATCTCTCAGCATTCCTTCCTTTACTGCTCCATCAGCTATGGCTTCTATAAACATATAGATATAAGCTGGGAGAGACCCTCCTATAGCTGTCACTACATCCATCAAACCTTCATCGATTTCCTCTACCTCTCCAAAGCTTTGAAATAAGCTTATAATCTCTTGTATTTCTTCCCTAGATACTTCTTTATTTGCGTCCACACAACTCATTGCTTCTCCTACTAGGGCAGGTGTATTGGGCATAGCACGGACTACCTTTACTGTCTTTCCAAAAGATTGTTCTATACTAGCTATGGTCTTTCCTGCTACTATAGATACAATCACTACATTTTTCTTGATGTCTTCCTTGATCTCTTCAATTACAATAGGGGATATCTTTGGTTTTACAGATAATATAAGAATATCTGATTTCTGTGCCACTTCTTTATTATTTGTAGTAGTCAATACTCCATATTCTTTGGAAATCTTTTGTAACTTTGGTTGGTGAGGATTTGATACAATAATATGCTCTGCCGAAGAGATTTTGGAATGTATAATGCCTCCAATCATGGCTTTTGTCATATTGCCAGCACCTATAAATCCTATGATTTTATCCATGGTTTTCCCCTTTCTTTTTCTTTGGTTGCTTTATTTTTTATAATTCCATACGAAAATAATATTTTTATTGATTATATCACATTTTATAAAAACAAAAATAGAGAGAAGTCTATCCTCTCTATCTTAATAAGATTTTATTATAGGTTCTTAATATATTTTTTTTGTGTTATTTGTGTTAATAGACTTACAATGATTAAGGCAAGTATCGCTAAAGGCCCCGCTAATAATATACTATTAAATCCTCCAGGTGTTTTCAAAACTACATCCCAGATCAGTACAGTACCGCCACCCACTAGGATAGAACAAAGACCTCCTGCTTTCGTTGCTTTCTTCCAAAATAATGCTCCTAATAATGCAGGTGTAATAGCAGCACCATACATAGAATAGGCATACATTTGAACATTTAGTAAAGATGGAAATAGGCTTCCTGTAGCCAATGCTAAAATTGCCAATAAAATAATGCAAATCCTTGTAGCCTTAAGCTTTTGGTCGTCTGTTGCATTGGGCTTAAGTAGTCTTACCCATATATCATATACAACATTGGTAGCTGCGGATAATAAATAAGAGTCTGCTGTGGTTATAAATAGGGCAACAGAACAAGCCATCAGAATTGCTCCTATTGCTTGGGGTACCCCCATAGCCACCTGGAAGAATGCTGTATCCGGATTTTTTAGATTGGGATAAAGAACAATAGCTGTAGCTGTAATAGTTATAACCAAAAAGTCTAATAATATAGCTAACCAAAATAATCCAAACCCTGACTTTTGCGCCTCTTTAGGATCCTTTGCCGCTGCAAAACGTTGATAAATATTTTGCTCTCCCAAAACCAAAAATATAACAGGTAACATATATCCAATTAATTGAATATTACTAAGTCCCCCTGTAAGGGTAGTTTTTTCAGCTGGAATGGCAGCAATAAAATCGGTTACCCCACCAGCCTGACTAACGGCAAATGGAAGGCCAGCGATCATAGCAATAAATATAATCAGTGTCCCTATGGCATCTGTATAGGCAACAGAAACCAGACCCCCTACAACAGATAGAAAAACAACAAAAATTGCACTAATAATAGTTCCAACCTCTACACTTACGCCTGTAATCAAGTTCAATATTAATCCCCCGGCTGAAAATTGATTAGAGACAATGCCTAGATAGGCAAGAACAATACAGATTGCGACAATGATTCTTGCAACAGGACCATATTTTTTTTCAAATAATTCAGGAATGGTATAACTCATTTTTTCCTTTACCCGTTTTGCTAAAAATATAGCAATTAATAAAAGTCCAATAGGCTCCCCAATTAAAAAGAATATTGCTGCAATGGGGCCATATTCGTAAATAAAATTCGCAGTTCCTGTAATCATGCCACTTCCCATCCATGTGGCTAATAAGGTACCAATTAAGATATGTAGGGGTAAGCTATGTCCTGCAGCAACAAAGTCATCATTGGTCTTAACATATTTTTTATTTACATAAAATCCATAAGCTGAAATTCCCAGCAAATAAACCACAACGGCTACTATATATATGGTTTTCATATTCCTCCTCCATTTTCCTTTTTATGATTTTACTACCTGTAAATTTCTATCATAATGATTTAAAACTTCACAGCCATTTTCTGTTACTACAACCAAGTCTTCTATTCGAACTCCTACCTCTCCAGATAGATAGATTCCCGGCTCTATGGAAAACACCATACCTGGTTTTAATAGATTGGTATTT
This sequence comes from uncultured Garciella sp., assembly GCA_900555725.1. GTDB lineage: Bacteria > Bacillota > Clostridia > Eubacteriales > Garciellaceae > Garciella. Next base: position 26,819 of record USMD01000007.1, on the reverse strand, counting down.
ACTTCGGATACATCTCCAGGCTCATGAATTTCGATTCCAATAGAATGTCCTGTTCTATGGTTAAAGTATTTTCCATATCCTGCATCTTCTATAATCTTTCTAGCTGCATGATCTACATCACAAAATCTTGTACCAGGTTTTATAAAATCCTTAGCCTTTTCATTAGCTTCCTGTACGATATGATAGATTTCCTTGGCTTTCCCTGAAACACTCTTATAAAATACCGTCCTTGTCATATCAGAACAATAATTATCTTTCAAACATCCGATATCTATTACGATGCTGTCACCTTCCCTTAGTTTCGTATTATCACATACATGATGGGGATCAGCAGCATTTGCACCAAAACCAATGATCGGTTCAAAAGATACATCATCCCCTCCTATTTTCCTATAAATCTCCCTTAATTTTTTATTTAAGTCTTGTTCACTGTATGGTTCAGAGATTTCTCCTATCAACTTTTCCATTGCCTGGTCATTTAATCTAGAAGCCTCTCTTAAAAATGCAATTTCTTCCTTATCCTTAATCATTCTTAAATCGTCAATAATAAAGGATCCATCTACATATCTAGAAGCAGCCCCTTGTTCCATAAGATCTATTAAAAATCTTGAAGGCCAACTTTTATCGATTCCTATGGCACTATTCTTATCTATAAAAGAAGTCAGAACTTCGATTGGATTTTGTCTATCATTGTATGAAATTTTTTCCACACCCAAATCTTCTTCTAATGGGAAAAGCTCATTAATAACTAATTTATGATTGCCTTTTCTATTTATATATAGAGCTAACATTCTCTCCCCTGGATAAATCCATTTTCCTGTTAAATAAAAGATAGAAGCGGGGTCCGTTACTAATAACTGATTTAAATTCTCCTCCTCCATAGAATACATTACTTTTTCTAATCTTAAATTTTTCAACTTTTTTCCTCCTTATTTTCGAGTAACTTTAAAATTTTAATATCCATGCTACTACTTACCTGTGAATCTTTATTATATTTTACATTATTTTTTTGAAAATTATGTCGATTCATGTAAGTATAAAAAATTTCTACTAAATTTTATTACAACCGATCTTATCAAATTAATTTATATTGTTTTCATTACGTTTAGTAACATGTATTTGAATTTTAGTCTATTTTTATTTACTTTTTTATAAATATTTTATAATTTTTTAATAATTCGTTACTAATATCAAAAAAACATTACCTAAAAATTATCGCTTTAAGATTATGATTAAATGCTTGATCTACCCACATAAAAAGGTTTGACAGATAAGAAGAAATGTACTAGAATTAATACAGCGTTAAAATAATAATGTCAATAAACTTCTGTAATGAAACTGAACAAAAAATAATGCAAATAAAATGCAAATAAAGAAAGGAGTAAAAAATGAATAGTCATGGTATTTTTAGCGTAGTTGGTCCTATTATGATTGGTCCCTCTAGTTCCCATACCGCTGGTGCTGCTAGAATCGCTCTATTAGCCCGAAAAATTGCTGGATTAGGGTATCATCATGTGGACTTTTATCTTCATGGCTCCTTTGCAGCTACTTATCAAGGACATGGAACCGATAAGGCTCTTATTGGAGGAATCTTTGGATTTGAACCTAGCGATGTGCGGATTAAGAATTCGTTTACATTTGCCAAAGAAGCTGGCATTACTTATCATTTTATTCCCACTGAACTAGGAGATGTCCATCCAAATACAGTAAAAATTGATTTTCACTATCCTAATGAAAATCATTTTTATGTAATTGGATCCTCTATTGGTGGAGGAAATATCCTTATTACAAATATTAATGGAACCTCTGTGAGCTTTACTGGGGAACAGCCTACCTTGCTTTTTAAATATAAGGAGCAAAAAGGAATGATTGCCTATATTTCCAATGCTTTATATTCGAATGGATATAATATTGATTTAATGCGAACCATAAAAGAAGGAAATGAAGTACTTTTGATTGTAGAGTTAAATGAAAGCTTAGACTCAGATCTATATGAATCTATTAAAAAGGGAAAATCATTTTTATTTATGAAATACATCGACAACAAGGAGGTGATTTAGTGTATCATTCTGCGAAACAATTGCTAGAACTTTGTGAAAAACAAAAAAAGCCAATCTATCAAGTGGTAATGGAAGAAGAAAGCAATGCATCTGGAGACACTATAGAAGCAATTCGTCTTCAAATGGAAGAAATACTGAATGTGATGGAACAATCCTCCCAGGATGCTCTAAATAAAAAGGTATCTAGCCTGTCTGGTCTGATTGGAGGAGATGCAAAAAGGGTCAACGACTACAGTGAAAAGAACAAGCCTCTCTTAGGATCTATTGCTAATAAGGCCATGGCCATGGCTCTTTCTACCTCGGAGATCAATGCCTCTATGGGAAAAATTGTAGCTGCACCTACAGCTGGAGCTTCAGGAATCCTTCCTGCAGTATTAATGACTCTTAAGGATCATTTTAACTTGCACAAGAATGATTTAATCAATGCCCTTCTTGTAGCAGTGGGAATTGGACAAGTCATTGAACAAAATGCCACCTTTGCTGGTGCAGAAGGGGGATGCCAGGTAGAGTGTGGATCTGCTGCATCTATGGCTGCTAGTGCTGCTGTTTTTATAGCTAAGGGTAGTAATGATGAGATGCTTCATGCTGCGGGGATTGCTTTAATTAATGTAATGGGCTTAGTTTGTGATCCCATTGCTGGACTGGTTGAATTCCCTTGTGCCTTAAGAAATGCCTCTGGGACCTTAAATGCTTTATCTGCTGCGGATTTAGCCCTTGCCGGAGTAAAATCTATAGTGCCTTTTGATGAAGTGGTTGAAGCAATGTATAAGGTAGGAAAGGCACTCCCAGAGAGTTTAAGGGAAACTGGACTAGGCGGAGTGGCTGCAAGTCCAACTGGTTGTGCTTTAAAAAATAAAATATTTAGAAAGGAAGGATAAATATGAGTGAAAAAAAACACAGCTTTGGCTTAATTATTCGGGTCATTATTGCTATTATTCTTGGTATTTTAGTTGGGTTATATTTACCCCCTGTAGTAACCCGAATAGCTTATACTGTTGCATCTATTTTTAGTGAATGGTTAAACTTTATCATTCCCCTTATGATTTTAGCTTTTGTTACAAAGGGAATTGCAGATCTAGATGAAGGTGCTGGAAAGCTTTTAATGATTACTTTAGTGATCGCATATGGTTCCACATTAATCGCAGGGTCTACTTCTTGGATAATGGCATCTTCTATTTTCCCAAGTTTTATTACTTCAGATCTAACTCAAACCATTCAAGAGACTTCTGGAAAGGGAGTGGAATCCTTATTTAATCTTGGACTTGAGCCTATTATTCCTGTAACCGGTGCATTGATTTTTGCCTTTATGATGGGCCTATGTATTTCAATGCTTAAAAAAAGAGAATCAGGAAAGGTATTATATGGCGCTTTAAGTGAGTTTTATGATATTATCACAATAGTATTAAATAAAGCCATTGTTCCATTTTTACCATTGTTTATCTTAGGAAATTTTGCTAATATGGCTTACGCAGGTTCTGTATTTGCTATCCTTGGCGTGTTTTGGAGAATCTTTATTTGTATTATTGCCCTACATCTTATTTATACAATTGTATTATTTGTAGTAACTGGACTTTATCGACATCAGAGTCCATGGCAATGGATGAAAAATCAAATTCCTGGTTATATGACTGCTGTTGGAACCCAATCCTCTGCTGCAACCATTCCTACAAACTTAGAATGTGCGAAAAATAATGGGACTACTAGACAGGTTCGCGAGTTTGTCATTCCCTTATGCTCTAATGTGCATATGCCAGGATCTATGATTACTATTACAGCTTGTTGCTATACTGTTCTTATGATGTATGGAATGCCTAATGATTATCTTTTAATGTTACGTTTTATCATGATTCTTGGAGTTGCTATGGTAGCATCTCCTGGGGCACCTGGTGGATCTATTATGACCGCCCTTCCTTTTCTTCCAGTGATTGGAATTGATTCTAATGGCCCATTAGCAAGTTTATTAATTTCTCTTTATCTTGCACAAGATAGCTTTGGAACTGCTGCCAATGTATCTGGGGACAATGCCCTTGCTCTTATCATTGATAAGATTTATCATAGGCACATCATCAAAAAAGAACCTACCAAAGAAGATATTGAATAGTTTTTAAATTTATTCAAACGCTATCACTTTTGATACTCCCAGCGTATAGAATGGGGAGATAAACAGAGTTCTAAGTTTCAGATGGAGTTTTTACTCCAACTGAAGCTTAGAATCACTTGATAAAAGGAAAATCAAAAATGGAAAAATCTCTTTTTTGATTTTCCTTTTATTATAATAGCAATAAAGAAAAGGATATGAAAAAGGGTGGTATTTATGCATTCTAAATTTACTGAATTAACAGAAAATGATAGGAATATCTTACAATCTTATCTTATTTTAGCAGATGGTCTGTCCCATTATTTAGGAGAGCATTATGAGATTATTGTTCATAGCTTAGAGAATCTAGACCATTCGGTCATTGGGATTTACAATGGCTTTCATTCTGGAAGGAAGATTGGGGCCCCTATTACTGATCTTGCCCTTTCTATGCTTCAAGATATTGAGAGAAACGTAGGACAGATGTATAAAAGTTACTTTACTAAAGATAAAAGAGGAGAACATCTAAAGTCTTCCACCATTGTCATTCTAGGAGAGAAAAAAAGGATTATCGGGCTTTTTTGTATCAATATGTATTTAGATACTTCCCTTAAGGATATCATTAAAAATTTTATTCCCTTTGAAAAAATCAGTGAAACTCCACTTCAAACAACCCGTGAAAATCTTGCCAAAAGTGTAGAAGATCTCATTGATGATACGGTAGAAGATACACGTATGAATGTCTACCAAGATTCTTCTATTCCTGTGAATTTGAAGGTCAAAGAAATTACCCGTATTCTTTATAATCATGGTATTTTTAATCTGAAAAATTCTGTAGAACGTACTGCAAAGATCTTAGGAATTACCAAAAATACAATCTATACGCACCTTAGACATATCAAGGAAGAAGAAAGAAAAATTCCTGTCGAGAGCTTTTAAGGTGTTTTTCCCTTGGGACGGCCAAATGTCGTCCCTATGTATTCAGTATTTGCATTTATTTCCCTTCTATTATTTTTGAGGAGAAATCATTTTCTCTGGTCTTAGGATTTCGTCAAATTTTTCTTCTGTTAAAAGATTAAGCTTTAAAGCAGCCTCCTTTAGGGTAATTCCTTCTGCATGGGCTTTCTTGGCGATTTTTGCAGCATTGTCATATCCAATATAGGGATTAAGGGCTGTTACCAACATAAGAGAGTTCTTTAGATACTCCTCTATTTTTTCTTTATTAGGTTTTATCCCTACTGCACAATTTTTATTAAAGGAGTGAACCCCATCGGATAATAGTCTTACAGATTGTAGAAAGTTATAAATGCAAACCGGCATAAAGACATTTAACTCAAAATTCCCCTGGGATGCAGCGATTCCTACAGCAACATCATTCGCCATCACCTGAACTGCTACCATGGTAAGGGCTTCACTTTGAGTAGGATTTACCTTTCCAGGCATAATAGAGCTTCCTGGTTCATTGGCAGGAATAGTAATCTCTCCTATTCCACCTCTAGGTCCACTGGCTAACCATCTTATATCATTGGCAATTTTCATAAGATCCACTGCCAATGCCTTCAGAGCCCCATGGGCAAAAACCAATTCATCTTTACTGGTAAGAGAATGAAATTTATTTTTAGCCGTTACAAAGTTCTTTCCTGTAATACGACTCATTTCTCCTGCTACCATTTGGGCAAAATCAGGATGAGTGTTTAAACCTGTCCCTACTGCTGTCCCCCCTAATGCCAATTCCTTTAACTCTTCAACACTTTTTTCTATCATAACGATAGATTTCTCTAACATATTGTACCACCCACTGATTTCTTGTCCTAGGGTTAAAGGGGTCGCGTCCTGTAGGTGGGTTCTCCCTACTTTTATGATATCCTTATTTTCTTCTATCAACCTTTCAAAGGTCTTTTTTAATTCTTTAATAGCCGGCAATAGCCTATCTTCTAACTCCATAACTGCTGCAATATGCATTGCCGTTGGAAAGGTGTCATTCGAGCTTTGAGATTTATTCACATCATCATTGGAATGAATGAGTTTTTCTCCCAAGATTTCATTGCTACGATTGGCAATAACTTCATTGACATTCATATTAGATTGAGTGCCACTCCCTGTTTGCCACACCACTAATGGAAAGTGTTCCTCTAGCTTTTCTTGTAAAATCTCATCGCATACTTTTTCAATGACATCTGCCTTTTTTTCATCCAAGAGACCTAATTTTCGATTGGTAATAGCAGCGGCTTTCTTTAGAATAGCAAATGCCAAAATAATCTCTAGAGGCATTTTTTCTTTTCCGATTTTAAAGTTTTGAAAACTTCTTTGGGTCTGAGCTCCCCAATATTTATCCACTGGTACCTTTACTTCCCCTAAGGTATCTTTTTCAATCCTATATTCCATAATAACTCCTCCTTTATTTTTATACCTTTTCCAGAATTCCATTGTGGATACAATAATTCTTTTCTAGCTTTTTTATCCCATATTTTTTAAAATCAATGGCAATAGTGTTTCCCTTTACCCATGGAACTTTTCCCTATCCAAATTTCCTATGTCTTACCCTATTCCTGAATTTAAAATACTCTTGACTTTTTTCAGTCGAATTCTTATTTCTTAAACAATTTTGTACCTCTTTTATAAACTGAGAAGGCTCCTGGCTGATACTTTTTGGAGAACTGATGGTCATTAAGGTAAGCTCCTTTTTGGCCCGGGTCATTCCTACATAAAAAAGCCTTCGCTCTTCCTCTAGAAAGTCCGTATCCCCTTGTTTAAATTGTTTTAGACTAGAATAAGTGGGGATTTGATCTTGCATGAGATCAATCATATAGACCCGATCAAATTCTAATCCCTTGGCTCCATGTAAAGTAGAAAGAACAATATTTGTATCAGAAGACTTTTGTTGATGAGAACAATTTTCTAACCATTTCTCTAATTCTTCCAATCGGTGAAGAAACTCTTTCAAAGTAGATAAGTTTTTCCCGATACTTTTTAATCGTTCCAAGATAAACTCTCCGGTGGACACCATGGCCGGTCTGGATTTCTCCCTTTCCCTTAAAAAGTCTCCATAGCATAATTGATTTTCAATATACTCCAAAGCCTTAAGGGGACTTAAACTCTCTAACGTATAAAATTTTTCTTCTAATTCATACATCCTTTTCCTTTGATAAGAAGGCAATTGGGGTATATCCGTTAAAATTTCAAAAACTGACTGATTGTGGTATCTCCTCTGTACTAGATCCACTGTCTTTCTACTAATATATTGATTCATTTTATAATAAATATTCTCAAAGCTTTTGATGTCCTTAGGGTTTAGGGCAAGGCGAATAAAACTTAAGATGTCTCTAGTAACCCAATGATGGAAAAAATATCTTTTCCCTTCCCGTAAATAGAAAGGAATTTCTTTTCTAAAGAAAGCATCGATTAAAGGAACAGTAGAAAGATGGTTTCGAAATAAAATGGCGATGGTCCCTTGCTCTTTTTTTGACTTTAATTCTTCTAAAAGATAATCCAATTGTTGTATATAGTTATTTACCTTTAGAATAATAATAGGTTTCCCTCTCTCTTTTTGAGTATGTATATTTTTTTCATAACGGTCTTGATTTCCTCGAATAAATTGCCCGGCAATCTCTACAATAGATTGGGTAGAACGGAAATTTTCCTCCATAAAAAAGACCTTTCCCTTGGGATAAGCCTTTTTAAATTCCGTCAATTCTTTCGGATCTGCTCCCCGAAATCCATAAATAGATTGATCATCATCTGCTACAATAAAAAGATGATGGTTAGGCTGAGTAATCAGCCTTACTAAAGCAAATTGGATAGGGGAAGTATCCTGTCCCTCATCAACTTGAATGTAGGAATATCTCTTTCGATAAAAATTTAATAATTGTTTATTCTTTTTTAAGATGCCATAAGCTAAGGTAAGCATATCATCAAAATCAATATAGCGATTTTTCCTTTTCCATGTTTCATATCCTTCATAAATCTTAGGGAAATTTTTAATGTCAGAAAATTGTTTTTGTATTTCCTTTTCCTTTAACAACCGATTTTTCACAAAGCTAATAGCATTGGCTAGATCCTCCAGGATCTCATCCTTAATTGCTTTATGATTGTAATCTTGATAGATTTGCCTTAAAAGTTCCATCTTATGAATAGGAGAATTTTTCCCTTCTATAAGATAGTACTCTATTCCCTTAGTATTTAGTTCTTTTCTAAGGACCTGATGGGCAAAACTATGAATAGTAGAAAAATCGGGTTGAATGGATAGCCCTTCCCCATAGGTCTTTTCAAATCTTTTTTTCATCTCTCTTGCAGCTGCTTTACTAAAGGTAAGGGATAAAATCTTTTTGGAGTCTACTTGGCTTTCATAAATTAAATAAGCTGTTCGAGTAATCAAAACCGTAGTTTTCCCTGCCCCTGGCACTGCTAATACCAAAGCAGGACCATTTTTATGTAAAATTGCTTCTTTCTGCTGTTGAGTAAATTGAATTCCTTTTTCTTCCTCTAGTTTCTCAAAAAAAACTTGATCCATATCAATGCCCCTTTATCATTAATAAATTGATTATAACATAAAGCAAAAGAAATGACGATTCATCACACCATCTATAGAGGTGGGCGACTTCTCACCTATTTCATTAAATATTTGCAACAACTGTCACGTTTCCACATTCAAAAATTACGTCACCCATAACATCTAGCTTTGAAATGGCATCCAAACCAATCATAAGTTCATGCCTGCTAAAGATACGTCATTTTTGGAAAAAATTTTTCTCGTTTCTATTGACCATATGGTCAAGGTGTATTATATTGAGTATTGACCAATCGGTCAATCCAGTTTTATCAAAAGGGGTGCCACAAAAATGTCAGTCATCGAATTAAGTCATATCAGTAAATATTTTGGCAAGTTTGCCGCTGTCACAGACCTATCTCTAAAAGTCGAAGAAGGTGAATTTTTTGGCTTTATCGGCCCCAACGGAGCTGGTAAATCGACGACAATGAATATGATTTTAAATTTTATTAAGCACAACGGCGGAAGTATTAAATTATTTGGCAAAGAAATGCCTGCTGCCAATGTGGAAGTCAAAAAAAGAATTGGTTATGTACAAAGCGATGTCCGTTTTTATCCACAGCTTCGTGTTCGAGATTTAATCCGTTTCACACTGAAATTTCATCATATGCAAGGAAATAAACAGAAAGTAAAAGAATTATGTGAATTATTTCAGGTTGATACAGCAAAAAAATTTGGTGACCTTTCGTTGGGAAACAAGAAAAAAATAGCCATTGTTTGTGCATTGCTCCATGACCCGAAACTACTGATCCTTGACGAACCGACAAACGGACTGGATCCACTAATGCATGCACGGTTGTTCCGACTCTTAAAGGAAAAGCAAAAACAAGGTGCAACTATTTTTCTATCAAGCCATAATCTGAAAGAAGTGGAAGACTATTGTTCAAAAATAGCTTTTATTAAAAACGGTCACTTGATCGGCATTGAAGACCTTGAGAAAATCAACCGGAATGTAAAAGTGATTACGTTAAAGGGAAGTGCGCTGCCGCTGGAACAAATGAAAGCAATCGGCGCAAAATGTATCTCCCAGGCAGAAAAGAAAGCGCAGTTTTTATATGAAAAAGACTTGCCTCAACTTTTTAAGACTCTTGCCCAACTATCGGTAAATTTGGACGACGTAACTGTTGATAATCGTGATTTGGAAGAGCAATTTATGTCTATGTATGAAAGCAAGGGGGAATTTAATCATGACACTTTTTAAACTGGAATATAAAACACACATAAAAAGTTTGCTTATTTGGATCATTGTTGTTTCTATACTCACTTTTGGAATAATGGCAATGTTTCCTTCCATGGAAGATATGATGAGTTCTTTTGATATGAATGCAATGCCTCAGGAAATGTTGGAGGCTTTTAATATTTCTAGCATGGCAACGCTGGCAACGGTAGAGGGATTTTTCGGTTATTATTTCCAATATATTTTAATTGCTTCTGCAATATTCGCAGCAATGCTGGGGACAAATGCCTTGGTCAGAGAAGAATCAGAAGGAACGATTCAATATTTGTATGCACAGCCCATTTCAAGAACTTCCATTGTTGGCGAAAAAATGCTGGCAAATATTGTCCTGTATACTCTGTATTGGTTGGCAATCATTATTGTCTCGTTTTTCGCCTGTGTCATCTTTAAAGATTCCGAAACAGAAGTTTCTGATCTGTTCAGCAATTTCTCACTATTAACTTTAAGTGGATGGATCATGGGGATGACATTTCTTCATGTTGGTTTTCTGTTTTCAGCTTTGTTATCATCCAAGAAGTCAACAACATCTCTGTCATTGGGCTTTGTTTTTCTAACATTTATACTTGGAATTGTCGGAAAATTACAGGAAGATTTTCAGCCATTACTTTATTTTTCTCCGATAGAAGCAGCAACACCAACCCGGATATTCCAGGACGTCATCGAAGGAAAATATATGCTGACCGATATCATTGTATTGTTCCTGTGCTGTCTGGCAACATTTTGGATTTATCAAAGAAAGGATATGAAGGTGTAAATGCCTGACTCAAAAGAGCAAGCAATTTTAGAAGCAGCAATCCACGAATTTGCTGTAAAGGGGTTTGAACGAGCTTCGACAAACCAGATCACCAAAATGGCGAAAGTTTCCAAAGGGTTGGTCTTTCATTATTACAAAACCAAAGAAAAGCTCTACGAAGCAAGTGTTCTCTATGCCATTGAAATTACAATGACAGAACTGGATTTTGATTATAAAAAACTTTTATATAAAGGAATTGCAGGATTAAAAAAGCTCTGTGAGTTGGAATTAAGTTTCTTTAGAAAATATCCAGAAATTGTCCAGCTTATCATGACAGCGTTCATGAATCCGCCTGAGAATTTAACCGATAAAATGGAAAAATTGCTGAAAGATCTCATATCTCTGGCACCGCAATTCGCAAGAGAATGGATTCAAGGATTGGATTTAAAAGAAGATGTCGATAGAACGGTATTAGAGGCCGTGTTTCTGTCCCATTATCAGTATTATTTCAACCAATCCTGGAGATATTTTAATCAACATCCGGAGGCTCCGTTTGAGGATGTAAAGCCATTTTTCGATGAATTTCTCGCCATGCTGTCGATGAGCCTGCGGGGTTTGGTAAAAGATGATGTGGATTTGCTCCAATAAAGCAACGTCAATCCCTTTTCATCCTGATGCCAATCTACTTGGATAGTGTGTACTTTCTTTTCCTCTAATATAGGCTTCTCCTTGGGTGGCCCCATAAAAGACGGCATTCCCAACTTTTACGAAATTTTCTGATATTTGTTTATTATAAAACTAAATCTTGCTAATTTCAAGAAATTTTTTGATGAAAATGTTTTGGTTTTTTGTTAAATGAAGCTTTATAAATAATAATTTCCTTATCTCGTGGATAATCTTTCTAATACATGAAAAATGATATAAAATCTCTTATGGTTAAAATAAAAATAGAACCTTTCTTTATTTTTCTTCTATATCATTGGCTAATCTTTTAATCCTCTCTGTTTGGAGAGAAGTAGCCAATACCAGCAGCGCATCCCCTTGCTCTAACATTTCATCAGGATTAGGATTAAATAGGATATCTTCCTGGTCATGTTTTTGGATTGCTAGTACAATCAATCCCGTTGTCCCAGGCATTCGAATATCCTTTAAGGATTTCCCGATGATTTGAGAGTTTTCTCGGACTACAATTACTTCCAAATCCAACTCTATATCTTCAATCCGGGTAATCACATCTAGAAAGGACACAATGGAAGGTTTTACAATCTGCGCTGCCATTCTTCTGCCCCCTATTTCATTGGGAGATATGGTATAGTTAGCTCCAGCCTTTTTTAATTTGCTATGGGCAGTTTTATCGATTGCCCTTGAAACAATGTACATATTAGGATTCATCTGTCTTGCGGTAAGAACTGCCACAATATTATCAGAATCTTTTGATAAGGAGCTAATGAGTCCCTTTGCCTTTTGTATTTGAGCCAGTCTTAATATTTCTTCTTCAGTGGCATCTCCTAAAATAGCTAAAATTCCATTGTCCAGTAATTCCCTATAAATATTTTCATTTCTTTCTATTACTACAAAATTCACATGATTTTGGATAAATTCCTCGATAACTACTTCCCCTGTTTCCCCTGCACCACATAGGATATAATGATCTTTTAATCTCGAGATTTTATTTTCCACTATTTTATGCCTCCATGAATCTTTGATCTTCCCTTCAATCATAATATCAATAAGAATTCCCACTGCATATCCTCCTATTCCTACTCCAAAGGTAAGCATAATCATAGAGAATATTTTGGAAATGGGTGTCATTCCTTCTACTTCAGAATAACCTAAAATACTCATAAAGGTTATGTACAAAGAATCTAATAAAGAAGTATTCAGTAATTCTGAATATCCAATGGTTCCTATTACCATAAGAGTTATAAAGACTATTAAAATCATTTTTATCTGCTTTTTTTCATTCACTTGATCACCTGTTGAATGATTTTTCTATAGAAATATAGAAACCATAGAAAAAATCTACGGTTTCTATAAACAGAGTTCTTAAATCATTTTCCTATTGATATCTATTTCTTCTATCTATTGCTTCTTCCCTGATTTCCTGCCGCATTCCCTCTAAGGCCTTTTCTCTTCTCTTATTTTTTTCCTTTAAAGTCTCCTCCATCTTTTCATCATCGGTTATTTCAATCGTTTCTTTAGCTCGTTTCATATTTTGTATGGTTTTTCCAATATTATATTGTATTCTTTCTACATTGTCCCTTCTATCATCTGGATTTGGCTTTGGTGTTTTCCCCATTCATTCCATCTCCTTTTTTTTAAAAAGTTGCTTCCCTTTTATTTTGCCAGTAAAATATGATTTTATACTAGAATGAATGATCTAAAAAATCCATCTGAAGCCAAGAACTCTGTTTATTTTTAAAATTTTTTACAAAAATATTACATTCTATTTTTGTAATAAATAGAATAAAGGATTTATTGTAATGATATGGGCTGCTGGAGCTATGGTATTGTTTCATACTGGTATCCCTACAGATACCAATGCAACCTTAATGGTAGGTAAAATTTCTAGGTACTTCTTAGGATCAATAGGTGCTATTTTTGCAATTCTTGGAGTCATTGTTCTTCCTATTACTTCTGGTGATACCGCTCTTAGATCCCTAAGACTTATGATTGCAGAAAGCTTCAATATCGATCAAACCCAATCTAAAAATAGGATAAAGGTTTCAAGTATCATCTTTGTTGTCTGTACAGCCGTATTAATTTTTTCAAAAATAAATCCTGATGGATTTAATTTGCTTTGGAGATATTTCGCATTTACCAATCAATCCATTGGAGTATTTGCTTTAGCCATGATTAGTGCGTACTTGATGGAACATCACAAATCCTATTTATTTGCCTTGATTCCAGGAATGTTCTATTGCATGATAGTAACAAGTTATATCTTCCACGCATCTATTGGTTTTGGTATTGAACCTAGACTTGGCCAACTCTTTGGTGTTAGCCCAGAAAGCTATGGAATTTCCTATATCTTAGGTGCAGTTTGTACGATACTCTATGCTTGGGCAACTATAAAGGTTGGTAGAAAACGACAAGCTAATAAACAGATTTCTTAGTATCGGTATTTTCGATACTTGGAATTCGTTATCCTTTAAGGAAAATGTTATCCAGGAACATAACTACCGTAAGACCCCTACTTTAATAGAAGTGAGAGTCTTACGGCAGGTAGTCATCGGATAAATTACCAGGTATAAACAACCCCTATAGCATAAGGCCCTAGGTGGGAACCAATTACAGGACCTATTTCTTCTACTAAGATATCTGCCTCCGGGCATTTTTCCCGTAAGATCTCTGCCACTTCAAAAGCTTCCTTTTCATTTAAAATATGATGTACACAGATATTTTTAGCATAATTAGGTACCTTCTTTATCAAAATATCGATAGCCCTTTTCTTCCCTCTAGTTTTTTCTACCCCTACTAACTCTCCATTTTTTAACTGGATAATGGGTTTTATATTTAAAATAGAGCCAATGAAGGCTGAAGCATTGGTAAGTCTTCCACCTCTTCGTAAATACTCTAAAGAACCTACCGTAAAATAGACATCCATTTTTCTTTTTTGTTCTTCTATAAAATCTGCAATCTTTTGCCTGCTTTTTCCTTCCTTTGCCATCTTTACCGTCTGTAATACCATATACTTAAAGTTTCCCACAGATGTAAATGTATCAATAACTGTGATTTTGTCTTGATCTACCATTTCTGCAGCAATAAGAGCATTATTATAGGTACCGCTTAATTTTGAAGAAAAGGTAAGGACCAATACCTCCTTGCCTTGGTCTATGGCCTCTTGGTATTCCTTCACAAAGGCTCCTATAGAAGGCATAGAAGTAGTGGGAAATTCCTTTGATCCAGCTAGTCTCTCATAATAATTTGCAAACTCTCCTAAAAAGGGGTCTTGAAAATCCTCCCCTTCAAAATGTATGGATAAAGGTACTACCTTTATCTCATTCTCTCTTGCTTCTTCTCTAGTAAGATATGCTGTACTATCTATAATAATTTGTATTTTACTCATCTTAATTCCCCCTTCTTCTTAATATTATAAACTCAAATCTTACCCTCTTTCTAAGATCACCTTAGTACCCCTGACCCCTGCTATAGCCGGTTGTACGATTAACTTTCTAGGAACTCTCTGTTTTAATTCTTCCACATGGCTAATCAATCCTACACTCAATTGATCAGAATGTAATTTTTCTAAACTATCCATAACAACTTCTAACAATTCCTGATCTAAGGTACCAAAACCTTCATCTAGAAAGAAAAATTCTAAATGGGCATTCCCCTTTAACTGGATATGGGAAGATAGGGCCAGTGCCAAGGATAGGGAGGTCAAAAAGGTCTCCCCTCCAGAAAGGGTTTGGGTATTTCTTCTTACCCCTCCATTAAAGTCATCCCTCACAATAAAGTTTCCATCAGCATCTAATTCTATGGCATATCTACCTCTAGTGATTTTCTTTAATTGCTGAGAGGCCTCCCTAGCAATATATCTTAATTGTCCCATAGAGATAAATTCTACAAATTCATTTCCCTTTAATAAGGTTGTTAAATCTTCCAATAGGGCTTTTTTATGTTCTATTTCCTTCTTTTCCTGTAAAATGATTTCTTGTTTCTTTAATTTTTCCTCCATGTCCCTTTTAACAGCTGTTTTCTCAATCCAAGATCTTTGAAGAGATTCTAGATTTTTTTTGCTATCCTCTTTTTTTTGTTGTATTTCCTGCCACTTAGACTTTTCAATAAAATGTCCATTGAGACGTCTTTCTAGGTTTTTGATGTTTTCTTTTACAAGGAGCACTTGACCCTCATATTTTTTAATCATAGCCTTAAGTTCTTGTCTTTCTTCTTGATGTTTAAAACAAGCAGTGACTTCCTCTATCGTATCAAATCCATTTTCCCGTAACATATGATTTAGACTTTTCTCTATCGTATCCCTATGATCATATAATTGCTGTAAGGTGTCTTCTAATCCCTTTTGCTCCTTTTCTAAATCGATTTTTTGATTGGAGTATTTTTCAAAATCCTTCTTTCCCTTTTGGTATTCCTTTTCTATAAAATCTATCTCCTGCTGGAGAATTTTCATCTCTTTCTCGGGATCTTTTTGCCCACAATATTGTTCTATTTCATTTTTTAACTCTTGAATTTGCTTTTCTAGCTGTTCTTTTCTTTGATTCCATTGTACCAATTGATGGAGGCAGTTATTATATTTCTCCTGTAAAATATTCCTTTGGATTTCCTGCTCTTCTTTGTTTCTTTGGTGAATTTGAATATCCCCTTGAAGCTTTTCTAAATCAGCTTCCCTTTTCTGTAATTGCCTAAGGCTTTTTTGGATTTCTTCCACTCCTAATTCTTCTTTTAAACTTTCAAGATCTGTTCTTAAAGTATTTAGGTTTTTTTGAAGTTGTTGTTGTTGTCCTTGATTTTCGTTTAAAATTTCTTCTTTTATAGAGATCTCTGCTATTATTTTTTGTAGAAAATTTTTCTTTTCCCCTAAGGAAATTTGAATTTCTTCTATATTTTCTTCTAAGGCTTCTTGGTTCTTCTCTAGCTTTTCTATTTCTTGTCCTTGGATGTCCTTGGCTTTTAGGGGATGCTCTTTAGAACCACAGACAGGACAACAATCCCCTTCCCTTAAATCCCTTGCCAATAAGGCTGCCATATTCTGACGATAGGACTGTTGTATCTGATTATGAATTTTTTTATACTCTTCATTATATTTTTTCAGTTGGGTTTCTATCTTCTGAATCTGGCTTTCTAATTCTTTTTGTTCCTGTCCCATAGGCTCTAATTCCTTAGCCTTTAGGTCAGCAATTTTTTTAGAAAGATTCTTTTCTTCTCCTAGGGCTTTTTGATATTCCCTTTCTGCTTCATAAGCTTCATAAAGTTTTCTTCGATACTGGGCAGATACTTCCATCTCCTGGACACTTTTTTGACCTAGTTTTATTTTTTTAGTGAGTTTTGTAATTTGTTCCTTCGATTCTTTCAAAGTTCCCTGGATCTGCTCCCACTGTCCTTGTATCTTAACTTGTTGTTGCTCCATCTCTTTAGACTTTTTAGAAAGTCCTTGAAGCTTCTTTCGTCTTTCCAAAGCAAATTCTACCCTATCCTTTTCCTTCAACAATCTAGGGATATCCTTTTCTTTTCGTTCCTGTTGTACTCTCCAATTTTCCCGGATTTTTTCTAAAATAGAAGAAATCTCCCCAAGATCTTTCTGATTCTTTTCTTTGGCAGTTTCTTTTATAGTGATCTGCTCAAATAGGCTTTGTTGTTGTTCTATGTAAGGGTGAATATTTTTTACCCGTTCTGCCAATTCATATTGGATTTTATATTTCTCTATTTGGGAAGCTTGCCCCTTTAAATCCTCTTGTTTCTTTAAGTTCTCTTTATATTCTGAAGTAAGTTCTAACAATACTTTACTAGATTCATACTCCTTCTCTATTTGCTGATACTGCTCTTTTGCTCTAGTACATTGCTGTATTAGATTTTCGATT
Source organism: uncultured Garciella sp. (assembly GCA_900555725.1). Classification (GTDB taxonomy): domain Bacteria; phylum Bacillota; class Clostridia; order Eubacteriales; family Garciellaceae; genus Garciella. The sequence continues at coordinate 9,627 of USMD01000007.1, read as the reverse complement.
TCTCCTAACAATGTATCATAGCGCTCTTTGGAGACGCCTTCATAGGACTTTAACCTCCCATCTACAAAGGTATAATCTTTTTCTACCCCTTTTTTATAATTGCTCAGTTTTTGGGAAAGCTGGCTTCCATATTCCTGTAGGGCAAAAATCCTCTCTAGCATATTTCTCCTGTCCTTCCCGCTTAACCTTAGAAAGTCACTAAACTTGCCTTGAGGTAATACAACAGAACGGGTAAAATCTTCACAATTCAGTCCAATAATTTCTATGATTTGACGATTTACATCTGTTACTTTTTCCTCTAATACTATAGGCTGCTCTTTATCAGTAATATCACAAAGCTTTACCCCATTGGTCTTTACGCTGCCCTGTTTATCCCTTTTAAAGGTTCGGGAGACAAAATATCTTTTTCGACTCTTTTGATTCCCTATTTCAAATTCATAATATACCTTTCCCTTATCACATTGACTATTAATGATTCCTGACAAATCATTCTTTTTCCAAGAACGAGGAATTTCTCCATATAGGGCAAGGGTCATGGCATCTAAAATAGTGGATTTCCCGCTTCCTGTAGGCCCAAAGATTCCAAACAATCCCCTTTCAGTAAGCTCACCAAAATGAATGGTCTGTTCTTCAATAAAACTATTAATCCCACTAATTTTCAGTAGCAAGGGCTTCATATTTTTCCTCCCCTTCCCCTATAATTTCAGCAAAAAGTTCTACAATCTCTTCACTGGGCTCTACTCCTCTTTTACTGAAATAAAAATTATAAAATAATTCCATGATACTTAAGTCCTTAATATCTTTTATCTCTTCTTTTAAAGAGTCTTCTGTAGTAAGTAGAGGACAGATTTCTACAATATCCTTTCGAAGATTCTTTAGGGCTTTGATTTCATCTCCATTTAAAACTCGATCGGTTTGGATTTCTAAATAAACCCAAGCTTCTTTTTGGGCTTCGCTTTCACAACGTTTTAGAGCCTCCTCAATACAAGAGCACCTCCATACTTCAATAGGCTTATAATTTCGAAGATAAATCGGCTCTACCTTTGCTTCTTTTCCCGGTCCCACCTTGATGAGGTTGACACATTTACTATAGTTAATTTCACTTTTGCTATATTGTATGGGAGAACCGCTATAGTATGCTCTTCCCCCTCCCCCAGCTACCCCTTGGGGGCGGTGAAGGTGCCCTAGGGCAATATATTGAGCTTCTGGAAGGCACTTACTCTCTACAGCTAGGCTTCCTCCTAATTGGATTTGCCGTTCAGAACCACTTTCTTCTCCTCCTACCATAAAGAGATGGGATAGAGCTAGATTAATGGTATCTTCCCGATAGTGTTTGGAAAGATTCTGAAATAGGCTCCCAATACGCTGAGAATAAGGTTGCTGCATCACTTCCTCATCTGCATCTCTAGTGAGTATTTCATTAAGAGTTTTTTCGGTAGGATAGGGTAGCGCAAGGACCACCGCCTGCTCATCCTTTATAGATAATGTAATGTAGTACTCACCAGATTCTAAAATTTCAAAACCCTTATACTTTCCTGTCGGCACTCTATTTTGGGAAGTCCCTAAAAGAAGAATCCCCTGCTCATAGGTTAAAGGACTGGCAGCGGTTAAACGCTCTGCATTATCGTGGTTTCCTGCAATTACAAGAATGGGCCGTTGCCCTTCCTTGGAAAGTTCTTTCATACTTTTATAGAATAATTGTTCCGCTGCTGCAGGGGGATTATAGGTATCATAAACATCTCCTGCTAATAAAATCATATCCACTTTTTCTCTCTCTACAATTTCTATTAATTCTTCTATAAATTTTTCTTGTTCAGAGAGTCGACTAAATCCTTCTAGGGTTTTCCCTAAATGCCAATCGGATGTATGGAGAATTCTCATAGTAAAACCGCCTCATTTCCATGGAATAAGTATAAATATGCTTCCTTTACTTTTTTGCCCTGGATTTTTTCCAATGCCTCTTGATAGAGTTGAACTTGGATCTTGTATTTTTTCACCATCTCTTGTTTTTTCTTCCCATTGAGATAAAAATCCGTTTTATAATCGATGAGTACTAAGTCTGCTCCTTCATAAAAGTAACAATCTATCACTCCTTGGATAAGAATCTCTTCTTTACAAGAGGATATCTCTTCCACATTGGGCAATACTTCCTTTGCCTGTTTCACTAAGTTAAAGGGCACCTCTCTAAAGACTCGGTCTGCCTTTAACATTCTTTTTCCAATAGGGGACTGGAAGTATTTTAAAATCCTTTGGACATCTACTCCATTGGCCTCTGACTGCCGAAGCAATTCCCTATTCACCATTCCTTTTATTTGTTCTTCAATCTCTTCTTGGGTTTCTACCCGGTCTAGTTTTAAATGCTGTAACACAAAGTGAGTAGCGCTTCCCCTTTCCTGCCCCGTTAGTTCCCCCTTCCCATCTAGAAAGGCAGGGCGGGTGGTCATAGAGGGAATATTGGTAGCCAATGCCATTGAAGCATTTCCTTGCACTCTTTTTACATCAGTTACTGATAATTTCGAAGGTAAAATAGAATCAATTTGATTTGGATAGCTCCAGTTTAATCTCTCATCAATTTCTTTTCTATAGGGAGAGTTTTCTTTTCTTTTAAAATGCAATAGATTTTCTCGAAACTCCTCTTGCTTTTCTTTATTTTCCTGCTTAATAGATAAAAACTCCTGGGTAGATAGAATTTCTATCTTCCATTGGGAGGGATCTTCTAACAATTTATCTTCTTCTAAAGGGATCCCCCCTTTTTCCCTCAGAATTTCCCCTTGTTTATGTCTTAAAAGAATGGGTCCAATCCAATCTAAATAACTTTTTCCCTTAGAAAACTGATAAGAACCTATTGCCTGAGCCCATTTTTCAATAGATTTTTGCAAATTTCTTAAAGAGCCGATTAAAATTAATTTATCCTTTGCTCGGGTTAGGGCTACATAAAGTACTCGCATCTCTTCGGAGAGGCTTTCATTTTTAATCTTATTTTTCATAGCAATCTTGGCGATACTTTCATGATAAGAGCGGCTGTTTAGATCTACATAATCCGGTCCTAATCCTAAATCCTTGTGGAAAAGTACCGGTTGTTTCGTATCCTGTAGGTTAAATTGTTTTCCCATCCCTGCTATAATTACCACCGGGAACTCCAATCCCTTACTTTTGTGAATGCTCATAATTCGTACCACATTATCATTTTCTCCTAAAATCTTAGCAGCTCCCATATCTCCACTGGTGGACTTTAATTGATCTACAAATTGGATAAAATGGAACAATCCCTTCATAGAAGTCTGCTGAAACTGGCGGGCGCGATCCAGTAATATTCGAATATTCGCTTGACGCTGCAGCCCTCCCGGCATGGCTCCTACATAATAATAGTAATTGGTCTCCATTAACAATTTCCATAGAAAGTCTTCCATGACCATATATCGGGACTGGTCCTTCCACTGATAAATTTGGTGAAAAATCTCTTTTAACTTTTGGGAAAGGGGATCCTCCTTTTCTTTTATATACTCCTCTATGGCTTCAAAATAACTATCTTTGGAACTTTCTCCTCGAATTTGAATCAACTCTTGGGTACTAAGGCCAAAAATAGGAGAACGAAGTACGCTTAAAAGGGGGATGTCTTGGCGTTTATTATCTATGACTTTTAATAAATTCATGAAAACATCGATCTCTATGGTTTCAAAATAACCGGTATTCACATCGGCATATACAGGTATGTCCTGGGAAATAAAAACCTCTGAAAAAGTCTGGACCCAATTTTTTGTGGTTCTTAATAGTACTACAATATCCCTATAATCTATTTTTCTATAGGCTTTTTGATTGAAATCATAGATTTCTTGATTTAATAATTTTTTAATTCGTTTTGCCACAAAATGGGCTTCTACTTCTATACTGGTCATTTCTTCCACTTCCCCTAAAGGAGATTCTTGCTTGTCCTCTGAAGACTGTTTTTCAATAATGGAACACTCTATCTGTGTATCCTTTATTTCTGGAAAGTCACTTCCTAAATAAAGGGCTGCCCTATCATCATAGTCAATCTCCCCAAATTCTTTATGCATTAGATTTTTAAAAATAAAGTTTACTCCATCAATAATTTCCCTACGGCTTCTAAAGTTTTTGCTTAAATCAATACGACGATCTATGTAATTTTTATCATTTTGGTAGGATTCATACTTTTCTATGAACAAAGAAGGATCTGCCAATCGAAATCGATAAATACTTTGCTTTACATCTCCTACTAAAAACACATTATTTTGATTTTTAATGCGATTGACTATGGTTTCCTGAATAAGATTACTATCTTGATACTCATCTACAAAGATATAATGAAATTTTTCCTGATATTCCTTTACTGCCTCTTTATGCTCCAAAATTTTTAAGGCGTAGTGTTCTAAGTCATTAAAATCCAGTATCCCCTTTTCCTGCTTTTTCTTGGCATATCCTTTTCCTAATTCTATAGCCAATTGCCCTAGGGATTTCATCGGTAGGTAAAGATCATTTAATTCCTTTACAAATTCTTGAGGACTTTTTATCAATAGCTTGTCTTGTATTTCCTTAAGAATATTTTTACCCTGTTCCCTATGGCTTTTACTGACTTCCTTTAAATCCTCATTGACTTCTTTGACCGGTTTTAATCTTTTATGTTTTACATTTTTTAATTTCGTATAAAAACAACCTAGGTCTTCCTCTAGACTCTCTAACAATTGCTCTACCTGAAAGATATCATCTTCCAAGATTGGTTCATATCCATCTGGACCTCCGGGTATAAGGGCAATCCTTTTGGCTTCCAAGAAAAAATCCCTAGCCCCTTTTAAGTCTATCTTTAGTTGTCCTATCAAGCTTTGATACCACAGACTCTCTGAAAACTCTCCTTCTTCCATAGCAAAGTCTTTTATTCTCTCTTCCAGCCACTGGCCTGGTTGAGGTTTACTTTGAATAAATTCATAGAGACTGAGTACAAGGTTTTGGAGCTTCTGATCGTCTCGATTGCCTCCATACATTTCTACTAAATCTAAAAATCCAGGATCTTCCTGTTGATATTTCCTCTCAAAGAGTTCTTCTAAAGCTTCTAGTTTTAAAAGGGTAGTTTCAGTTTGCTCTCCAATACGGAAAATTGGATCTATATCGATCAAATGAAAATACTTTCTTACAATATCAATGCAGAAAGAATGGAGGGTACAGATAAAGGCCCGATCTAATAGCTGAATTTGTCTTCTTAAATGCTGCTCTTCTCCTAAGCCCTCTTCTATAGCAGCATATAAGGCCTTGCTAATTCTTTCCCTCATTTCTCCCGCTGCCGCATTGGTAAAGGTAACAATTAAAAACCGATCAATATCTGCCCCGTCCTTTAAAAGGAATTGTATCATTCTCTCTACTAGAACAGCAGTTTTTCCAGAGCCTGCCGCCGCAGAAAGCAGCAGGTTTTGCCCTCTACTATCAATTGCCTTTTGCTGACTATCGGTCCATTTAACCATTTGCTGGCACCTCCTGCTCTTTTTTGATCTTCTCTAGTACTTCCTCATCATTGAGTTTTTGAATCATATGATACTCATTATCCTGAAAAAGGGTATCAAATTGGCAAATACCGTGATAAGAACAATAATCACAGGCTGTGTTTTTCCCATTTTTTACAGGATAAATTTTGATATCCCCCTCTAGTATTTTCTCACTGATTTGTTGAATGAATCCCCTTACATGCTGTAGTAACTCAAAGAACCCTTCCTCTTCTAAGGCAGAGGAATTTTTATAAAATTGATTTTCTTTGGTCAATTGTACAGAAAGGACACTAGATTGTCGATCCATTTCCCGGTCCATGGCCCGCACAATATTGGTATCCTTTAGAACTAACCCCTTGAGTCTTAGTTTTTTAGCAATCTCTTCTTCTGCCTTTTCTACAATCTTTTCGTCACTTTGTATCATAGGGTCATCTATTTTAAAATAAAATACTCCCGCAGGCTTTAGCTTTTTCTTTCCAGAAAAATAATTGTGTTCTAAAAGAGCTCCCATATACACCATTAATTGAAGGTTTAATCCATGGTAGACATCGGAAAGATGAAAGTCTTGATTTCCTGATTTATAATCAATGATCTTAACATAACCCTCTTCTTCCTCTTCTAAGATATCCACCCGATCAATTCTGCCTTCTAGATAAACCTTACTGTCATCGGATAAATGAATTTCAATGGCTGGAAATTGTCCTCCTCTACCAAAAATAATCTCATGTCCCAATAGCTTAAAATCTCCTTTTTGAAAATGGGAGGTCAAAGTCCAAATAGCCCGTTTACTCACCCTCTTTAAGCGTTTTACTAGATATTGATAGCGATAAGTACTTTGAAATACTCCACCTCCATATTGAGGCACCATCTCATCAATAATCTTCTCTATCATCCCCTCGCTGGTCTGCCTGTCAATTTTGGACCAATCTAGTCTTTCCTTTCGCAGTTCCTCAGTAAATAAAGAAATAGAGCTATGAAAAAGCTCTCCTATATCAGGAGCCTCTACTTTGTACTTCTTTAATTGTTTTGGACGTAGTCCATATTTAATAAAGTGGGCAAAGGGGCAATTCACATAACCCTCTAATCTAGATACACTGGAGTGAATAGGATAATGATAGATTTTCTTTGCCTGCTGACATCCTACATAGGAAACTTGATTGGTATAAAACAACCCCTGAACCATATTTTCCCTAAGCTTCGTCCACTGAGGCTGTTCATAATACCATCCATAAACTTCCTCCCAAATCTCCTCTATAGGGATCCCATCTGCCTTTAATCGTAAATTTTCCACCAAATGTTTAAAAGTACTATGGGGCACACTAATCAGCTTCTTTTGCTCCTCTAATCCCTTTGTAAGGTCACTTTCTTCTTGGATTTTAGGGAAAATCTTTTTTATTCTATTGATTAAGCTAGAAGGTCTTAGAGCTTTTCCCTCTCCATCGGCTAAGGAATAACTTAACCATAAATATTCTTGGGGCTTAGACATAGAAGAATAAATCAAGTATCTTTCCTGTTGGGAACGGGTATCATAATCACTTCCTAGATCCATCCCCAATTGTTGTAGTCTCATTTTCTCATCATTGGATAAAATGTCCTTATCTTCCAATCCCGATGGCAATACTCCATCATTGACCCCTACTACAAATAAAGCCTTGATCGTGTGACTTTTAGAACGTTGAATTTGTCCTACTAACACTTGATCTAAAGTGGTAGGAATCATTCCAATCTCATAGGAGGAAAAACCTGATTGTAAGATTTTATAATACTCCTTTAAGGTAACTTCTTGATTCCCTATGATCTCTACCAACTGATCTAAAGTATCCATAAGAATATTCCATATCTGAGTATTTTCGTTGACATATTCATAAAGCCCTTGCCTTCTTAAGGTATCAATCCAATGTTCTAACTTTTCCCGAATTCTCATATTCTCTAAATGTTGGTAAAGGACTTTGCTCATCTTTTCAATCGTGTGCTTGCCCTTAAATTTTTTTTCTATCGTTAGTAAAGGCTGTATAAATTTTTCCCGAAGTTCATTTAAAACCTCTAAATCTTCTTCTTTTCCTAAGATAAAGGGGGACTTCCATTTGTTCCCTTTGATTCCATATTGTAAAATATAGATTTCCAGTTTTTCATATTCCTCCACGGTCAAAGGAGTAAACCCAGTTTTCAATAATCGAGATACATCTTCATAGCGATATCCGCGATTGATAGTCTCTAAACAAGAGAGTACATATTCGATAATGGGGTTATTCATAATACTTCTTTTTTGATCTAGAAAATAGGGAATATGGTATTCTTCTAAGGTCCTTTTGATGATACTCCCATAGGTTTCCAAGTCATTACATACAATGGAAATATCTCTCCATCGATAAGATTTTTCTCGAACCAACTCTATGATTTTAGCAGCCATATATTCTATTTCATTATAAACATTGATTCCCTTAAATAATTCTATGTTATGAATCTCTTGATTGTACTTTCTATAGGGATAAGCATATAATTCCCTTTCTAGATGTCTAATTTCTGGATGAATAAAAAAATTCTCCTGTTTGTTTAAGTCCAGGACTTTCTCTTCTATCCCCTGATCTCGTGCTCCCTGTCTTAGTTTTGTAAAGATTTTGTTGGATAAGCCAAAGACTTCTCTGTCCCTTGCCTTAGGATCTAAATCCATAGGTAGGGATAGGCTAACCTTTGAACTGATTTTTATAAGCTTTGCAATGATTTGGATACTTTGATTGGGAAAACTACTAAAACCATCGATCCAAATATAGGTGTTTTTTAGGGAATTCGCCTCCCCCATTTTTTCTAGGAAAAGAGTCATGGCATCTTCTCCATCTATATAATAGTCCATAGCATTTTCCACAATCTTTTCATAAATAAGAAGGATGTCCTTTAACTTTTCCTTCATCATTCCTTCTTCTAAATATGTAAGACTTTCCTTTAAATCCTCTGGAGAAATATTGTTTTTCTTTAAAGAACTTAATAGCTCAATATATTTTTCAATAAACCCCAGTTGTCCGGCTGTTTTTTGATAAATCCCTAGGGTATCCTGGATTTCATCAATAATTTTTCGAAGCATCATACTTTTTCCCTGATCATCAATGGAGACTCTAGTAATCCCTCCTACTTCATGAAAAATATTATGGGCAAGTCTTGTAAAGCTAAGCACCTCTATTCTCATAATCCCTGGGGTTTTTAGATATTGTAGTAAATCCCTTTCGGCTTGTAGGGTAAATTGTTCAGGTACAATCAATAATAATTTTTCCCTTTGGGTCTTTTTGAGGCTCTCTTTCATTTCCTCAAAAATCCGCCTTGTTTTTCCTCTTCCTGCTCGTCCTAAAATATATTCCACCGCCATAATCTTCCCCCCTTTTGCCAGTTCCTTTTAGTAAAATTATATCATATTAGAATAAATGCTGGGAGCATGATATAATACAATATAATAATACAAATACTGTAAGCAAGGTGTAACGATTATGATGGAGAAACAAAACAATGGAAATTTCTATATTAAGGTTCTGAAATATATAAAATATTTTTTTAAGGTGCTGCTCATTTGTACCATATCCACGATTTTTTCCATCTTTATGAGTCGTATGGGCATAGGAAAAGAAAGTTGTCTTATGCTATTTTTAGTGGGGGTTTTACTTGTAAGTTTAGTTACTGGAGGGTATATTTATGGTGGGATTGCTGCTATATTAAGTGTATTTTTATTTAATTATCTTTTTACCCTTCCTTTATATAGCTTTCACATCAATAGCACCCAAGACTTCATTCTCATTATATTCTTTTTAATTGCTTCACTGATTGTTAGCACAATGACCTCTCAATTACAAGATCAAACTATGAGAGCAAAGAAAAATGAAAGAACAGCCCGACTTATATATAATATTACAATAGGGTTTTTAAATGTAACTGGAAAAGAAAACATTGTAAAGAAAGGAATTCACTATATCCACGATTATGTGGGATATGATTGTTATGTAAAATTAGATTCTGAAGAAAATATTTTTAGCTCTCCAAATTTACCAGATTATAATGAGATGCATAATAAAAGTGTATATATGATTCCTATAAAAGGCTTGGCCTGTCTCTTATACACATCTCCGAGCCCACGAGACAGGCAGAAATCTCG
>USMD01000006.1 GCA_900555725.1 uncultured Garciella sp. | reverse complement strand
TTGTTTGGACTCTCTCATCCATCTAGTTACTGTGCCAGCTACTAAATCATGTTTTCTGGCAACTAAGGTGGCGTTGCCTGTTTCTATAACCTCTTTTATAATTTGTTGTTTAAATTCAGTTGGATATCTATTTTGTTTGCTTCTCATTTTGAACAACCTCCTGATATTTTTATTTTACTGTATCCATGTGCGATTGTCCAAAATGATTAGGGGGCTTAAGAGAAATTAATGGCGTGATGTCTGAAAGACTTACTTTATAGAAATAGACAAAGTGTTTATCTATCGTATGCTGTCTATTCTCAAAAGTGCTTTCTTTGACTTGATTCTTATACCAAGGTATTGAAGCTCCTCCTTAATTAGGTTGGCCATAAGGTCAACTTATTTCTGAATTTTGCCAATGTGGTAACCGAACGATAATAGATGTCCCTTGCCCTAACTTGCTTTTTACGTCAACCGTCCCTTGATGTACAGTAACAATCTGCTTGACAATCGCCATGCCAAGTCCCGTACCGCCTGTGGGAGTATCTGTCGAAGTCCCTCTATAATATCGATCAAATAGATGAGAAACGCTCTGCTCATCCATTCCTTTTCCATTGTCCGTTATCTGAACTTCTGCATAAGAATTACTCTTTATGCGCACTACAATTGATGTACCCGCTGGATTATGAACAACCGCATTTATCAACAGGTTTGAAAAGGCTCTTTTCAATAAACCTTCATCCCCCATTACATGAAGAGGTTCTTTCTCTCCAAGTATTTCAAAGCGGTTGTCCTTTTCAGAAGGCATATTCGCTACTTCTGCAACCACTCTGCGAATTAGCTCCACCAACTCTATTTTTTGAGAGGAAAACTTGATGCCAATGGCCTGATCCATTCGAAAGGCAATTCCAAGGTCATTGATAAGTTTCTTCATATAAGCTGACTTATCTCGGATAAGTTGCAGAAATTCTCTCTTTTCGTCTACGCTCCATTCATATTCATCCGACAAAAGCATGTCCGTATATCCAGAGATATAAGATAAAGGAGTCTTTAAGTCATGGGTGACACCTGCTGCCCATTCCTGCCTCAATTGCTCAAACTCCTTCCGTTTCCGCTCATTTTCTTGGAGAGTCACAGAAAGTGATTCAAGATTCGCATAAACTTCCCGGTAAAGACGGGTGGAAAAAGAAGGAAAACGCTTTTTCTTGGCAAGAGTAAGAAACTCACCACTTGATAACTTTTTGATTTTCACCAAAATATCAGCCATTGGCCACGCAATATAATATCCATAAAACAGGCAATACAGAAAGTAAACAGCAATAATTACCCCGGTTGTGAAATTAACCATAAAAAGTTTTTCGGGCTGTTTGAGCACAACAATATAGAAAACCGCTGGCAGTGAAACCGTTAAGAACAGTAATATTTGATGTAGAATAAAATTTAAGGTAAAACGCACAATCAACTTACCGTTTGTAATGTTTATTTTCATATTGACTCTCCAGGCGGAACAAACTTGTAACCGATTCCCCTTAGATTGACAATGAGCGAAGGGTTTTTTACATCTTTCTCTATTTTTTTACGTAGACGCATGATGTGAATGGCGACCGTTTTTTCATCACCGATGCTGTCATATCCCCATACATGCTCGTATAGCTGGCCTGCGGTAAATACCTGATTGGGATGGTCTGCTAAGAAAAGCAAAAGTTGAAATTCTTTAGCAGGACAAGGTACTTCTTTCCCGTCTACCCACAATTGCCCGGCCTTTTTGTCAATAACAACGGAGCCAAAATGATAAACCTCCGTTGTCTGCAAAGCATTTTGATATTGGTCCTGTCTTCGAAACTGAACATTGATACGCGCGGCGACTTCTAAGGGATTGAAGGGCTTTGTAATATAATCATCTCCTCCAATTCCAAGACCGGTCAACTTATCTAAATCACCTGAACGGGCAGTAAGAAATAATATGGGAACAGAAGTATGCTTACGAATTTCCTGACACAATTGAAATCCGTCCGTATCGGGTAGCATAACATCCAGTACGATTAAATCATACGAATTTCGAGTGATTTTTCCCATTGCTTCTTGACCTGTGAAGGCGCAACTGATAGAAGTATAGCCTTCTTTGCGAAGTACGGTTTCCAACATCTTGACAATGCCGGGTTCATCATCAACAATGAGTATTTTTTGTAAGTGCATCCTCCTTTTCTCCTTTCCTATTATGATAATTTCTACTAAACCTTACAGAATAAACATTATATAGATACATCACGCTTTTTGAAAACCATCCAACTCATGAATGCCAACGTGAAAATGTATACAAGCAATACGGAAACTGAAAAGCCCAACGTCATTTCAGGTCTGGCCGGAAGGTGGAAAATATACAAGCTGATGTCACTGTTGGCGAAGGGAAGGTATTTTAACCATTCCATTTTAGCCGTAGCTTCAATCATAGAATTGCCCACTATCATCATAAACAGGGATATTCCAACCGCAAGGGCGCTATTGCGAAAAATTGTCGATATAGCAAAAGCAAGGGTTACATACCCTATAACTGGGAAAATGCTCAAACCGTACATCTTTATTACCTGCATCATGACATTCTGCTGAACAATTTGCCCCTGTTGATTCAAGAATAAATCAGTAGTATGAGTACCACCCACTCCATAAAGCAAAGCGTTCGTCGCATATCCACATGCAACCAATAGTGCCAACATAACCACGGCGAACAGGGACACAGCGATATATTTTGAAAACAGAATTTTCGTGCGGCTGTAGGGGCGAATCAGTAAAAGCTTCATCGTTCCGGCCGTGTATTCTCCGGCGACCATGTCCGCTGCAATGACAATGGCAAAAACCATGACCATTTCCACCAAGCCAGAGAAAGTCAATAGAGCTGACCACGGATTATTGGAGGGAGCGGGCATGTTGTTTTCCAATCGATATTCTGCTATCTTCAACTTGTTTTCAGCATCAGCTCGCAACATAGGAGATAGTTCCGTGATTTTTAAGCGTTCTTCATACTGTTGAACAAGTTGTGTCGTTTCAGTTCGCCAATCCTGCGAATCCGTATTGTTAATTTTGCCAAGGACAGACGCACCTATAACGATGGCAAACAACAGCAATAGCAGAATCCATGTAAGTTTTCGGTTATATATTTTCATACTTTCGTTAACAACTAATCCTCTCATTTCTTGTCCTCCGTTATCTCCAAAAATTTATCTTCCAAAGTCTGCTCCTGCATTTGGATACTATATACCTGAATGCCCGCATCCATTAAGAGCTTGTTAACTGTTGGGATTTGGTCTTTATTCATTTGAATCAACAATTTTCCCTGATCTCCTGTCGGTGAAGCTGTTTTGTCCAAAGCAGCAATCAATCTTTTCGCCTGTTCCATTTGAGCCGGTTCCACGGTGACACATACACGAGAACTCCCGCTATTATGGACAAAATCCTGTATACTTTGAATGCTGACAAGCCTTCCATTTTGCAAAACGCCCACCCGATCACACATCAATTCCATTTCGGAAAGCAAATGACTTGAAACAAAAACGGCAACGCCCTCCTCGTGAGCTAACTTTTTTAAATAATTACGCAATTCGTGAATCCCCGCAGGGTCAAGGCCGTTCGTCGGTTCATCCAAAATCAGAAGCGAAGGACGATGTAAAAGAGCTTGCGCAATGCCTAATCGTTGACGCATTCCAAGGGAATAGTTTTTTACTTTATCATAAATCCTGTCCTTTAGTCCCACAGTCTCTACAATTTCATCAATGCGGGATTTGGAAACGCTGGGAAGCATTCGTGCATAATGCTTCAAATTCTGATATCCTGTCAAATACTTGTACAGATCAGGATTCTCAACAATAGCCCCTACATTTTGGATTGCCTTATAAAAGTCTTTTGTAATGCTGTGTCCCTTAATCATAATATCGCCTTGACTAATTTTTATCAGTCCTACCATCATACGGATAGTGGTTGTTTTTCCTGCACCATTAGGACCCAAAAAGCCGAATACCTCTCCGGCTGGAACATCAAAAGAAAGATTATCAACAATATTCTTTCCTCTAATTCTTTTTGTTACATGTTTTAGTTGTACAACTGGCGTTTTATTCATATATCTGCTTCCTTCCTATCATCATTAAAATTACCTTATCGGTATTTTCAAGCTGATTATAAAATTCCAAAGTAAACAGACGGTAAATAGAAAATAAATACGCCACAAATTTATAGACATAAAAAGATACGTTTCAAGCAAGTGCAAATATTGAAATCATCACAAGTAGATTTTAAAAGGTACACAATGTATTATATCACATCGTTTAGATTTTATAGGGCGAATTGTAAAATGATACATGGTGATATGCTAATGCGCAATGGAGATAGATACGATTTTAAGGCTTTCGGGCAATCCATTAAAAAGGCAAGAGAAATTAGGGGATGGACACGGGAACGTTTGGCAGAGGAAGTAGATTTAGCACCTCGTTACATCATGTCCATTGAAAATAACGGACAGCATCCAAGTTTTCAAGTTTTCTATGAGCTTGTCACACTATAAAGAAAAATACGCAGCGTAGACAATTTGAAAGTTTGTTGGAAGGTATGAATGAAAAAGACCTTGTCATCATGTCTGCTACTGCAAAGGGAATACACAAAGCGAAAGAAGAAGATACAGAGGAATAAACACATCCCTGTTTTTTCATTCAAATAATTATAGCATACAGCATTTTTTATATTTCTAAAGGGTAGAATATTCTTTTAGGTTGTCACCTTTTTTAATCTATCTGATTGGAATATAAACAAATATATTTAAAAGTAGCAAAGGACAGGTCCAATGGGAATAACAAAATCATAGAAATACGAACATTCCATAATCATATTTTAAAAATGTTCAAAAATTTATTGACAAATTAGTAGGGGTTTGTTATTATCATCATAGTAGAAGATGCTATCAGAGTTAGTATAACTCATATAATTTTGGAAATAAGGTCCGGAAGTTTCTACCAAGCAACCGTAAATTGCTTGACTATGAGCGTTGGTTTAGAAGACATATAACCCACTCAGGTCAGTGGTTTATATGTCTTTTTGTTTTGAAAGGGAAGTAGAACTTAAAGATGGGTCTAAGTTTTAATGTTAAGGGGGGATGATTAAAAATGGAAAAATTTTTTAAGCTAAGAGAAAATAGTACAAATGTTCGTACTGAAGTGATTGCAGGATTAACCACTTTTTTTGCTATGGCTTATATTATTATGGTTAATCCTAACATGCTTTCACAGGCAGGTATGCCTTGGGGGGCGGTATTTCTTTCAACGATTATTGCATCTGTAGTGGGAACTTTAATTATGGGATTGGTAGCGAATGTTCCCTATGCACTGGCCCCTGGTATGGGATTAAATGCATTCTTTGTATTTACAGTAGTTTTCGGACTGGGTTTTACTTGGCAGGAGGCCCTTGCGATGGTTTTTGTTTGTGGAGTTGTAAATATATTAATTACTGTAACAAAGATTCGAAAAATGATTATAAAGGCAATTCCAGAAGGTTTGCAAAACGCTATTGGTGGTGGTATTGGTATTTTTATAGCTTATATCGGTATTAAAAATGCTGGCCTTCTTAATTTTACTGCTGATCCTGGAACCTATACTCAACTTGGGGAAGGGGGAACTGTCATTGCAAGTTCCGCTGCGGTTCCAGCAATTGTTCCTTTAAATTCTCCTGCAGTTCTTCTTGCTATTTTTGGCCTTATATTAACAGTGATCCTTCTTATTAAAAATGTGAAAGGTGCTATATTCATTGGAATTATTGTAACAACTCTTGTTGGCATTCCATTAGGAGTAACCCAACTTGGTTCCACTATTAGTTTGACAGAGGCTGTATCTCAACTTCCAGAGACTATGTTTGCTGCTTTTGGGGATCCTGGAATTCAATCCTTATTTAGTGATGTCAGTAAACTTCCCCTTGTGGTTATGACCATCTTTGCCTTTAGTTTGTCGGATGTTTTTGATACCATTGGTACTTTTATTGGAACCGGCCGCAAATCTGGTATTTTTTCAGCAGAAGAGGAGAAAGCTCTTGAAACAAGTACAGGTTTTAAATCTAAGATGGATAAAGCTTTATTTGCAGATGCTATTGGCACTTCCATTGGTGCTATATTTGGTACATCCAATACTACAACTTATGTTGAGAGTGCTGCTGGTATTGGTGCAGGGGGACGCACAGGGTTGACTAGCGTTGTGATTGCTATTTTATTTGTATTGAGTGCTTTCTTTGCTCCAGTGATTAGTGCGATTCCTTCAGCCGCTACAGCTCCTTCCCTGATTATTGTAGGGATCATGATGCTTTCTTCGTTCAAAGATATTGAATGGAATAACTTGGAGGAGGCAATTCCTGCTTTCTTTGCAGGGATCTTTATGGCACTATGCTATAGTATTTCCTACGGCATTGCCACAGGATTTATTTTTTACTGTGTTGTGAAGGTGGTAAAGGGAGAAGCAAAGGAAATTAATCCGGTTTTATGGGCATCTGTTATACTCTTTATTCTTAACTTTGCCGTACTTGCAATAATTTAATCTTTGATCATAAGAGGAAATCCTTATATGTTAATAACAATTGTTTATTTGAAAATAGGCTAGAAACTGAAGAAAAATAGAAGGGGCTTCATATTAGATGAGACCCCTTCTATTTTTTAGGGCTTTTTATAAATGGATAAATATATGGTTGTATAAAAAATATCTATAATGAGGTGATTTATATTAGGAAGAGTGATTGGATGGTTAGGAGGGATTACGATACAATTAAAGCATGTGAGATTATTGACAAATGAAAAGGAGTGAGTATATGTGCATAAGGATGACAAGATGACACCAAATCAGAGATTAGAGGCGTTTATGACAGGAAAGGAAATGGATAGAATACTGGCTATGCCGATATTGGTATCAATTGCACATCGAGTTTACGGGATGAGTCACAAAAAGAAAAGAAGCTCTGCATTGTATCAAGCTGAGGCACAAATTGCATGCTATGAAAAATATGGAAATGATTTATTGATTATTGAATATGGTCTTCATGGGATAGGAACCGCACTTGGTACAGAGATGACAGACCCTGAGGATAGTGTACCAGCTGTAAAAAATCATGTATTGAAGGATTTAAAAGATTTAGACAAGCTGGATTTTTCTAGAACTAAAAAAGGAAATGACCCATGGTTAAGACTATGCTTAGATGCATGCAAAATTTGTAAAGATAGATTAGGAGATGAAGTACCTACAGGCGTATTGATTTCGGGACCATTTACAGCTGCAACAAGTGTATATCCTGTTGAATTAATGCTTAGAGCTACTCGAAAGGATCCTGAATCATTACATAAGTTAATTAGATTGTGTACTGATGCACTTAAAGAAATTTATTTAGATTTTATAAAGGAAGGAATTATTATTATTCAATGTGATCCAATAGCCTCTGGTACATTGCTTAATCAAAAACAATATAGAGAATTTGTAAAACCTTATGCTACTGAACTAAATGAAGTAATTCAAAGGGCCGGAGGGATAAATACATACCATATATGCGGAAATAGTTCAAAAATCACAGAAGACATGGTGGAGACTGGTTGCAATATGTTAAGTATAGATAATATTGTAGATTTAGAAGAAGTTAAGAAAAAGGTAGGAGAAAAGGTTCCTATACTCGGAAATATAGATCCTGTAGGGGTTCTATTACATGGTAGTAAAGAAGATGTATTTAAAGCAGTTAAGACAGCTATAAAAAAGGCGTATGATAGTCCAAAAGGCTATATTTTAGCATCTGGATGCGATATAACACAAAATGTACCTCTTGAAAATGTAGATGCATTTATGGGAGCAGCCCGTAAATATGGCAAATATCCTATAGATAAAAGTTTGTTAGAAGACTAAGACAGGAGGAATAAGTGTGAGTAAATCAAAAGAGGAATTATTAAAACAATTGTCAGATTGCGTTTTTGAAATGGAAGATGGAGATGTTGCAGGTGTAGCACAGGAATACATAGATGCTGGGTACGATCCGCTAGATGGTATTACAGAAGGATTAGTTAATGGAATGAATAGAGCTGGAGTAATGTATGAGGAAGAAGAGTACTTTATTACGGACTTATTACTTTGTTCTGATGCTATGTACAATGGATTAGATGTTATAAGGCCTCATTTACCTCAAAAAAAACTTGAAAGAGAAAAGACTTATAAATGTGTTATTGGAGTTGTAGAAGGGGATACCCATGATATAGGTAAAAACTTAGTAAAAATTATGTTAGAAACTGCTGGCTTTGAAATGTATGATTTAGGCAGGGATGTATCATTAGAAAACTTTATAGAAAAAGCAAATGAAGTAGGTGCCCAGCTTATTTGCTTATCAACTTTAATGACAACTACTATGCTTGGGATGAAGAAAGTCATTGAAATGTTAAAAGAAGAAAATATGTATGGAAAAACAAAAGTAATGATAGGTGGGGGACCTATTTCTCAATCATACTGTGATAAAATCGATGCTCATGGTTATTCATCCAATGCAGTTGAAGCTGTTAAACTTGCAAAAATTTTAGTTGGAATGGATAACCCGCAATAATAAAAGGGGGTTTTGATATTGAATTCAAGAGAAAGGCTACTTTCAGCATTAAAAGGAAACAAAGTAGACAGAGTTCCTTGTATTTGCCCTGGCGGAATGATGAATATGATTATAACTGAATTAATGCAAAAGGCAGGAATCATGTGGCCAGAGGCGCATACAGATGCGAAAAAAATGGCAGATCTTGCAATGGCTGTATATGATTATGGGATGTTTGAAAACTATGGGGTTCCATTCTGTATGACTATTGAAGCGGAAGGTATGGGTGCAGGAGTTGATATGGGCACTACAAAGTTTGAACCCCATGTTATTGACTATATAATAAACTCAGTATCGGAATATAAGGATATCCAACCTTTAGATATAAATAGTGGAAGAGCTAAAGTAACCACTGATGCAATTTCTATATTAAAAGCTAAAGATAATGGAGCTCCGATAGTTGGCAATCTTTCAGGTCCTATTAGTGTAGCTTCTTCACTTATGGAACCAGTCACATTTTATAAAGAGCTTAGGAGAAGAAGGGATGATGCACATAAATTTATGAGATTTGTTACAAATCAAATTATGAAATTTGGTAAAGCTCAATTAAAAGCTGGAGCAGATGTGATTGCCATATCGGATCCAAGTGGAACTGGAGAAATATTAGGACCAAAATTTTTTGAGGAATTTGCTGTTAGATATATTAATCTGCTAATAGATGGCATCCGAGAAGTCAACAAAGATATTCCTATAATTGTCCATATATGTGGGCAAATGCATAGTGTATATTCTGAGCTTAAGAATTTAAAGGCAGATGTATTTAGTTTTGATGCAGTGGTTAACATTAAAGAATTAAAAGAGCATATAGAAGGAAAGATTTTAATGGGCAATATAAGTTCTCTTGCTCTTGCAACTGCTACTGAAGATAAAATTAAGACAATGACTCAAAATGCTATTAATGGTGATATAGATATTCTCTCACCTGCTTGTGGACTTGGAACACAATCTTCAATGAAAAATATTCAAGTTATGCTTAAAACTGTTAAAGGTGAATATTAACAAATGGGTTGATTTTGATTTCATACCTAAAGGTTCTAATATTATAGAAGAAAACTCAATAAAGATACCATAAGAAACTTATTTGATTAAATTTCTAAAAGGGATGATAAGATGGCAGATACAAATATATTTAAATGTATAGGAAATGAAGAAGAATCAATACCTGATAGCATCTTAGAAGAGTTAGGTTTATCCTATGAAGAATTAAATAGATATGACTCTAACATAGTTACATTGTCAAAAGCTCTAAAAAAATATAAGAATAACTCCTTTTGCAGATTACCTTTCTGCCATACTGTAGAAGCTGAAACCTTTGGTTCTACAGTGATTTTTGACCATAAGTTTGGTAATAGAATTGGAGGATATGCCATCAATGATATGAATTCAATAGAAGATATAAAAGAATTTGACTTAAGTAAAGGAAGAATTGCTGAAGTCCTTAAGGCAATAGACATATTAAAGAAAGATGGAGAAGATATAATATTTGACATAACGGGACCCATTACTATTGCAACGTCTATTATAGACAGTCAATTGTTTTTTAGATCCATTAGAAAAAATACGGAGAAGGTAAATAAGTTATTAGAATTAATTGAGGATAGTACAGTGACTTATATTTTAGAAGGGATAAAAAATGGAGCAGATGTCATTTCTTTTGCAGATCCTGCTGGTACTTTGGATATAGTTGGGCCAAAGATTTATAAGGACTTAGCAGGGAAAACTACATACAATATTTTAAAAAGAGTGGAAGGAAAACTAGACGATTCTTTCGTCCATCTTTGTGGTAAAACATCTACCTCTCTTGAAGCAATAGGGCTTTTAGGATTCGAAAAGATAAAAGTGGAAGGTCAAGATTATTTTGATATGATTCGAAATATAAAAAATGAGAGAAAAGATATTAAGTCTATAGGTCATTGGTGTTTGAAATCAAAAATAAAAAATAATGAATTAGTCATTTGCAAGCTTATTTAGGAATGTATCTAATCATTAAAAAGTAGTCCATTAGACTATGCTCTGACGTTTGTATAATGGATTGGATATTCTACGCCCTCATTTAGATAAAGATTCCTCTAATCAAAAATGTAAGGCTATTATTGGTGTTGTTGAGGGTGATACCCATGATATTGGTAAGAATCTTGTTAAAATCATGCTTGAATCAGCAGGTTATGAAACCATTGACTTAGGACGCGACGTATCTACAATAAAATTTATAGATGCAGTAAAAGAATCTAAAGCAAAATTAGTAGCTTTGTCTACATTAATGACAACCTCTATGCAAAACATGCAAAATATTATTAATCTTCTTAAGGAAGAAGGTTTACGAAATAATGTTAGGGTGATAATTGGTGGTGCCCCAGTTTCTCAAGCCTTTGCAGAAAAAATAGGTGCTGATGGCTACTCAAGAAATGCTGTTGAGGCAGTCAAACTTGTTGATCATTTATTAGGTTATTAATTTTTTATTCTTAAATTAGAAAGTGTAAGGGTCATGACAGATTTTGTGAAAGGGAGTACATAATGCCTAAGGTAAATTTTATTAAAGAAAATATATGTATTGAAGTTAGGAAAAATACAATTTTATTAGATGCCATTAGAGAAGCAAAACTAAGTATTGACACCCCATGTAATGGCATGGGGTTTTGTGGTAAATGTAAGGTAGTTGTCAAAGGAGAATTATCAAAGCCTACTGATAGAGAAAGAAAGATTATTGATGAAGATGAAGATAAACATGAAAGGTTATCATGCATGGCAATGGTTCTTGGTGATGTAGAAGTAGAATTAATAGGAAAACAAAAAGCATTAAAGACAATTAACAAGGGCTTTAGTATCGATGTCTCAATAGATAGTCCTGTCAAGATAGTCAGACTCCCAGAAATTAACAGGGAAAGTTCTATTCCCTATGCTGATTATTTAGGATATAAAGTTAATTCAGTAGATTTATATAGGAAAATTGCTAGTATAGAAGAAAGTAATTTTAAGGAAATATGGGGTATAGTTTTTGAAGATAATTTATTGGATATTAGTAACTATGAGAAAGATATATTAGGAGTAGCGGTAGATATTGGCACTACAGGTATATCATACTATTTAGTAGATTTATCCAATGGAGAAATAGTTGGAAGTCTATCTTCTTTAAATCCTCAGACACAATATGGTGGAGATGTTATTACAAGGATTACATATTGTATGGAAAATCCATTAGGTGCTATTAAATTACAGGAATTAATTGTAGATGAAATAAATCATATCATTAAGAAAATGGTAGGCAATCTTTATAATATAGATGATATTTATCATATTACAATTTCAGCGAATACTACTATGCTACATCTCTTATTAGGGATAAATCCTGAGTCTTTGGCCAAAGCACCCTATAGATCAGTATTTTTAAGCTGTGAAGATAGCAAGGCAAGGGATATATCTCTTGAGGCTAATCATGAAGCTTTACTTAGCATCATTCCATCTGCTTCATCTTATGTAGGTGGAGATATAGTATCTGGTATTTTGGCATCAGGTTTTCAAGAACATGAAGAGGCTGTATTTATAGATATTGGTACAAATGGTGAGCTTGCAACATTAAAAGACGGAAAGATACTAGCTACATCTACAGCAGCAGGTCCAGCACTTGAGGGTATGAATATAGAATGTGGATGTCGCGCAGAAAAAGGAGCCATAGAAAAATTCTATATAGATGAGGAGTATAATATTCATTACACAACAATAGGAAATGCCAAATCAATAGGAATTTGTGGGAGCGGACTTATAGATATAGCTGGAGTATTGGTTAAGAGAGGTATTTTAATGAAATCTGGTAGATGGAATAAGAACCTAGATCCTAAATTAGCTGAAAGATTAGTAGATAAGAAATTCTATATCACTGAGGATATATATATTTCCCAAAAGGATATAAGACAAATTCAACTGGCAAAGGGAGCTATAGCTGCTGGTTTAATTCTGATGCTAGAGGAAATAGGATTGACAATTGAGAAAATTCCAATGGTATATATAGCAGGTGCATTTGGATATCATATTAATCCAAATAATATAAAGGAAATAGGATTAATTCCCAAGGGATTTAATGGAGAGATAAAATTTTTAGGAAATACTTCTCTAGAAGGTGCTAGACTTGCCTTAATTAATAGTAATTGTCTTGATAAGGTATATGAGATCAGGGAAAATATGAAAGTATTGGAGTTATCCCTTAGAGAAAACTTTCAAGATGTTTTCATCTCTCAACTAAATTTCTAGAAGAGGTGATAATATGGTAGTTGAACATTAAAAAAGAAAAATAATGAAGTAACCGATTGTAAGCTCATCTAGCTATTTACATTTCAAAAAAGTTGCCTATTGGACAACTTTTTTATTATGCAAATTTATTGTGCTAGTCAAGTGATTATGATTAGAGAAACCTAAACCAACTAGTACAATGGGTTAAGCAAAGATATATATTTATAGCATTTTATAGGTTGTTTTTTGTATAATTTGTCCAAACATAGATTGCATTCCTTTACAATCTCTTTTCATATTGCAATGGTTGTTTTTTTGATGTATAATTGTTCTAAATTTTCAAAGAATGAAAGGCATCGTATGTAATAAAGCGGACTGGTATAAGGATTGATGTATAGTCTTTGAGATTTAAAGGGGGTATTTAAATATGAAGAAGTTTAAAAGAGTGTTAGTAGCCAATAGGGGGGAAATTGCTATTCGTGTTTTCCGTGCCTGCCAAGAACTAGGAATTCGAACGGTAGCCATTTACTCCCAGGAAGATCGTACCGCACTATTTCGTACCAAGGCAGATGAGTCTTATTTAATTGGGAAAAACAAGGGCCCCATTGAAGCCTATTTGGATATTGATGAAATTATTCATCTCGCTTTAAACAAAGGAGTAGATGCCATCCATCCTGGCTATGGTTTTTTAGCAGAAAATCCTGAGTTTGCAAAAAAATGCATAGAAGCAGGAATTGAGTTTATTGGACCTACCCATGAAATGATGGAGCAGGTAGGAGATAAAATATCTTCTAAGATTGTAGCCCAAAGGGCAGGGGTCCCCACTATACCAGGGGTAGAAAAACCCATTAAAACCGATGAAGAAGCTAAGGAATTTGCTTTGGCTTGTGGATATCCTGTTATGCTTAAGGCAGCTGCCGGTGGTGGAGGCAGGGGAATGCGTATTGTAAAAGAGGAAGAGGAATTACTTTCTGCCTTTTATAGTGCCCAAAATGAGGCGAAAAAAGCCTTTGGTGTAGATGACATTTTTATCGAAAAGTATTTAGATAGTCCGAAACATATTGAAGTACAAATTCTAGGGGATAAACAAGGAAATACTGTACATCTTTATGAGAGGGATTGTTCTATTCAAAGAAGACATCAAAAAATCTTAGAATTTACTCCTGCCTTTGCCCTTTTACCAGGAAAAAGGGAAGCAATCTGTCAAGATGCATTGAAAATTGCAAGGGCAGTAAATTATGTAAATGCAGGGACTGTAGAGTTTTTGGTAGATCATCAGGGAAATCATTATTTTATTGAAATGAATCCAAGAATTCAGGTAGAACATACTATTACAGAGATGGTGACTGGAATAGATATTGTACAGGCTCAAATATTGATTGCCCAAGGATATTCTCTAGATTCACCAGAAATCAATTTACCGAACCAGGATTGTATTGAGACTAGGGGATATGCGATTCAATGTCGGATTACCACAGAGGATCCAAGCAATCATTTTGCTCCTGACACTGGAAGGATTGATGTATATCGTACAGGTTCTGGATTTGGAATCCGCCTAGATGGGGGAAATGGATATACAGGAGCCATCATTAGTCCCTATTATGATAGTCTCTTGGTAAAAACGATTTCCCATTCTAGAACCTTTGAAGATACCGTTCGTAAGGCAATTCGATCCATCAAGGAGCTGACAATTCGAGGAATCAAAACCAATTCTGCTTTCTTGATAAATATCTTGAAACATGAAACCTTTCTAAAAGGACAATGTGATACCAATTTTATTGAAAATCATCCTGAATTATTTGAAATAAGACCTAAAAGGGATAAGGAATTAAAGGTATTAAATTTCATAGGGAAAAAGGTTGTCAATGAAACCAAAGGAGAGAAAAAAGAATTTGACGTACCCATTGTGCCCAAAGTAGAAAAGACAGATAACTTAAGGGGGACAAAACAAATCTTAAAGGAAAAAGGTCCAGAAGGATTGGTTCAATGGATCAAAGATCAGAATAAGTTATTATTAACGGAAACCACTATGCGGGATGCTCAACAGTCTTTGATGGCCACACGACTAAGAACTCGAGATATGTTAAAAATAGCAGAGCCTACTGCTATATTGGGAAAAGATTTATTTTCCTTAGAGATGTGGGGAGGAGCCACCTTCGATACTGCCTATCGCTTTTTAAGAGAATCTCCTTGGGAAAGACTTATAGAACTTCGAAAAAGAATTCCAAATATTTTATTTCAAATGTTATTTAGGGGTGCTAATGCAGTAGGGTATAAAAACTATCCTGATAATGTGATCAGGGATTTTATCAAAGAGTCTGCCGATGGGGGAATAGATGTATTTAGAATATTTGACTCCTTAAATTGGTTAGAAGGAATGAAAGTAGCTATAGAGGAAGTATTAAAAAATAATAAGGTTGCAGAAGGATGTATTTGTTATACCGGGGATATTTTAGATAAAAATAGAACCAAATATAATCTAGAGTATTATGTAAAAATGGCTAAAGAGGTGGAAAAAACCGGGGCACATATTCTAGGAATTAAAGATATGTCAGCCTTATTAAAACCCTATGCTGCCTATCAGCTTATTAAAGCTTTAAAAGAGGAAATCTCTATTCCAATTCATCTTCATACCCACGATACCAGCGGTAACGGAGTGGCTACTATTATTATGGCAGCAGAGGCAGGGGTGGATATTGTAGATACCGCCTTTAACAGTATGTCAGGACTTACCAGTCAACCTGCTCTAAATTCCATTGTGGCAGCTTTGAAAAATACCAATCGAGATACGGAGATTTACCTAGAGGATATCCAAAAGTTATCAGATTATTGGGCTGCAGTGCGTCCAGTATATGAGAAGTTTGAGTCTGGTTTAAAATTTGGAACGGCAGAGATCTATCGATATGAAATTCCAGGGGGACAATATTCGAACTTAAGACCCCAAGTGGAAAGCTTTGGCTTAGGACATCGTTTCTTAGAGGTCAAGGAAATGTACAGAAAGGTAAATGAGATGATGGGGGATATTGTAAAGGTAACCCCTTCCTCAAAAATGGTCGGAGATTTGGCTATCTTTATGGTACAAAATGATTTTACCCCTGAAAATATTTATGAAAAGGGAAAAGGTATCACTTTTCCAGATTCCGTATATAGTTTCTTTAAAGGAATGATGGGTCAGCCTATGGGTGGCTTTAATAAAAGGCTACAGGAAATTGTCTTAAAGGGAGAAAAACCCATAGAGTGTAGACCCGGAGAATTATTATCTCCGGAAGATTATGATAAGATTAGAGAGCATCTAGAAAAAGACCTTAAAATCCAACCAAGTAAAAAAGATATCTTGAGTTATGCCCTTTATCCAAAGGTATTTGAAGAATATTTACGGGCAATAGAGGAACAAGGAAACTTTACTAGAATGGGAAGCGACATCTTCTTTCATGGATTGAATGAAGGAGAGACCTGTGAAGTAGAAATAGAAGAAGGAAAAGTGTTGGTTATTAAGTTGGTACAAATAGGGAAAGTAGATCAGGAAGGATATCGAACCCTAACCTTTGAAGTCAATGGACACCAAAGAGAAATAAGGATACCAGATAAAGCAAGTGAGGTAAAACAGAAAGAGGTATTTACTCGAATAGCAGATCCTGGGGATCCATTACAAATCAGTGCTAGCATACCAGGTACTGTTTCTAAGATAATGGTAAAGGAAGGGGATAAAGTTAAAGAAAATCAATCTTTGGTGATCATTGAAGCTATGAAGATGGAAACCAATATTACTTCTCCCATATCCGGCGAAGTGGATTCTATCATTGTAAAAGAAGGACATCAGGTAAAAAATGGAGAGCTATTGATTAAACTTAAGTAAGATCTATCTAATTAATCATGAAGGGCTGTTGTAAAACTGCTATCTATTCACTTCAGGGGAGTTATAGATGTTTTATAGAGCAGCAAATGAAGACATCTATGGCGATAAAAGAAAAGTTGTATGATTGATTCATTTTGCAACAGTCCCTTCAAAGATCATTATTAAAAAGAGCAGAGGGCATCTATAGCAATTTATTATACCGCTGCAAGAACCTTTTTGCCTGCAAATGAATGATTCACTGCATATGAAATTTTCCTATATTGATTTCCTTCAAAGTATGTGCTAAAATAAAGCTACAGAAGTATGTAAACGATTGTAATTTTTATTTATAGACAAAAAGATAATTCTAGTAATGGATATAGGACAAAAAGCGCGTTAAAATATATATGTGATAGGAAATTTGAATTTTTTGTTTACTGGGAGAGTTTCTGGCAAAAATGATTTTAGGGAGAATCCTGTATTAATTCTCTTTAAATAATTTAACAAAAAATATATGTGATGACAACAAAAAATGAAGAAGGGGAGATTTTTAAATGGTCAATGAGAATTTAAATCCGTTAGTAAGTGCTCAAAAACAAATTAAGGATGCATGTGATGCCTTAAATTTGGAGCCAGCAGTTTACGAATTACTAAAGGAACCTATGAGGGTGATAGAGCTGTCTATCCCTGTTAAAATGGACGATGGAAGTATTAAAGTATTTAAAGGATATCGTTCTGCTCATAATAATGCAGTAGGACCTAACAAGGGGGGAATTCGATTCCATCCAGATGTTAATGTAGATGAAGTAAAAGCACTTTCTATCTGGATGACCTTCAAATGTTGTGTAACAGGAATCCCATATGGTGGTGGAAAAGGTGGAGTTGCGGTAGATCCATCGGAACTTTCCAAAGGGGAATTAGAAAGATTATCTAGGGGATATATTCAAGGATTGTATAAATATTTAGGGGAAAAAATCGATGTTCCCGCACCAGATGTAAATACAAATGGACAAATTATGTCCTGGATGGTAGATGAATATTGTAAATTAACTGGGGAACAATCCCTAGGCGTAATTACAGGAAAACCTGTAGAATGGGGTGGATCTAAGGGTAGAAATGAAGCAACAGGATTTGGGGTTGCTGTAGTTGCCCGAGAAGCTGCGAAAAAGCTAGGTATCGATATGACTAAAGCAAGGGTAGCCATCCAAGGATTTGGAAATGTGGGAAGCTTTACTGTTAAAAACGTTCAAAAACAGGGAGCTACTATTGTAGCAGTAGGAGAATGGGACAAAGAGAAAGGGACCTTTGCCCTATACAATGAAGAAGGACTTGATTATGAGGATTTAGCAGCCTATAAGGCAGAGCATCATACTCTTGCAAATTATCCAAAGGCTAAGACAATTAGCTTAGAAGAATTCTGGAAGTTAGATGTAGATATTATCATTCCAGCTGCTATGGAAAATGCGATTACAGAAAAAGAAGCTGAAAAGATAAAGGTAAAATTAGTCTGTGAGGCAGCAAATGGGCCAATTACTCCAAATGCGGGTGAAATATTAAATAAAAAAGGGATTGTAGTAACGCCGGATATTCTTACCAATGCAGGGGGAGTGACCGTATCTTACTTTGAATGGGTACAAAACCGATATGGATATTATTGGACAGAGGAAGAGGCGGTAGAAAAGGAAGAAAGGGCAATGATAGATGCCTTCAATAATATTTGGAGTATTGTAGATGAATACAAGGTACCTGTGAGAAAAGCGGCTTATATGTATTCTGTTAAAAAAGTTGCCAATATAATGAAGTTAAGAGGCTGGTATTAATTTGATTCTTAAGATAAAAAGGAGAAGTGAAATATTTCACTTCTCCTTTTCTAGTTTTATCTAGGGATACAGATTCTTTGACCAATTTGGAGTCTATTAGGATCTACCCCTGGATTAGCAGCTTGAATAGCAGCTACCGTAGTATTAAACCTTCTTGCTAGAGAAAAGAAGGTATCTCCAGCTTGAATAGTGTAGGAGAAGGTATTTGCTGGGCATCTACCTGGTTGAGTAGTTGGGATACAAATAATTTGACCTACCCTTAAATATCTTGGGTCAATGCCTGGATTTAAGGCTAAGATTGCATTGACTGTAGTATTAAATCGATTGGCGAGAGCATACAGAGTATCTCCAGCTCTTATGGTGTAGGCAAAGCTACCTGCTGGACAAGGACCAGGAGAGGGTGCACCTGGGATGCAAATCCTTTGCCCTATTTGAAGTCTATTAGGATCTACCCCTGGATTAGCAGCTTGAATGGCAGCTATTGTTGTATTAAATCTTCTTGCAAGGGAGAAGAAAGTATCTCCAGCTTGAATAATATAAGGAAAAGTATTTGGTGGACACGCACCACCTGAAGTGGTTGGTATGCAGATTCTTTGGCCTATTTGTAAAAAGTTAGGATTTATATTTGGATTGACTGCCAAAATAGCCTGCACTGTTGTATTAAATCTTCTTGCTAAACTATAAAGAGTATCTCCAGCAACTATTGTATAGGAAATAGTGCCGGAAGGACAATTTGGACTCATGAACTTCACCTCCTATTTCAATATATTCAGTCATAGACTAGATGGATACAAAAAGATTTGATTTTTATTATTTTTATCAATGAGATATACGGTAGATAATAGAAATACCAATGAAAGAGTCATAGATGTTTTCATTCACTGTTTCACAAATGCCCTCTTTTCTTTTGATAAAATAAATGATAGAAAAGGGTCATTAAGTTACAGTTCTATGAAATATCTATGACTTCTTTGGATGACCTCTTTTATCTAGGAATGCACAGTTTTTCGCCAATAATTAGGTTATTAGGGTCTGCATCAGGATTAGCAGCCTGAATAGCTTCTACCGTAGTATGAAAACGCTGTGCCAAAAGATAGAAGGTATCCCCTGAACGAATGGTATAGGCAAAGGTACCTGTTGGACAATCAGATGGTGGTGGAGTACTTTCGGGAATACAGATTTTTTGACCTATCCTTAAGTTGTTAGGGTCTACTCCTGGGTTTGCAGCTAATAATTCCTCTACAGAAACATGATATCTCCTTGCAATGGAATAGAAGGTATCTCCTGCTTGTATAGCATAGGGAAAGGTACCGGCAGGACATGGTTGTGGAACTGGTGGCATGGGTATACAAATAATTTGCCCAATTCTTAGACAATAAGGATTAATTCTAGGATTTGCCATTAGTATGTCATTTACGGTAGTATTATATCTTATTGCAATACTATAGAGGGTGTCACCAGGCATGATAGTGTATGGAAAGGTTCTCATAGAACATCCTGGAGTATTATAGTACATAATCATTCACCTCCTTATTTCTTTATTAGTATATTCTTGAAACCTCAAAAAGGTTTTCACAAAATAACAAGAAATAGAATTTTTAAAGGAAAAATTGAATAAAAGATAATTAAGACCGTAAATGGGTAAAATTATGGATAGTGAAAGTTTTCGCTGATAAGGAGGAATTTTTATGAAGATACCAGTATTGGTATATGTTATTTTATTTTTAGGAAGTTTTTTCATCGGATCTTTAGGGGTAGCACCAGTGTTAGAAGTGGATTCCACATTGGGGAAAATCCCCTATATGATTTTGATTATAGTAGGATATATAGCACTAACGGTATTTTTTATATTTTGGTACCGGGGAGATTTAGAAAGAATCATCAATCAATATTTTAAGAAAAAACAAGAAAATGACATAGAAGAAAGTGTAGAAGTACAAGAAAATGATTCAGAAATACATGAATCTATCGATTTAAAAGAAATAGATCCTACAGTAGAACAATCTATCGATTTAAAAGAAATAGATCCTACAATAGAACAATCTGGTGAGGAAATAGAAGAAAATAGAAGAGAACGGGGAAATGTATAGATATAATAAAATCCAAATATAAATCTAATTCTTCTAAAATACTTAGCATTATCATTTAATGTTCGTGTTATAACCTAAATATAATAAAATAAGCTATAAAAATGTTCGTAAAATCATTGACAGCAAAAAAATATTTTGTTATGATAACCATGGAAAACAAAATCAGTCACTCATATAATTTCAGGAATAGGGCCTGATAGTTTCTACCAAATAACCGTAAATTGTTTGACTATGGGTGAAAGAATCTTTTTTTGGTAACCATGGGAAAGATTCGCATTGTAGAACAATGCCCACACTATCTTTTATCCGATGACTATCTGCCGTAAGACTCCCATTTCTATCAAAGTGAGAGATACGAAAGCTTTCTTGCTTTAGCAAGTTAGAGTTCTTATACTGTGTATAAGGGTAGCTATGTCCTTGGATAACGATTTCTAAGCTTCAGTTGGAGTAAAAACTGCATCTGAAGCCAAGAACTCTGTTTATAATAGATGGCGAGGTTTCACTTATAGTGTCCAGCCGTCTATTTTTTATTATATTAATCTATTATGCTAGTTGATTTTGATTGATTTAAGGGATAGATGTCTTCACTATGCTACTTAAATAAATGCTTCCTTACTTTGTGAACCATCTATCCCTTCTAAAGTACATTTAAAAAACTCTAAGGGGGTTATAGTATTGCCAAGGGTTTCCATCATAATGGGTAGTAAGTCAGATTTAGAAGTGTTAAAAAAGGCCAATGATCTTTTAAAGGAGCTTTCTATAGAGAGAGAGGTTCGAATTCTCTCTGCCCATAGAACTCCTATTCAGGTGAAAGAATATGCAGTTGGTGCCAAAGAGAGAGGGGTAGAGGTAATTATAGCTGCTGCAGGAAAAGCGGCTCACCTACCAGGGGTAGTGGCTTCTTATACTACTCTACCGGTAATAGGATTGCCCATTCAATCTTCTACTTTAGATGGACTGGATTCTCTTCTTTCTATGGTGCAAATGCCAAAGGGAATTCCAGTGGCTACAGTAGCTATCAATGGAAGTGAAAATGCTGCTCTACTAGCAATAGAGATTTTGGGAATCAAATATCCTACCATACAAGATACTCTACAAAGGTATCGCAGGGCTATGGAACAAGAAGTTTTAAGACAAGATCAAATCATTCAGGGGGAGAAATTCTAAAATGGAAAAATTAAAAATGTTATACGAGGGAAAAGCCAAAAAGGTTTATAAAACCCAAAGAGAAAATCAATATATTGTTTATTATAAAGATGATGCTACAGCAGGAAATGGAGCTAAGAAAGGTACCATCCAACAAAAGGGTAAGATAAATAATAGAATTTCTAGTATTTTATTTGAAGTTTTAGAAAGAGAAGGGATTTCTACTCATTTTATTGAAAGATTGAATGATAGGGAGATGTTAGTAAAGGCAGTAAAGATTCTACCTTTAGAAGTATTAGTAAGAAATATAACAGCTGGCTCTTTGAGTAAAAGACTAGGTCTAGAAGAGGGGATCATATTAGAAAGTCCGGTATTAGAGTTTTGTTATAAAAATGATGCATTAGGAGATCCAATGATTAATGAAGATCATATAGAAATGCTAAAATTAGCGACCCCTGAGGAAGTAACTTTTATCAAGGAGACTGCCTTAAAGGTGAATACAGTATTAGTAAAATTCTTTAAAAAATTAGGAGTCCAATTGGTGGATTTTAAATTAGAGTTTGGAAGAGATGGGAACGAAATCCTATTGGCAGATGAGATTTCACCAGATACCTGTAGGTTATGGGATAAAGAAACCAAAGAAAAATTAGATAAGGATAGATTTCGAAGGGATTTAGGGAATATAGAAGAAGGCTATGAAGAAATACTAAAGCGTTTATTGAAAGGAGACAAATAGATGAAAGCTAAGGTATATGTAACCTTAAAAAAAAGTATTTCTGATCCGAAAGGAGCTGCCGTAAAGGCTTCTTTAAATCAATTGGGATGGCAGGAAGTACAAGAGGTTCGAATGGGAAAATATATTGAGATTGAGATCCAGAATATGCCCAAGGAGCAAGCGGAAAAAAAGGTACAGGCTATGTGTGAAAAATTGCTTGCCAATGAAGTAATGGAAACCTATCAGATTGAAATAGTGGAGGGACAAAAATGAAATTTGGCATAGTGGTATTTCCAGCTTCCAATTGTGATATGGATATGTATTATCTTTTAAAAGAGGTCTATCAAAAAGATGTGGAATATATATGGCATACAGATAAGGATATTTCTGATTTTGATGTGATTATTTTGCCGGGAGGTTTTTCCTATGGAGATTACCTTCGAGCTGGGGCCATGTCTGCTAGATCTCCTATTATGGATCGTGTAGAAGAACATGCCAAAAGTGGAAAATTGATTCTTGGGGTCTGCAATGGATTTCAAATTCTCACTGAGCGGGGAATGCTGCCAGGAGCATTGATTCAAAATAAAAAAATAAGATTTATCTGTGATGATGTTTTTATAAAGGTAGAAAACACCAGTACCCCCTTTACCAATCAATTTGAAATAGGACAAATCATAAAAATTCCTATTGCCCATGAGGAAGGAAATTATGTGGTAGATAAAGAGGTTTTAGAGGAGTTAAAAGCCAATGGGCAAATTCTTTTTCGCTATGGCAGTCCAAAGGGTGAGGTAACAGAGAAATTCAATCCCAATGGCTCTATGGAAAACATTGCAGGAATCACGAATAAGGAAGGTAATGTACTGGGGATGATGCCTCATCCTGAGAGATGCGCAGAAGAATTATTGGGGAACACCCAAGGTAGGCTTATCTTTGATTCCGTCATGCATTATTTAGAGCATCAAGGAAAAGGGGAGGAATAGGCATGAATACAAAACAACCGTGGACAAAAGTAGGACTTACCCAAGAGGAATATCACCGAATTATTAAACTTATTGGTCGAAAGCCCAATGAATTAGAACTTAATCTTTATGGGGTGATGTGGTCCGAACATTGTAGTTATAAAAATTCCAGGGCCATGTTAAAACTATTTCCCACTGAAGGAAAGCAGGTATTACAGGGTCCAGGGGAAAACGCTGGGATTGTAGATATTGGGGATAATATGGCCATCGCCATGAAGGTAGAAAGTCATAACCATCCTTCAGCCTTAGAGCCTTATGAAGGAGCAGCTACAGGAGTTGGGGGGATTATTCGAGACATTTTTACTATGGGAGCTCGTCCTATTGCCTCCCTAAATTCCTTACGCTTTGGAGAAATAGAAAACAACGATCGGGTGAAATATCTTCTAAAGGGAATTGTAGAAGGAATTGCAGGCTATGGAAATTGTATCGGAATTCCAACCGTAGGAGGAGAGGTAGGGTTTTCCACAGGATATACGGGAAATCCCCTAGTAAATGCCATGTGTGTAGGAATCCTAAGTCATGATCAAATCAAAAAGGGAGCCGCTAATGGTGTGGAAAATCCAGTGATGTATGTAGGAGCAGCTACTGGAAGAGATGGAATGGGGGGAGCTAGTTTTGCCTCAGTAGAACTTTCAGAAGAATCCGAAAGCAGGCGTTCTGCTGTACAAGTAGGAGATCCTTTTATGGAGAAATTACTATTAGAAGCTTGTTTGGAACTTTTTGAAACCGACTATGTAGTGGGTATTCAAGATATGGGAGCAGCAGGATTGATTTCTTCTAGCTGTGAAACAGCAGCCCGGGGAGGAAGTGGCATGGTTTTAGATGTTTCTTTGGTTCCCCAAAGAGAAGAAGGAATGAACCCCATTGAGATTATGCTATCGGAATCCCAGGAAAGAATGCTGGTGATTATAAAAAAAGGAAAAGAGGAAGAGGTCAATCATATTTTTAAAAAATGGGGACTTCATTCAGCCGTCATTGGATATGTTACTGACGATGGGAATCTTACGATAAAAGAAAATGGAGAGGTGGTGGCTAGTCTTCCAGCTCAGTCTTTGGATTCTAGTGGAGCCCCTACTTATATAAGAGAGACTAAGGAGCCTCAGTATTTTAAGGAATTGAACCAATTGGACCTTAGCAGTATAGAAGAAGTAAAAGATTATAAAGAGACGCTAAAAAAACTTCTAGCATCGCCCAATCTATGTAGCAAGGAATGGGTTTATCGCCAATATGACCATATGGTTGGTACCAATACTGTAGTAAGACCTGGATCTGATGCAGCGGTTCTTCGAATCAGAGGTATCCAAAAAGCAGTTGCCCTTACTACCGATTGTAATAACAATTATGTTTTTCTCAATCCGAGGGAAGGGGGAAAAATTGCCCTGGCAGAGGCGGCACGAAATATTGTGTGCAGCGGAGCATTGCCCTTGGCCATTACCGATGGACTAAACTATGGAAATCCGGAAAAACCAGAGGTATATTGGCAATTTAAAGAGTCTATCTTAGGCATTAGTGAAGCTTGTAAGATATTGAATACTCCTGTAATCAGTGGAAATGTAAGTTTTTATAATGAGACTCCTACTTCTTCCATTGATCCCACCCCTGTGATCGGAATGGTAGGGGTCATAGAGAATTATAAGCACATCACCACCCAATCTTTTAAGGAAGAAGGAGACAGTATTCTCCTTTTAGGAGAAAATTTAGAGGAGTTGGGAGCTAGTGAATATTTAAGAATCATCCACCATACCAAAAGGGGACCGATTCCTAAGATTGACCTAAAAAAGGAAAAAGATTATCAGCAAAATTTGTTAAAATTAATCCAAGAAGGTTTGATCCAGTCTGCCCACGATATCAGTGAAGGGGGACTAGCAGTAGCCATTGCAGAATGTTGCTTTGAAAAAGAACTTGGAGCTAGCATTCATTTACAGGAGGATATAAGAACTGATGCCCTTCTTTTTGGAGAAAGCCAATCAAGATTTATGATTAGCATAAAAAGTAGAAATAGAGAAAGGGTAATAGAGTTTCTAGAGAAGAATGGGATTATTTTTCAAGAGTTGGGTATGGTTGGGGGGAAAGATCTTACCATTCAAATAAAAGAGAAAGAAGTCATAAAAGCACCGATTCAAGATTTAAAATCTATCTGGCAGGGGGCGCTAGAATGTCAATTGCAATAGATTTAGTCCAGGATCGCTTACATGAAGAATGTGGAGTATTTGGCATTTATTCAAAGAATAAAGATTTTAATGTAGCTTATGATATTTTCCATGGTCTTTACGCCCTACAGCATAGAGGACAGGAAAGCGCAGGCATAGCAGTGGTAAAGGATGGAGACATTTATTTTCATAAGGATGGGGGATTGGTCTCTTATGTGTTTCAGGGGGATCATTTGAATCATCTAAAGGGAAATATGGGAGTAGGGCATGTGAGATATTCCACTACCGGAACCAGTGCCAGTCGGCAAAATGCCCAACCTTTAGTGGTAGAATACAAAAAAAGTTCTATCGCTCTAGTCCATAATGGAAACCTAATCAATGCCTATTCCTTAAGAAAGTTAATGGAAGACAAGGGAATGATCTTTCAAAGTACTAACGATAGTGAAGTCATTGCGAACTTAGTGGTCCAAATGCAGGAAAATACCATAGAAGGAGCTCTAAAAGCTACCATGAATTTAATCAAAGGCTCCTATGCCTTAGTAATTGCAAATCATGACAAGCTAATAGGGGTAAGGGATATTCATGGAAATAGACCTTTGATCATAGGGCAAAGAGAAGATGCTTATGTCCTTGCCTCTGAAAGCTGTGCATTAGACGCTGTAGGAGCAAAGATTGTCAGGGATGTAGAGCCAGGGGAGATTGTTACTATTGATAGAGAAGGAATCCATAGTGTTTTTAGTTCCTATGATTGTAAAAAGGCTGTATGTATCTTTGAATATGTATACTTTGCTCGTCCTGACTCCATACTAGATGGACTTAGCGTATACCATTCTAGATATGAGGCAGGGAGAATCCTTGCCCAGGAATCTCCTGTAGATGCAGATATCGTAATTTCAGTACCGGACTCTGGGACTCCAGCAGCCATTGGATATGCCACTGCCTCAAGAATTCCCTATGGATTGGGATTCATTAAGAATAAATATGTGGGTAGAACTTTTATTGAAGCTTCTCAAGAGAAAAGAGAGGCTGCAGTAAAAATTAAGTTAAATCCCTTAAAATCCGTTATTGAAGGGAAAAGAGTAGTGATGGTAGATGATAGCATTGTACGGGGTACCACCAGTAAGAAAATTGTCCATGCTTTAAAGGAGGCAGGGGCAAAAGAGATACATTTGCGAATTAGTTCTCCGCCGATTCTCAATTCTTGTTACTTTGGGATTGATACCCCAGATCGCCGCCAATTAATTGCTGCAAACATGTCTATCCATGAGATATGTGAAAAGATTGGGGCGGACAGTCTCGCCTATATTAGTGAGCAAGGGATTTTAAAGACTGTAGAGGGATTAGAGGATTGTGTATGTACCGGTTGTTTTACTGGAAGTTATCCTATGGAAGTACCAAAGGAAGCAAGTAAATATCTCTTTGAGAAGCAATAGGGGAGGGAAGGAATGAAAGAGAAAATCACTTATCGAGATGCTGGTGTAGATGTAAATGAAGGCAATGAGGCTGTAGAGAAGATGAAAAAATATGTAGAAGGGACAAAAATTCCAGGAGTTTTATCCAACTTAGGTTCCTTTGGAGGGTTGTTCCAATTAAATATGAAACAATATAAACAGCCTATTTTAGTATCTGGAACGGATGGAGTAGGAACCAAATTAAAAATTGCTTTTATGATGGGAAGACATAATACAGTAGGAATAGATTTAGTGGCCATGTGCGCCAATGATGTCCTATGTCAAGGGGCTCACCCTTTATTTTTTCTAGATTATATTGGTACTGGAAAATTAGATTCTGACCAGGTTGCTCAAATCGTAGAGGGGGTAGCAGGGGGATGTAAAGATGCGGGCTGTGCTCTGATAGGGGGAGAAACAGCGGAAATGCCAGGCTTTTATGGGAAGGGAGAATACGATCTTGCTGGCTTTTGTGTAGGGATAGTGGAGCAGGATCAGATGATTACCGGAGAGAATATTCAGCCAGGAGATGTAGTGATAGGTCTTCCCTCTAAAGGACTCCACAGCAATGGATTTTCTTTAGTAAGAAAACTATTTTTTGAAAAGGGAAATTGGAAAGAAGATCAATATATAGAAGAATTAGGAGATACTTTAGGCAATGTTCTTCTTACCCCTACCCGGATTTATGTGAAGCCTGTTTTATCTTTATTAGAAAGATTTTCTATAAAAGGCTTAGCCCATATTACAGGAGGAGGATTTATAGAGAACATTCCCCGTATTCTTCCTAAGGGATGTAGAGCTCATATAGATATTCATTCCTTCCCTATTCCACCTATCTTTACTATACTACAAAGATTAGGGGGATTAGAAAAAAAAGATCTATACAATACCTTTAATATGGGGATTGGTATGGTAGCAATTGTAAGCCCCAAGGATAGAGATTCTATTAGGGATTTTTTAAAAAATAATGGGGAAGAGGTTTATGTTATAGGAAAAGTTGAAAGAGGAGAAAAGGGCGTAGAACTATGGGAAAAATAAAAATTGCAGTATTGATTTCAGGGGGAGGAACGAATCTACAGGCTATTATAGATGCTATAAAGGCGGGAAAGATCAATGGAGAGATAAAGTTAGTGATCAGTGATCATGAAAATGCCTACGGGTTAAAACGTGCGAAAAGGGAAAATATTGATACTTTAACTATCTTAAAGTCAGACTTTCTAACCAGAAGAGAGTGGAATCAAGAAATCTTAGCCAGGTTGCAAAGTTATTATATAGATTTAGTTCTATTGGCAGGTTTTATGAGCATTTTAAACGAGGAGGTTATAAAAGCCTTTTCTAATGCCATTATGAATATTCATCCTGCTTTAATCCCTTCTTTTTGTGGAAAGGGATACTATGGGAAAAGAGTTCATCAGGCGGTTTTAGACTATGGGGCAAAGGTTACAGGTGTCACCGTACACTTTGTAGATAAGGGAGCGGATACTGGTCCTATTATCTTACAAGAAGCGGTAGAAGTAAAACAAGAAGACAGTGTAGACAGTCTAGCCCAGAGGGTTTTAGAGATAGAACATAAGCTCTATCCTAGAGCAGTACAATTTTTTGCAGAGGGAAAATTAAAAGTAGAAGGCAGAAGAGTTCTTATCCTAGCACAAGGGGACGGTTCTTGTGTGTCGTTCTAGGGATAGACGTTTTCACTACGCCACTTAAACAAATGTCCTCCTTTTTGCAATAACAAAAACCAGGTAAAAAGGGGCCACTAAGTCGCCTAACGTGAAACATCTATCCTCTAAATCAACCAGCACAAGCTGTATTTTTATCAAGGACTTATATTTAAAAATAAAAAGAGGTGGAATCAATGATCCAAAAAGCATTACTCAGTTTATCAAACAAAGAAAATATCATTCCCTTTGCCAAGGAATTAGAAGCTCTAGGGGTAGAAATCATCTCTACAGGGGGAACGGCGAAACTATTAAAAGAAAATAACATAAAGGTAACAGGTATTTCAGAAGTAACTGGTTTTCCAGAATGTTTAGACGGCAGAGTCAAGACCCTACATCCAGCAATCCATGGAGGGATTCTAGCAAAAAGGAAAGAAAAATCTCATATGGATCAATTGAAGGAATTAAATATTCAACCGATTGATATGGTAGTAGTAAACCTATACCCTTTTAAAGAAACTATTTTAAAGGAAGGAACTACTTTAGAACAAGCTATTGAAAATATTGATATTGGCGGACCTACCATGCTTCGTTCTGCTGCGAAAAACTATCAAGATGTAGTGGTAATCACCGATCCAGCAGATTATGGTAGGGTATTAGAACAGCTAAGAGAAAAGAAAGAAGTGGATCTTGAAACAAGATTACAATTAGCTCAAAAGGTATTTTCCCATACTGCCCAATACGATACCTTGATCTCTTCTTATTTAGAAGAGCAATCAGATAAGGAGGATTTTCCAGAGACATTCACCTTAACCTATGAAAAAATCCAAGATTTACGCTATGGGGAAAACTCCCATCAAAAAGCAGCTTTTTATGGGGAGATTCAGCCTAATCTTTGTTCTATAGCCACTGCAGAACAACTTCATGGGAAACAACTATCTTTTAATAATATTAATGATGCCAATGCAGCCTTAGAATTACTTTTAGAATATAAAGAGCCTACTTGTGTTGCCCTAAAACATACCAATCCCTGTGGTATTGGTATAGGAGAAAATCTTTACATAGCTTACAAAAAGGCTTATGAATGTGATCCTGTTTCTATATTTGGAGGCATTGTTGCTTTGAATCGAAAAGTGGATCAGAAAACAGCCGAAGAAATTCATAAAATCTTTTTGGAAATTGTCATCGCTCCAGACTATGAACCAGAAGCCTTAGATATTTTAACTAAGAAGAAAAATATTAGATTGCTAAAGGTTGTCTTGTCAAAAGAAAATAAAAACAAAGAGATAGATATAAAAAAAGTAAGAGGTGGCATCTTAGTTCAAGAAAAGGATACTGCTATGATCAGTAAGGATAAGCTTAAGGTAGTGACTAAAAGAACACCTAGCCAAAAGGAATTAGAGGATTTACTATTTGCTTGGAAGGCAGTAAAACATGTAAAATCCAATGCCATAGTAGTTGCTAAAGATGGGAAAACCTTAGGAATAGGACCTGGACAGGTCAATAGAATTTGGGCGGCTCAGCAATGTATTGAAAGGGGAGGGAAAGAAGTAAAGGGGGCAGTCCTTGCTTCTGATGCATTTTTTCCATTTTCAGATACAGTCAAGGCCGCTGCAAAAGCAGGAATTACTGCTATTATTCAGCCGGGA
The DNA here is from genome assembly GCA_900555725.1 of uncultured Garciella sp. Lineage (GTDB taxonomy): Bacteria > Bacillota > Clostridia > Eubacteriales > Garciellaceae > Garciella. Next base: position 1,918 of record USMD01000006.1, on the reverse strand, counting down.
GGTTCTATTAGGGATCAAGAGTCTATTGAAGAATGTAATAAGAATCATATTACTATGGTATTTACCGGTATGCGTCATTTTAAACACTAGGGAGGAAATAATATGAAAGTGTTGGTAGTAGGCAGCGGAGGAAGGGAGCATGCCATTGTATGGAAGCTCTCCCAAAGTTCTAAGTTGGAAAAAGTTTATTGCGTTCCTGGGAATGGTGGAATAGAGGATCTGGCTCAATGTATTCCTGGGGATATGAATGATATTGATTTTTTGGTAAACTTTGCAAAGAGAAATAAGATAGATCTTACTGTAGTGGGACCAGAGTTGCCATTGACTTTAGGAATCGTGGATGCTTTTCAAAAAGAGGGTTTACAAATCTTTGGACCTACTAAAGAGGCTGCTCATCTAGAAGGCAGTAAATCCTATGCTAAAGCTTTTATGAAGAAGTATCATATTCCCACGGCAGAATATATAGATACGGAGAATATTCAGAAGGCTTTAGACTCTTTAAGAAATTTTACTTATCCCTTGGTAATCAAAGCTGATGGATTAGCAGCAGGAAAGGGAGTTGTTATCGTTAAGAATGAATCAGAGGCCAAGGATACCATTATAGAAATGATGGATGATAAGGTCTTTGGGGAGGCAGGGAAAAAAGTTGTCATAGAAGAATTTTTAAAAGGGAAGGAAATTTCTCTTTTGGTATTTTTTCATCAAAAAGGGTTTGTACCTATGGTTTCTGCTCAAGACTATAAAAGGGCCTTGGATCATGATGAAGGATTGAATACCGGTGGAATGGGAGCCATTTCTCCTAGTCCTATTTATAACCAGAAATTAAAAAAGAGAATTTTAGAGGAAATCTTGCAGCCTACCTTTGAGGGAATGCAAAAAGAAAAACTTGAATATCGAGGGGTACTCTATTTTGGATTGATGATTACTCAGCAGGGTCCAAAGGTCTTAGAATATAATGTTCGCTTTGGAGATCCAGAAACCCAAGTGATTCTTCCCCGTTTAGACAATGATCTAGTAGATATTATGATAAAGGTAATAGAGGATAGATTACAGGACAGGGATCTAAAATGGAAGGAGGAAAATGCTCTAACCGTGACCTTAACCTCTGGAGGATATCCACTAAACTATGAAACGGGAAAGCTTATCACAGGACTGAATAGAAAAGGAGAAGAAATTGTTTTCCATAGTGGAACGGTAAAAAGAGATAAAAAGTACTATACCGATGGAGGGCGGGTACTTACTATTACAGCTCTTGGAAATTCACTAGGAGAAGCTGCTTCCAAGGTATATCAAAAAATTTCAAATATTCACTTTGACGATATGTATTATCGTAAAGATATAGGGAAATATTAATAAAATCTGTTGTGCTATTTAAATTTAACTAGTACAATAGGTGATATAGAAACCAATTACTTTGATGCAAGAGCAGAAAAGAAAATAGAAGAAAACGATAGAGCAAAAAATTCAGTACCATAGATAGGTGCTGAATTTTTTGCTGATGACCAATTTTAATATTGTTCTTTTACTTTAGGCTGTGGATACAAGAAATCTTTTAAGAATTTTTCACAAATCTTTATCAAACTACCATTTTCATCGATTTGAAATACACTGCATTTATCCTTAGAGATCACAAGTTCTGAGTAGCAATTGCTACAAAAGAACTTTTTTCTGCCTATTTTACCGATATATTTTTGTCCACAAACTGGGCAATGCATAAAAAACCCTCCTTAAAGATTTTATAGGAACCACATCTTCCAATGGCAAAGCACTATTGGAAGATACAAGCTTTATCTAAATAAAGGGGAAAGTTAAAGGGGATATGGTTCCTATTATCAATAAATAACGTTGAATCCCTTAACATAAATATACTATCTGTCTCTTATACACATCTCCGAGCCCACGAGACAGGCAGAAATCT
>USMD01000005.1 GCA_900555725.1 uncultured Garciella sp. | reverse complement strand
ATTAATCTTAAAAAATTAAATAATTCCCGTTTGAATATTCTCATGTTATAATTTATCATTAAATATATGCCGGAGACCTGAAAAAACAAAACAAACCGGTCAAAGTGTAACTTAATACACTCTAGCCGGCTATTAAACAGGGTTATTAATAACCCTGTTTATAATGTCATTTATTTTTCATTGAACTGAATCATTCTCTCAGAACATCACAGAGACTGTTCTAGTAAATTTTTATTTATATGCTCATTAAAACCAATCTTTTTTCCCGCATCGTTTCCTTAACATCAATGATACGCTGGTTTTCAGAGCCTCTAAATTTGAGTAGGATATTCTTCTTATCGAGCATAAACCGCCCATCCACCAGGATATCAGTCGCATTCAAAAGGCTATCCCAACCTTCTAATTCCCCGAAGCCAGCTACAATTTCTTCGTAGGTGTATCCGGTGTATGTTATCACATTGAGTCCCAGTTTCTTAACCCTTCTTGCAAGTTTTGAAAGAACCTCTGCCTGTTCAAAAGGTTCACCGCCGCTCAAAGTAACTCCATCCAATAACGGATTCTTTTTTACCTGTTCCAGAATGGAATCTATTGTTACCAAAGTCCCTCCCGTGAAGGAGTGGGTATGGGGGTTTTGGCAACCAAAACAATTGTGTTTGCAGCCCTGGGCAAATACGACAAAGCGTAACCCGGGGCCGTCTACAATGGACTCCTTCACAACCCCCGCAATTCTAAGCATGTTCCTCATTTCAATACCCCCTTTCAAGAAGAAATCAAAGAATGTTTTACCCTGTCTCTTTCCTCAGCTTTTTTCGCATCATTGAACCGATCTAGAGTTCCTACAAGATAGCCTGTGATACGTCTGATTCTTTCAAACCGGATGTTGCCTTCCTCTCTTCCGCAGGAAGGACAGGTTTCCCCAATAATCCCGGTATATCCACACACAGGGTCCCGATCCACCGGGTGATTGATGGAGCCGTATCCTATGTTTGCTTTCTTCATTGCCCTGACAATTTTCTCAAAAGCCTCAAGATTCTGCGTAGGATCCCCATCCAGTTCCACATAGGTAATATGCCCGGCATTTGTAAACTCATGGTAAGGAGCCTCAAGCCTTATCTTATCAAAAGCACTGATTTCATAATAAACCGGTATATGAAAGCTATTTGTGTAATACTCTCTGTCTGTAATCCCTTCAATTGTTCCGAAAATACTTCGATCCATTTTTACAAAACGTCCTGCTATTCCTTCGGCTGGAGTTGCCAGAAGCGTAAAGTTTATTTTGTATTTACTGGTTGCCTCATCCATACGTTTCCGCATATGGCCGATAATCTCAAGCCCTAATTTTTGTGCTTCTTCCGACTCCCCGTGGTGTTTTCCAATCAAGGTCTTTAAGCACTCCGCCAGGCCAATAAATCCCATGCTAAGAGTCCCATGCTTTAGAACTTCTCTAATTTCTCCTTCCCACTCGAGCTTATCCGAATCCATCCATACTCCCTGTCCCATCAGGAAGGGAAAGTTTTTTACCTTTTTCCGCGCTTGGATTTCAAACCTTTCCAGTAGCTGATCGATAATCAAGTCAATCTTTTTGTCCAGATCTTTAAAGAAAAAATTAATATTCTTATTGCTTCTCAATCCAATCCGCGGAAGGTTTATTGTAGTAAAACTCAAATTTCCCCTTCCATAGACAATCTCCCTGGATGGATCATGCACATTGCCTATGACTCTTGTCCTACAGCCCATATAGGCGATTTCGGTTTCAGGGTGCCTGGGTTTGTAATATTTCAAGTTAAAGGGTGCATCCTGGAAGGAGAAATTGGGGAAAAGCCTTTTAGCGCTTACTTTGCATGCTAATTTGAATAAATCATAATTCGGTTCTCCCGGATTAAAATTCACACCCTCTTTTACTCTGAAAATTTGAATGGGAAAAATAGGAGTTTCTCCATTGCCAAGCCCTGCCTCTGTAGCAAGAAGTACATTCTTGATTACCATTCTTCCTTCTGGCGATGTATCCATACCATAATTGATGGAACTAAAAGGGATCTGAGCTCCAGCCCTGCTGTGCATGGTGTTCAGGTTATGTACAAAGGCCTCCATTGCCTGATATGTATTCCTGTCAATCTCGGTTAACGCATTGTCAGCGGCAAAGGCCTGGACCTTTTTTACAACATTTTCATCCCCGGTTAAATCCTCATATATTTTCATCAGCCGAGTATTCATTTCGCGGATACGTGTCCTCTCGGCCCTGTAAAGAATAAACGCCTTTGCAGTCCGGGTATGACCATTTTCTATCAGCACCTTTTCAACTGCGTCCTGAATTTCCTCCACGGCAGGGACCTTTTGACCCAATACTTTTTCAATATATCCAACTACTTTTTCAGCCAGCGGCAATGCAGTTTTGTAGTCTTTTCCTCCGGTGGTACTTGCAGCTTTAAATATGGCGTTGGCAATTTTCTCAATATTGAACGGCACTTCTCTACCATCACGTTTTTTTATCTTGGTAATCATATAGTTTGATTTCTCCTTATGTTCAGAACATTATCTTTTTCCTAGCATGATAAAAGCCTCCCGACAAAAAGTGTCAAGAGGCTATTCTATTGTGTCGAATATTCTATTTGCTTTTATGGATACATTCTTTTGGCAAGCTTCACCGTTTCATATAGATAAGCATCTGTCAAATTGTCAAATCCTTTGCAATTACACTTCCATTACTTCTAAATTTTCTTCCAATTGTAATGACTCTTTGCTGCATATCTACCCTTCCTAGTTTAAAACAGTTCTTTTATTTTATCCCAAATCGTTTCTTTTTTTTGCTCTACTTCTGGTTCTTCTATCTCTGGCAGTTTTATCCCTTCTGTCTTGATGGCAAACTGTACTAATCCAACCTCTGTATTTTTCTTAGAAGCAAAGGAAACCGGCTCAAAATCACTTCCTGATATCTCTTGAAGCATATCATCTATCTCTGTCTCTATCTGCTCGTCTATATTGCTGGTTTTTTCTCTCAATTTCCCGGTTCCTTCTTTTAGTTCCCCGGTTGCTTTTTCCAAGCTTTCAAGACCATTTGTCAGCGTTCCCATATTAGTATTCAGAGAATCTGCTCCCTGGTTCAAAGAAGACAGTCCTGATGAAAAACTTCCAATACCTCCATTTAACTTACGAATTCCGGAATACAAAGAATCGGCACCTGCCGTTAAGGTTTTACCAGAATCGGAAAGAGTTTTTGTCCCTTCTAAAAGTGCAGGATCATTTTTCTGCAATTCTTCAAATCCGGCTATCAAAGAGGAAACTCCTTTCCCTGCATCTGAAAAACCGTCTGTGCTCGTTTTTAACTGGTTCAAAGCATTTCCAACACCATCAATCCCTTTCTGGAGGCCTACAGCCCCATTATAAGCAGCGGTGATTGATTCTGAGAGTTTCTCAATAGAAGCATTTCCTTTTATCATCGGAATATTTTCAGCAATCTGCTTTAACTGCTTTGAGGCTGTTTGAAAGTTTTCTGCTGCGGTCGTTAAGTTTCCAGACATTGCATTTAACTGTTCGATACTTTTCTGAATCTGTGCATCTTCTTTTGGCATCTGAACAGAAGCAGAAATGGATGGTGTATCTACATAACCAACCGTTAGCTCTTCAACTTTTGAGTCTTCCATATTAGCAATTACCTGCTGTGCCGTTTCTTCATCAAGAGACCCACTGTCCACGGCGGACTGCACTGCCGCAATTGCACTGTCTATCTGACTGTTTGTGCCTTCCACAGATTTTATAATCTCCTGATTTATTCCGTCCACCTGACCGTTGACCTGAGCGGCTAATTTTCCTCCACTTTGGGCAATGGTTTTATTTACCTTATCTGTTTGGTTTTGCAGCGAGTCCATGACACTTTGATGATAACTCTCTATCTGCCCAATAATCGTCTTACTGGTCTGGATTACATCACTTACCTTCTGGGCACTGGTAGAAAGCTGCCCTGCTGTCGTCTGTACCTGATTTAATGCCTCCATCAATTTCTGCAGCTGCTCTGCATCTGTACTTCCTGCCAATTTTTGCACCTGCTCCTGGATTGTCTGCAAACCTTTTGTCAGGTTACTCGCTCCGGCCTGTAAACTTGGAGTTCCCTCCTGGGCATTTCCTTCTGCAACTACTTGATAAAGTCCTGTAATACTTTTATTTACCTGGGAAAGATTTTCTAAAGGTTTCAATTGTTTTGCCCCTTCAGCAAGTTTTCCCGTTCCCTCCATATATTGTTTTACTCCAGAAACCAGACTTTCCGTCCCTGCTACATATTGATTCAAACCTGCTTGCAGTTCCTGTCCTCCAGACTGCAGGGAAGACCCACCCGCAGACAAACTATTGCCACCTTTCTGTAAGACAGAAACACGATTTGCAAATGTGGAAATCCCCTGTTTTAGTTTCGTCCCACCATCTGCTACTTCTTCTGTACCTTCCTTTAAATCGCCAGCTCCATCATCAAGTTTCTGGACACTATCTGTAAGTCCTTTTGTTTTATCTGTGATTTTTGAATCATCGATAGAGTCTCTATCTATATCAAATGACATCGGCACACCCTGAAAGCTGATTCCTTCCATCTCAAAGTCATGCACCTGAGCTGAAATCGTAATATCCTTTTCATTACCAGCTATGATATTATAGAGTAATTGCCTATTTCTCCCTACATTTCCTGCTATTGCTCCTTTTGCAACAATATTTGAACACTTTTCCTTATCCAGAACAACCGTCGCCTGAAGAAGATAATTTTCAAAAAATTCTTTTGGGCAATCCTCATTTTCTCTAATCTGAATTTTAATTTCTAGACTACCGCTTTTTCCCGCAAGTTTCTCTGCATCTATGGCTTTTCCATCCAGCCAATAAGAAATCTTAATGTTCCATGGCATATCTTTTGTGTTCATGTTCCCTTGATAATAGAACTTTCCCTCTGGAGCATCAGTACTTATCTGGTTTCCGGATATCTCGATTTTTTGATCCGTTGTTAAGTTTTTTACAGAAGAATAATCTCCATAATCTGTAATTTTCCCTGCCTGTTCCAGAGTATATTCATTTACAACGTAGATACCGGAAACACTTCCATCTTGATTCAGATTCACATAAACATTTTCATCCTTTGTCACATCATTATCCGCTGCAAAAACAGTAATTCCGCTATTTACCGTTATCACCATACATAGGGCAACAAATGTTGTTTTCATAACTATTTTTTTATTCCTTTTCATATTATTCAGCCTCCTTATAAAATTCTGTATGATAAGTTGTTTTTTCAATCATTCTATCAAAAATCATAAGAAGCGCAGGAAGGACAATCAGAACAAGCAGGAAAGAAATCACAGCTCCTCGTCCTATCAATGTTCCCAACTGACTCAAAACCAGATTCGTTGATATTTCTCCCAGCACAACACCTGCTATAGTTAATATGCTGGCGGAAGTAAAGATCGATAATGTACAGACCCTGATCGTCTCTTTTGCTGCCTCTTTTTTCTCCATCGTACTTCTCATCTCAATGTATCGGCTTGTAAAAAGAATAGCATAATCAATCGTGGCACCTAATTGCACGGAACTGATAATCAGATATGAAATGTAATGCAAAGTAGTAGAAACAAAATATGGAATTGCCAGATTGATCCAGATTGAAATTTCAATAACTAAAGTTAAAATAAAAGGAATACTGATTGATTTAAAGTTAAACAATAAAATCAAAAATACGAATCCAACAGCTAAGATATTTACCTTTGTATTATCCTGCGTAATTGTCGTTTTCAAGTCCCCAGTACTGACAAGGTCACCAGCTATCAATGCTTCCTCTCCATAATATTTCTGACTGATGGAGCGAATTTTATTAATTTTTTGATCCCAGCCTTCTTCTCCTTCTTCCGCATCCAGTGTAAGAATAAAACGACTGTAATGCTCTGAATACAGTTTTGAAATCTCCTCTGTTGGAACAAAATCCGCAGGTATGGCAGCATCCACAGTGTTCACATAGGAAATAATGGATGTCACATAATCCTCTTGTTTTAATTCTTTGTTCAATGCAATCTCTTTGTTCATCTCCCCTTTCGGGACCATGACCACTACAGGATTTGACGTACCATATTTTTCTTCAATCGCCAGCTGGTCACGCCCCATCTGGGTCGCTTTTGTATTATACACTTTGCTTGCACCATATAGGAAATCATTCTTTGACTGTCCCAGAATACATGGGACTATCATTAACAAAATCAAACCCAATATTGGAATACGAATTTTCATAACTCCTTTTGACAGCGCGTGAAAATCCGGGTAAAACGGTCTGTGCTGTGTTTTATCAATCCATTTATAAGTAGTAATCGCAAGAGCCGGCAATAAACAAAGAACACAAATTAAGCTGAGTACAATAGCCTTTGCCATTACCCATCCCATATCCGGTCCAATCTTAAACCGCATCAGAATCAGTGCCGCAAACCCAGTAACTGTGGTAAGTCCGCTGGATAGAACGGAACCCACAGACTGCTTCACCGCATAAACCATTGCCTCTTGAATGTCTTTCCCTTCGCTTCTATTCTCCGCAAATCGGTGTAGAAGGAATATGGAATAGTCCATAGAAACTGCCAACTGCAGCACACTTCCCGCCGCATTAGTCACAAAAGAAATTGTTCCGAACATCAGATTCGTGCCTTTGTTCAACATAATTGCAATTCCTATGGTTATCATAAACAAAATAGGCTCAAACCATGATGTAGTTGATAAAATCAAGATAATAAATACAACTGGAATTACAAAAATCATAATTTTTTGAATGTCTTTAGATGTATGGATTGGAGAGAGCACATCTGTAACTGCAGTCCCAGACATGGCATTCTCATCTCCGATGATTTTTCTGATTTCTGCTACTGCTTCTTCTTTTTTCTCATCACTAACTGTAATAGAATACAGGGCATCTGAATCTTTATACCATTCCTCTAGCGCCGAATCATCTGCCATTTCAATAGGTGCATAAATATCAACGGCATCGTCAAGCCAGTTGACTTCTTCTACGCCCTTTGCTTTTTCCAATTTCTCCTTATAACGCAATGCTTCCGGAATCGTAACATCATAAATCATGACACGCATATTCGGAACAGACTGGCTGTACTCTTTTTCCATAACGTCCAGTGCCTTTGTGGATTTTGCATCATCCGATAAATAATCTGCAAAATTGTAATTCACTCCTACCATAGTAGAAAGTCCTGCGCACACCAAGGCAAGGAACAAGAAAATTCCAATAATCCATCTTCTATGTCCTAAAATAAATTCCGCATACTTATCCATGTCATCACTCCAATTAAATTTAAAATCAACACTTGATTATTTTTATACTCGTGTTATAGTATAAACAAGAGTACTGAAAAATACAATAATCAGTATTTTTTCAGGCGTTTAATATTCAACATATCTTTTTTATATGTTCATTGAAAGGAGGAAATTTATGAATACAAAGGGAAATAACCGCAGTGTAATACGTACACAGACAATGCTGAAAAACGGGCTGACAGAATTGATGCTAAAAAAACCAGTACGTCAGATTTCCGTGAAAGAGCTTACAGCCTACGTGAATTTAAATCGTGGAACTTTCTATCTTCACTACAGGGACATTTTTGACCTTTTGGAACACATAGAAAATGAAATGCTGGAATATTTCCAAGATATTTTAGAATCACATCAGGCAGAAGAACTAAAGGGAAAACCCTTTCCTCTGCTAAAAGATATTTTCCAGTTTCTTGGTGAAAATGCTGACTTTTGTCGTGCAATATTGGGGGAAAACAAAGATTGGAACTTTATTGATAAATTAAAGACCATTTTAAAAGAGAAATGTTTCTATGATTGGGAATACCTCTTTGCCAAAGCAGATCCTGAAATTTATGAAATATATTATTCCTTCGTATTATCCGGATGCATCGGGATTATAGAGAACTGGTTATTCAGTGATATGAAGCAATCCGCTGAGGAGATTGCTACAATAACGGAAAACATTATACTTCATGGAATTCTTGTATTAAAAGCTTATGGGTATAACTGATTTTATCTGATGACTATCTGCCGTAAGCGGTCAAATAGAACACACAATCTATGATATTACTATATCCTGAGAAAGTAGAATATTCAAAATAGAGTTAGCGGTGTCATGATTTCATTGTAATAACTATGTTTCTATTATAAAATAAGATGTGGATGATCAAAAGTTGATAATTAAGGAGAGACTTTTTATGGAAAGAATGGTAGGAACAGTAGTTAGAGGGATTCGTACTCCTATAATCAATAAAGGAGACAATTTAACAGAAATCATCGTAGATAGTGTGATAAAGGCTTCAAAATCCGAAGGATTTTCCATTCAGGATAGGGACGTTGTGGCGGTTACCGAATCGGTGGTTGCTCGAGCCCAAGGTAATTATGCAAGGATAGATGACATTGCTAAGGATGTAAAATTTAAATTTAGTGACGATACTCTTGGAGTCATATTCCCTATTTTAAGCCGTAACCGTTTTGCTATTTGCCTAAGGGGCATTGCAAAGGGTGCAAAAAAAATTATTTTGATGCTAAGTTATCCTTCAGATGAAGTTGGCAATCATTTAATTAGTCTGGAGAATCTGGATGAAAAAGGCATTAATCCTTGGACTGATGTTTTAACAGAAGAGGAATTTCGTCATCACTTTGGCTATAACAAGCATACTTTCACTGGTGTGGATTATATTGATTATTATAAGTCTTTGATAGAAGAGTATGGTGTGGAATGTGAGATTATCTTTTCTAATAATGCTAAAACAATATTAGACTATACAAAATCTGTGCTTACCTGCGATATCCATAGTCGATTTAGAACCAAAAAGATATTGAGGGAAAATGGCGGGGAAAAAGTTTTCAATCTTGAGGATATTTTATCCTCACCTATTGAGAATAGCGGATATAATGAGACCTATGGTCTTTTGGGGTCTAATAAAGCAACGGAAGATAGTATCAAACTTTTTCCCCGGGATTGTCAGAGGATTGTGGATCAAATTCAACATATTCTTAGGGAGAAGACTGGAAAAAATGTTGAGGTAATGATCTATGGTGACGGTGCCTTTAAAGATCCTGTGGGTAAAATCTGGGAACTTGCTGATCCAGTGGTATCTCCCGCCTACACCCCTGATTTAGAAGGTACTCCCAATGAAGTAAAATTAAAATACCTTGCGGACAATGAATTTCCCCATTTAAGAGGAGAGAAACTAAAAAAAGCCATATCAGAATATATTGAAAATAAAAAGGATAACCTTGTGGGTGCCATGGAATCCCAAGGTACCACCCCCAGAAGAATTACTGACCTTTTGGGTTCTCTTTGTGACTTAACTTCCGGTAGTGGGGATAAGGGTACACCCCTTGTTTATATTCAAGGGTATTTTGACAATTTTACAAAGGAATAGTTTTGCTCCAACAAAGAACAATTTCCCTTTGATAATGGGACTATTGTTCTTTGTTTTTAGAAAACGGAAATATTATTTTTCTCTCCTTTACAAGTAGTGATTGCAGGTCAATTTTCTCTTTCATATCACCTTTAGATACTTTTGCTTCCATATCCATCGGTTTCACTTCAAAACTATTAACCCATTTTAGTGCTCCTTTTTCATTCATTAAGTAACGATTGTTTAAAGCGTAAAGTACCTTAACCCATGCACATACTGCTCCAAATACCGAACCCATAGCATAATTGATATCTCCTTTAAATGTATAAATTTGGTCCTACGTCCGCAAGCAAGCGAAAACCATGCTTCCCACAAGAATTTTCTTATTACAGCTTTTCACATTTGAGGTGAATACTTACCCTTTGAGTAGAGCAGAGCTTTCAGCTTGTCAAGCGGCGCAGATTCATCCTGTCATAACGGCTTACAATAATGAGTTTCAGCAGCATAAATTTTCTAGCCTAAAATAAAACGCTCATAAGCAATATTTTTTCCTGTGGCTGTTTTAAAATTATCATCTATACATTTTTTTATTTTTTGTTGTTCTTTTTGTTTATCCATAACTGTTAAATTCTCTAGCAAATCTGCTTCCCATTGTATTTGAAAATCAAGGCCATCAATTTTAGAAGGAGTATGATGGTTGCCAATAATGTAGCATATTCTTTCTATATCCTTTGAATTTAAACCTTCCTTTTCTAATATCTTTCTTGCAACTTCAGGACCTTCTTTTTCCTGATAGGCTCCTTCTATAGAACCATACTTACGTTGTGCTTCTACTGCTCCGATATCATGAAATACAGCTACAATTGATATTAACTCCCTTTCCTTATGACCTACATTTTCGCCTTCCATTATATCCTCAGCATTTTTAAGGACTTTAAGTGTATGATCTATTCCGAAAGGAATTTCTTTAAATATTTCCTTCATTTGCTCTATAATACGTTCTTTATACATAAGTTACCTCCATTTGTTTTATAATTAATTTACAATATTATCAAATTATATACGCGATCTCTAATTCTAAACAGATAACATATTCTTAATTCCCCTAAAGCTCTCCCGCACATTCAGAGGCTCAAGACACTCATATTTATTCCCAAAGCTAAACAAAAGGCTATACCTAAACTCATCTCAGCTTATTCCATCTTATAATTATGGCATTCTGTTGTCAATGTTATATGATAGAATAAAACTGTAACTTGTATATAGAGAAATCTCCTATAATAGCTCTCTTTAGATCCATAATGTAATTCAAATATACATCAATTATGTTAATACCGAACTCTGCTTTAGACATCATTATAAATTATCTGGATATACCAATAAACCATGTTTAACACAATAAACATATAGTTTGCCACCAGTAGTTATAGGAAACCTACAAGTTGGACTTTGTTCTGGATACAAGCGATTCAGAAATACTTTGTCGCTTTTAACATAGGCCACAAAAGAAAGATAATGTTCTTTGGTCATTGGATGGTCAAAGGTGACAAGGTAATCAGCATCTATTTCCTCTACTATGATTTTGGGTGCAATAAGTGTATCCATAGGTAAGATACGTTCTAATTTTCTTCCGCAACAGAAAATAGAGGCACTTCCTGTGCTAACAAGAATATTTCCGCAGAAAGGGCAGACATAAAAACGTACTTTGTCAATGTTGCCGCTGTCTGGCTTATTTGGCGTAATTTCACCCTCCATCATCTGTTTCATATCAACGCCCAAAATGGCAGATAGTTCCGGCCATAGCGGTAGATCTGGACACCCTAAACCACATTCCCACTTAGAAACCGTTTTACTTTGAATCCCCAACGCATCTGCAATATTTTTCTGTGTAAGGTTTTTTTCCTTTCGCAGTTTGGCAATCAATTTGCCTATTTTCACACAATCCATGTCTTCACCTCTATTTCTGTTTAGTATAACATATTATAGAAATCTTGCGATTATTTGTACCAATCTTGCTGGAAGCTGCTTCAAATCGGTTATATCCAGTGTATTTTCAGCTCCGTAAAGTTCACGGATTGCCTCTTTATCCTGTCCAATAGCTGCAGCAAGGAATTGGACGCCTTTTCGTCTATATTCCTGTAAAGTATCTTTCATATCATAAGCTGCTTTTTCACCTGTGTAATCGGGCATAGCCTTAGGCTGCCCGTCGCTGATGCTGATTACTAATTTAGTTTTTTGCGGTGCATTAAGCAATCTATCGGAAATAATACGTAATGCCATACCATCCCGATTATTGCTGCGAGCCTGAATGTTCATAAGAGCATATTTTTCACCTGCATCTTTGCTTTGAAAGTCTACATATGCATAAATGGACATTTGTTCCAGCTTGGAGCGGTCTGCTGTATCCCCGTAAATCATTATTGGAATGCCACACCCAGTACAAAATTCATATAAAGCGACGGCTGCCTGTTTGGCTGCATCTAAGCGACCAAAGGCTGACATGGACGCTGATTCATCAATCCTAAGAGCAACGGCAAGAGAGGGTTCTTCCCCAGGCGGACGCTTGCGGGCAAATACGCGGAAACCCAAAGAAGCTACCTGATCTGCACAGAATTTTGTGCCATAAAGCTGAGATTTAGCAAATTCAGCGGAAACTTCATGTTCTAAAAGTGGGTTTGTTTTGCGTATTAGTTCCTGAATGACTGGCAACAAGGCAGTAGCCATTTTGTGATATTCTTCCCTATTTCGAGCGGTAGCTTCTGGACGGTGAACAATAAGCTTGATTGCTTCATGGCAACTGCCTTGAGCACTTTGCCGCGCTTCCATATTTAATTGTTTGCGAAATTCTTTTTTTTTGTTCTTTTGTAACAAGTTTATCCAGTTCGTGATAAAGCGGAGAACCATTTTCTCCATTGTCATTACTCGACTCACCAGCACTGTTCTCATTGCTCTCATCGCTTTCATTGGAATGTCCCTCACTGTCTGCTGATTTCCTCAGACGGATTGCATTTTTATCAGCTTTATCTGTTTCTGCAGAGTATTCTCCGTTTTCGGAAATATGAAGTTCCATAACTTCCGGATTCTCCCTATCTGAATGAGAATGACAGACAGTATCCAATTCTGCAAGCTTATCTGTCAAGCCATGGCTTGACAGCGCCTGTTCTAAAATGGCAATCTCTTGTGGATCTGTGGTTATTTTATACAGCACTTTCTGATACAGGGTATTCTGTATTAATGCACCACTTGCAACAGCATCAACCCAAAAAATATAAGAGCGCATCCCGGCCACACCTTTGATTGCATTAGCCCAGGCTGTTTCATCCAGCAAGATAATAGTTTCGGCTAAAAGAGCAAGAACATTTTCAGACTGATAACCGGTCTTAGCTTCGGCTCGTTCCATCATAACTGCCTTGGGGGGTAAGTCTAGTTTTTCGGCATGCTGCACTCTATCACGCAAAGCTTCATTTAAAGGACGATAGCCATTGTAGCCACGGTTTGTTGTAATAACAGCAATAAAATCCGGATGCCGATGTACGATACGAGTTGGTAAATTTAGGCTGCCATCCGGTTCTAGTGCAGAGTTTAGAGCCATCAAAACAGCAGCATCCCGAATCACTGTCGGCTCTTGAATTTCCAAAAGCCATCCATTTTCATAAGCACGGACAATTTCTGATGGATAATACCGATATTCAACCGTACCTGATTTATCATCTTTTTCTGACAGTACTGGAAGAATAGAACCCAGCACGTCGGATTTATCCATATCTGCAAAGCAGGTTACTTTGGTATAAGGTAAGTTAAAATCAGCAGAGAGGGCCTTCGCAAGCTGGGTTTTTCCTGAGCCTGCATCGCCTTCCAGCAAAATTGTATTGATTTTCATTTCACCGCGTTTCCAATTTCTTACTACTTCTTGATATATACGTTTTTCTGCCTCACTTTCAATATGTGAAGGTGGTTTTTGCCAGATAAGGGATTGCTCATCTTCTGTTAGTTGTCTGGCAGGTGATAAAATACAAGTCTGTTTCATGTTAATAACACTCCAATTCTTCTAAAATGCGGCTAAGTACCCGCTCACGTTCTCCAATCAATTCTCCTAAATCATTCAGGTTTTGAGCAAATGCTTTAATGTCCTCATTGATGTTTTGGTTGTCAATACAAATCTCTACGGGTAGTACACCACCTTGTACCCCAATACGTTCCACGATTGGTTTTTCCGGGTCATATAAAAGCGGAAACCGATAAGCCTCCTTGAAGTAAAGTAATGTCCTGGACAAAAAGATTATCAAGTCAAATACTTGATGTACAGAGAGCTCCTGCGCTAATATCAATTTGCCGTCTTTATTAGATTTCCAAATCTGTGCAGCAATTTGTATTTTTTTATTTTCTTCTAGTATTGGCATCCCTAAAGTTAAACGTTTGATGTCAGAGTGATATGCATTTCTTCCATCTACGCGATCATAACCGTCTGACATCATAACTATTTTTTTCATTCATCTCCATATCCTCCTTGCATTAGGATCAGCAGCTAAACACTGCTCTCTTAAGCTTTCTAATTCTGCTGTATGATCTTCGTGTGGGTCATCATACTTTAACACTTTGATAACTGATAGTTTAAAGCTTTCTTGGCCATATTTGTTCCAAAGTTCCTGTAATCGTTTATTGGGGTGCCAGTTCGCTGCTAATTTAACACTAGTGCTGTTGAAATCCGCTTTTGTATCTTTGGAGATACCTAAAAATGCTTCGCCAGTTTCTTTACAACAATAAGATATTACGCCCATTTCAGGATGTCTGTTTTTATAGACTTCCAAAAGTTCTTTTTTTCTTTTTATATTCATTATGTTCACCTCAATTTTTATTATAAACGTAGATACTCCAGAAAATAATCCACGCTCCGTAGACCAAATGAATACATATATTATTTAAAAGGTAGTAAGCGATCAATAATGACATGTATATATAAGATTAGCGGCCAGTTTGACCGCCATAGTGATTCTAGATTATTTAGTTATATATATTTTCTTCCGTACTACCCTATCCTTTATTATTGGGGTTATTCAAAATATGCAACAGTATGCCATAACTTTTTTATATTTTGGAATAATTCATATTCGTTACCTAAGTCAGCCCATTTATTTGGGAATAAAGTTATTGAGCGTGAAGCTTTGCCTATTATTTCAGCATTAATATAATCAGCATCTTTACCAATTTCTAAGGCAATCCTTTTTGCTAATAGTGGTGATGTTTGCAAGTGCTTTTTTATGTTGCCGGGACAAAGCACTTCGACTTCCTCCCCACCACCCTGATATATGGCATATTTTACATTGTCTTATATGTTGCACAGGTCACTTTTTTATGATTTAATGTTAAATAATCAGTATATACTATTACTTTTATTAATATGTTATAATATTCGTTAAAATAGATTTATTATTGGAGGAAAAAGATGCCTAATAGCGACGGACAGTTAAACTATCCCTTGACTTTCCTTGCCTCTGGTATACTGGGACTGCTAGAATACTGGTTTCAGTCCGATACTTCCATGTCTTACCAAGAGCTTGCAATCTTAACTCACGATTTAGTATCGGGATGCTTTTCTGAATTTTCATCGGTAAAAAAGATGTAAAACAATAGACTATTGTAATACTACTAACAAAATGATTCCCTTTCATTTCATTTCAGCTCCTTCCCTTCATTTTATCACCATAGTGACGCATAAATAATTCTTCCAAGGTGGGAGGTTCTGCAATTAGATTTTTGATTCCTAAAGAAGCTAACTTATTCATTACATTCTCCATTTCATTGGTCTCTACTGAAAACCTCCATTTTTTATTGAATTGTGATATATCATAGATTCCTTGTATGATATTTAAATTGATTTCTTTGGCTAACTCAACTGTAATAGTTGTCCGTGTCAGATATCTCAGTTCATTGTGTTCCCTATTCAAATGAAAGAAATCTCTCATCCTCTAAAAAGTACAGGGAATAAAAGTCTTAGACCGTTGCAAATATAAAGAGTCATTTACGTTGTACATTTTTCATAATGAATTTACTTTTAGGAATACTGGGGATATCTACTAAGCTATAGCTGAGATCTTGATCAGGTACTTCATATGCAATTTCATTGGCTAGGTAGTCAAGGCTTATTTTCATAGTATCTAAGGTAATCCATTCTCCAGGACAACGGTGCCCTGTATGGTGATCCCCACCTCCCTGGGGAATTAGAGTGAAAGGATCTTCATCCCACTTAGCAAAACGTTCTGGTTTGAATAACTCTGGGTTTTCCCATAGGTTCGCATCATGATTAGTGCCATAGAAATCCAATAGGGTCAAAGTACCCTTTTTAAACTTATATCCCTTCCAGATAAAATCCTCTTTTACCCGAGCGCCATTAAAGGGAAAGAAAGGATAGAAACGACGCACCTCTTGTACAAACATTTCTAGGTTCCTACCATTCTTGGAGGCAAGTTTTTTCTTCTCATCGGGGTGGTGATATAAACTCACTGCAATAAAATTAATATAGATTGCCACTGCGACGGTAGGTCTTAAGATATTTAATACTTCTACCGCTGCAATTTGCGGGTCCAATAGATTACCCTCCAGATCCCTATGTCATGAAAATTGATAAAGTACACTATTTTCCGGAGGACTGAGTTTCTTCTCCCGTACATCTTCTACCATTTCGCGAATCCATTTTTCGGACTCGCGACGAGCTTTTCTTCCTTTATGATGTTCCAGCCCTATCGTCATTGGAGTTTCAAACATAGCTGCCATATTATCTGCCCACTTTTTTATTTCATCTTCCTTAAGTGGTACTCCCGCCCATTGACATATGGCCCGCATTAATAGTTTCTTGGATTCCTCATAAAGCACTACTTTTTTCTTTTTCATCCAGTGTAGAATAGCGACTTCCCACTCATGTTTGATGAGTTCTCTCATTCTTTGCAATGCAACTGGTTCCATCATACGCATAAACATAGCTTTTCGATGTAGATGAGTCTGACCACCTAATATTTGCACCCCACCCTCTCCAAGCAAGGTTTTTTGAGCACGTTTAGGAGCGGCACCTTTTCGGGTAAATTTATCCTTATCATAAAATATCTTTGCTGCTTCTCTCCCCACCATACAGATAGTTTTTTTCCCAAGTAATCGTGTCTCAAATACATCTGATTGAAAATTTTGAGCCCGATTAGAAATATACATATATCCTTCTTGCAACATACTTAATCCCTGTTCTATTCCTTTTTCCTTAGGCATTGATCTGATTTCCGACACAACTCCTACCTCCTTCATAGCATACTGATATAATAATACATATAGTGCAATACTGCCCTTTTAAAATGAAAAATAACACCTAGTTCATCACTTATTGATGTACTAGGTGTTATTTTTCCCCGCCTTTATTTAGGATTATACATACCTTTGCTTTGCATGTAATTAAAGATTTGCTCCCCATGCTGTTGCTCTTCTTTTTGAATATAGTTTAGAGCTTAAGGTTGTGCTATAAAGGCATTTAGAACTGGCTCATGAAGTTACTTTTGCAGGCCTATTTTTTGCTTGACAACTGCACTATTACGTGCTACTATATAGCAGTAGTAAGTAATACAGAATATTAGTCATACAGAATAGCAAAGGAGGGATTATGCTGGAAAATCTAACGGAAATGCTCAAGGGCGTGCTTGAGGGTTGCGTCCTTGAAATTATAAGCCGCGGAGAAACCTACGGCTACGAAATCACGCGACGGTTGAATGCTCTCGGCTTCACAGATGTTGTGGAAGGAACTGTCTACACCATTTTGGTGCGGCTTGAGAAGAATAAACTCGTGGACATAGAAAAAAAGCCCTCCGACAAGGGGCCGCCGCGGAAGTTTTTCGTGCTCAACGACGCGGGGCGTGAGGAACTGCGGAAGTTTTGGGAAAAATGGGAGTTCATATCATCAAAAATTAACGAGTTAAAGGAGAAAAAATAATGGATTTTTGGGAAAAAATCACAGGCAGCGACATGACGAAAGAATTGAAAACTTTTGAATCGCGAGCCAAAAATCTGCCGGCAGATTATCAAGCGGCATGGGAAAAAATTAAGGCCAATCTTTGGCCGCACTCAGATTTCACCGGTCGCAACCTCATGCCAATTCTTGACGGTGTGCTTGGTCTGCTCGAAGAAGCGGCGGCGGACGATCAGAGTGTCCAAGAGGTTTTGGGTGACGATATCAAAGGATTTTGTTCAGCACTGGCAGGTGAAGAAGGGGCAAAGTCTTATCGTGACAAGTGGCGTGAGCAACTCAACAATAATATCGCTAAAAAATTAGGTAAATAGGAGGATAAGATAAAATGAGAATACAGGATATCATCGAAGGCAAAAAAGAGTGGCGAGCGCACATGGCGCGTGTCAAAGCGCTCCCGCAAGATTATCAGATTGTTTATAAAGAGATTCAAAAATATCTCTTTAAGGTCGGCCCTGTTGAGCTAACCAACGGGATAGGTTTGCTCTCGGGGATTGTCGATCTTTTTGAAGAGGGCGCGACTTTTGGGAAAAGCGTGCTCGAAGTGACGGGAAATGATGTAGCGGCTTTCTGCGACGATCTAATCAAAGATTCAAAAACTTACGCTGACATCTATCAAGAATCTGTTGACCAAGAAGTTTATAAGGCCATAAAAAAGGATACGGATAAAAAAGGAGGATATCGGGATGGAAAAAGCAATTGAAGTGAAAGGGCTGCAAAAGTCCTATAAGAAGCTTCATGTCCTGAAGGACGTTGATTTTGAGGTGAAAAAAGGCAGTATTTTCGCCCTGCTCGGCTCCAATGGTGCGGGTAAGACAACTATTGTTAAAATCCTCACTACACTGCTTAAACAAGACGGAGGTACCGCCATCGTAAACGGATTTGACGTCGCGTCAAAGCCCGACCATGTACGACAGTCCATCAGCCTGACAGGGCAATTCGCCGCCGTGGACGAGGTTTTAACAGGGCGGGAAAATCTCATCATGATTGCCAAGCTGCGGCATCTTGCCAATCCCCGGCAAGTGGCTGACGATTTACTAAAACGCTTTGGCTTAACAGATGCCGCCGACCGCAGGGTTTCCACCTATTCGGGCGGTATGCGCCGCAGGCTCGATATCGCCATGAGCCTTGCGGGAAAACCGCAGCTTATCTTTCTCGACGAGCCGACCACCGGGCTTGACCCCGAAGGGCGCATCAAGGTTTGGAATACTGTAAAAGAGCTTGCTGATAATGGCACAACGGTGTTCCTGACTACACAATATTTGGAGGAAGCCGAGCAGCTTGCGGATCGAATCGCCATTCTGCATGAAGGGAAAATTATTGCGAATGGCACCCTTGATGAACTGAAAAAGCTGTTTCCGCCCGCAAAGGTGGAGTATGTGGAAAAACAGCCGACGTTGGAGGAAATATTCCTCGCAATCATCGGCAAGAGGGAGGAAAAGTAAATGGAAACCGTAAAGAAACACTTTTTCAGCGATATGAGCGTTATGCTTGGGCGTTCCATGCGCCATATTTTCCGCAGCATGGATACCATTATCACGGTCTGCATCACTCCGATTGCGATGATGCTTCTGTTTGTATATGTGTTGGGTGGCGCGATTCAAACCGGCACGGGTAACTATGTGAATTATCTGTTACCCGGCATCCTGCTGATTGCGATAGCAAGTGGTATATCTTATACGGCTTACCGCCTGTTTATGGATATGAAAAGCGGAATCTTCGAACGGTTCCACTCCATGCCGATTGTGCGTTCAGCCGCGCTGTGGGGGCATGTGCTGACCTCACTGGTATCCAATGCGATTTCGGTTGTCGTAATCATTCTCGCAGCGCTGATTATGGGCTTCCGCTCGTCGGCGGGAGTATTGTCATGGTTTGCCGTGGCCGGGATACTCGCGCTGTTTACGCTGGCCTTGACCTGGATCGCGGCGATTGCCGGACTGTCCGCAAAATCGGTGGACGGCGCAGGCGCCTTTTCCTATCCACTTATCTTCCTGCCGTTTATCAGCTCGGCGTTTGTGCCGACCGCTTCTATGCCGGGGCCTGTTCGCGCCTTTGCCAAAAATCAGCCGGTTACTTCGATAGTGGACGCCATCCGGGCGCTCCTGTCAGAGCAACCTGTCGGAAATGATATTTGGGTTGCTCTTGCGTGGTGCGTCGGAATTATACTCGTGGCTTATATCTTTGCAATGAGGGCATATAAACATAAAGTAGCATAGCCGATTTTAAATCCTTTGAGATATACAATGCCTTAATTCTGTTCTTTAAAAGAGATTACTGTGATGTACTCTCTTCAAATTTTAATTTCATCTTTTCACACTTGCTAATAGTAGAAGATATGAGCAGTAACGTATCATTAAGTTCTTTTTGTGAATAATATTCCATATGCGTTGAAATACCGCACAGGATACTCACCGTTTCGGAGCATGGTCGTGGTGTAGAGCGTGTAGCCGTTGAGCTGACCGCCTTCTTGAAGCCGAAGGTCGGTGAAGCGGATGAAGTTTTCGATGCGCATGGCGGCCACCTCCTGAAAGTGCGCAGAAAAAAAGACCGCCGTGGCAATCTTTCTCAAATAATAATTGAATAATCCATCTTATTTTGTTGGCTGCTCCGCAAAATAATGCTTAACAGCGTAACTAAAGGCTTCCATAAGAAAGGCTGTCGCTTCCTTCCCGATGGTCGAATTGCGGGAGAGAATGTCAAAGGCGTGAAAAGCCCCCTCGAAAACCTTGAATTTTACGGGAATCCATTGCTCCCGCAACCGCTCCATGTATGTTACTGCTTCGTCACGAAAAGGCTCGACACTGCCGACAAAAGAAACAGCAGGAGGAAGGTTGTGATAATCATTGGCACGGGCAGGCGCGGCATATGCAGGAACATCCTCCTTTCCGAAAAGGTCGCCGAGATAGAGCCTCCACGCCACATCGTTGGATTTGGAATCCCATAGCGGAGCATTGTTGTCCGTGGCGGATTCGGTATTCATTCGGTCGTCTATCATTGGATATAAGGGCATTTGGAATGCGATAGCCACTTCGCCCTTATCCCGCGCATATAGCGTAATCGCAGCAGTCAGACCACCGCCCGCACTATCGCCACCCACCATGATTTGATTATCACGCATACCATATTCGTTGCCCTGCTCTTTCAGCCAGAGCAATGCCGCATAGCAATCATCCAATGCCGCAGGATATGGTGCTTCCAAGGAAGTGCGGTAATCCGGCGCAACCACAACACAGCCGCTGGCTTCAACAAAACGCTTGATAAATCCCTCGTCCTGTTCGGGAACGCCTTTTGCATATCCACCGCCGTGAAGCCACAATATGCCGGGTACATCCTTTTGCAGTTCCTTGGGAGAATACACACACAGACGAAGCTGGCTTTTGTCTGCCCTGTCAATAAATCGCTGTTCATATTTCAGCTTCTTGCTCCAGCATCTGCCTTTCATCATCAGCTTTATCATTTTGGCAGAGCGAGCCATATTTTTCGGAGAAGGCGAAGAATTCATCATCTTGCCGACCTTTGCCATCTTCCTCAGTTCCGGATGGATCATATCTTTTGATACATGCATCATTCATCACCTTTTGACTAACTTCCATAAATCCATTATACTTACAACACGTTCATTTTGCAACTAACTGTTGATTTGATATTGGCTGTCAGGTCAACAAATCGAATAGAAAATGTTGATTTCCGAGGTGAAAATTTGATGAAAGAAAACCAGAGAATACGAGTTTCAAAACAATGCTTGCGCGATAGTCTGATTCGCTTGATGCACGAAAAATCCATCCATAAAATTTCAGTGCGGGAAATCTGCGAGGAAGCGGACATCAACCGCACGACCTTTTATAAATATTATGGAAGCCAGTACGACCTTCTGAAAGATATAGAGAACAGCGCGCTTTCAGGGTGTGATTTGTTGCAAAATCAGCAGAAAAAATCGAGAAATTTTTTCTGGCATCAAAAAAGCCGCACAAAACGAAATGTTTGTACGAGCTATAAAAACAACAGCATATTCAGTTGTAAACGCTTCTGTATCAGTACTCTTTTGAGTTTCTGGTACTACTCCTAATTTGTTTTTCCATGCCGGCGACTTCCTTTAAGCAGGTACAGCAAAGAGCAGTACCCGCCTAAAACTTCGTCTTTTTCGTGATAGTATAGATATATCCTTCTGGGGTAGGCGTTCAGCTTCCAAAATGCTTTTGGAAATGTGCCTGTACCTCTGGGTCTTGACTGTTCTTTGCTTCATCAATATTTGCCTGCATTTCTGCTCGGAACTCGGATAAGGATATACCCCTTGCTTTTGCCCCAGCTTTCAGTGTGGTTTTCATATCACGCTTTTTAAGTCCAATCATTCATATTTCTCCCTTTTCTTCATTTGCCTTTTTAATTTCTGATCTGCTTTGCAGGGAGAAATTAAATCGCTCATTGAGAACGTAACTTTTTTAACAGCAGACCACATATCACAACTGCTACCACAAAAATAATTAGTAATGGCATAAATTCACTAAGGCTACTCCCATTTTGTGAAAGCAGTATATATCCCCCCATGTAGCAGGAAACAGCAATAAATAAGGCTAATGTCCCAAAATATAATGGCAAGTTAGACGGTATCGTTGCGTCA
This sequence comes from uncultured Garciella sp., assembly GCA_900555725.1. Taxonomy (GTDB): domain Bacteria; phylum Bacillota; class Clostridia; order Eubacteriales; family Garciellaceae; genus Garciella. Next base: position 11,756 of record USMD01000005.1, on the reverse strand, counting down.
AAGGCAATCGGAGCTATGACGAAGGTAATGCTACTCATTATCAGCAAATGAATAAAAGCAGATAATACTAATGAGAACAAGCCAAAATACAGCGGTACACCATTTGCACTATATCATGTCCTTTGAACAGACGGTGCTCGAACCATTCGGGTTCTCGGATCCGCAGTGTATATCCAGCTGCTTCCAATGCTAGGACATAAGACTGTATTATCTTATCTCCCAGTATTGAACGAACTCCGTTAGCTTCCCGTTCAAAAGCTTTAGGCCAACGTGAGTCATACTCAACGAAGGTGATGGGGCATTATGCGATTTCAGTTCACCCACCGTAAGCTTCTTTAGTTCTTCATCACTTCTAGACGTGAATCTATTACCATCTTGTTTTGATGTCATATGATCTACCTCGCCGTATCTTCATATATATATTCTTTTGCAATATATCCGCCCATTACAAAAATAGTTTTTAATTCAAAATGGATATTAAGTAATCTAATAAATCCAATTTAGTTAGAGGTTCTGTATGGCTTAAAATACAATGTTGACAGTCGATACTATCAATCAAATTTATCAATGTCTTTAATTTATCTTTATCCATATATCCATTATTAAAGAAATCCTCGCTGGTTGCATCCCCCAAAAATAGTATTTTTTCTTCGGGGATATAGATAAGTACTGTGTCCTCCGAGTGCGGAGATACTGCATGAAAAATCTTTGCAGTCAATCCACCGAGATTAAGGATAAGTTCTTCTTCAAATTGAATATCCGACAGAACAACAACAATTCTTTTATTGTCTATATATTCTCTGCTGAGGCATTCATCATTCTGCTTTAGAAAATTTATATATGCACTGCCAGACAGCTTAGCTCTTTCTTGATTCAAAAACTCGTTAGTTTTACATTGTGCGATAGACAATCCGTGAATATGGTACATACCAAAGGTATGATCCCAATGCCAATGGGTAATGACTGTAAAATCTGGTTTCTTTAGGCTTTCACCTTCTAATGATTTATAGAATTCATCAACGTGGTCTGCCGAATTTCCTGCATCAATGGCAAGTGCAATTTTATCTCCTTTTAAGTATGCCAACATAGGACGGTCGGTTTCCGATTGATGTGGATAATAAAACACTCTGCTACTTATCTTTTTTAGTTCCATTTGCTATCCCACCTTTCCGGCAATAAATCTTTCAACGGAACTTCTTTCATTTCAGGCAACACAATTTTAGTCTCTATATTTCGGTCGTCTATCTGTGCAATAAATTCTCTGCACCTTCCACATGGCGGAAGAATGCTCCCATCTTCATACACAGCGACAATCCTTTTAATTGCTGTTTCATTGATTTGTTTCCAATGCACATGCGACATGTCCCGAAGTACCAAAGTTTCGTAATTTTTTATGATTAATTAAACTAAAAGCAGTTTGATATAGTTTATGGTTACTCATTTTTTTCCTCCTAGCCATTCTGTTTCAGTGACAAGCTACTTCTCTTCACAATGAATATCCAACCTTTATTTGCTATTCACACTTTGCGAAGAGGTACTCAGATATTAAGGCAAAATTCTATAGACTTTTTCATATAATTAACGAGTGAAGCCACCTCGGACTCTAGTCCTTCCCACTTATCAGCATACTCTCCTCTATAGGCTTTTCTGGCTAAGTCTAGTAAAGCTGCATGCTCATTGGATAATTGAGGTATTGCCCATTCTGCTGCCAGATCTTTTGAGCTAATTTCACCGGTAGAGGCTGTCAGCCACATTCTGGCTAAAGTTAAAATTACATTGCGTTCATCACCTTTAATATCCGCTATCAACCTAGGTAAAGATTCTTTAATCGCTCTTCGAATATCTGTCATTGGTACAGGTTCAAGTATTTCTGTTGCTTTTGGTCCAGAAAGATTAATGCTATTTTTTCTTACTTGAGCTAATAGAATTGCTAAATCTGGATCATAAGTGGGCCTAGGAATTTCTCCCTTTTCAAACTCCTCTCTTAGCCACTCACCATACATAAAATCATATTTGGAAGGAAAATGCCAAGGAACAATATCTTTTTGATTTATGATTGTAACTTCAAGTGGTCTTATAGCATTTGTGTTTCCTATTTTCCCAGATATAAGCATTAGCCTATCTGTAAGATCTCTCCGAGTTCTTTCAGATAAATTATGATTTGTTACCACCAAAATATCTACATCGCTATTAATGCGTAAACCTTCCATTACAGCAGAACCATATAAATATGCCCCAACTAATATACTATCAATCAATTCCTCTATAATTTTTAATGCTTGAATTGCTTCTTTCGGTATTTTTTTGTTATTTAAATCTATACTCAATTGCATTCTTCTTCTTTCCCATATATCTACTATACATGTCTTCCGTATATCTTGTTACATTTTTATCATACTTCAGATAATCATAATTAAGTAGTTCTGCTACCTCTTGAGATACTTCCCGGAACAGCTGATGGCATATAAATAATGACTTTCAAACATTTTCATAGGAATCCATGCGATATGTAGATAGTAATCTGTATATTTTCAATCATATCATACAAACCATAGATTCTATCGTACATTTGCCTCCTCTCATATAGTCTCGTATCTTTCGAGCCATATTCCGCAAACACCGCATTTCTGAATTCTTTGGGATAATAACACATATACATAAAATCCAAGGCGGGGTCTTCTATTACTGCTTCACTAAAATCTATAACTCCAAGATGGCCAGTAATTTCATTCCATAGAATATTATCATAGTGAAAGCCCCATTGTAAGCTAATCTTTCATCAGCTACTAAGACATTTCGTAATGGCATATCTTCCAAAGAGTTGGTTCCTTTAGAAATTAATGTCATAATCCATCTTCCCATTCAATCTTAAAATGCCCCGCCAAAACACATTAATTTCTTCAACCAATATTATGCTCAAACTCATCGAACACTCTTCTCCTTAAGCCGTTAACCTGATTGCTCTCCTATCAGTCCTCTACAACTCTTCTTACTAATTGGCCACATGTTTCGCATTTTCCAGTTAAAATTATCCCTATGTTATCCATTTCAACCTCATAATCCACAATATGTACCACATCTTTACAGTTTCCACAGAATACATTGTACTCTAACTCTTTCCTAATATTTTTAGGTATTTTCATCCACTTCCTTAAAGCTATCTCATTCATCGTTATCACCTGCTTCTACTATTTCTAAATGAAAATTCCATCCCTCATAGCTCATTAATGCATTACCTAACTGCTCCCAAGAGTATGATTTGCCGTCAATAATAAGCCTTGGTATCCTTCCATCAAAATTGTCATCCCACTCTATTCGACCAACAACTTTATTATCAATAATCGAGTGAAAAGTTTGTCCCTGAAACTCCTTTTTCTCAATATGCTTAGTTGAAAGACCTTTGTTAATCTTCTTGTATAATTTTTGCAGACCTTCTACTGGGTCGTCATCAAGTTTAGTATGGACAGCAAACCGATAGCCTTCAATTTCCCCGTTCTTTATCTCAACTGCTCTCCACTGGATTCCCATAAAAAATATTTCCTTGCTGATTTCAAATACATGCTCTTCCCCATCTTTATCCTTAACTCGGTAGTTTCTTGTAAAATCAACAAAGTTGTTAATCTCAAGGCGGTCTGCTACCATAGCATTGTTACAGTCATGACACAATATATATGTCTGTCCTTTATCATCAGTAATATGAACGCTTTGTTTCATTACCTTTCCACATTGTTCACATCTATTTTCGTACATTCTATACCTCATTTCTTTGACTATGTTTTAAAAAGATATTTAGTTTAAGCCTTCTTTCATACGTTCAAAGACAGTAGGATTTTCGATTTTCTGATTATAGTAAAAATCCCTTATGCTTCTCATTAGTAACTCTATATATACCAATTTCCATCAACCCCTTTCCTTAATTATACACTATCTATGGGTACCAAAAATAGACTTGAAATTATAAAACAGTAGATATGTTTCCTTGTAAACCAAGAGTCCTAGAACCCATAACTTTTTATAAAATAATCACGTTGATATGTTCCACCTTACTAAAAACACACCTCAAAATACATCCCCATAGCAATATTACTACCTGCACAAATCATTATCGCAGGCGGTAATATTGCTAAAAACCTTTTATATAAGCCCCTCCGAGTCTCTATTAAGAAATCACATGTGTAATCAACACAACACACTCCACGTGGCTCGAGAGGACAGAACGAATGTCTTTCGAGCTGTCCGTTCTCGGAAACATATCCACGGCATTTTTTATACTAAGGGTAGAAGGGAACATATCGACTGCATTCATATAAAAGAAAGATGCCCCTTAACTTCAAATACAGATTGTGCTCATAATCTCATCGACAAATTGGAATTTGCTAATCAATATGCTTTCGTAACCAATGCTTGAATATATTCAACTGTTCTTCTGTATGAAAGTAATGTTCTCCTTCGTCCATGACTTCTAATCTACAGCAGTACTTTTTAACAAAATAATTAATATCTTCAAATTCACACAATTCATCCTTTGCTCCGTACATAATATCTGTATCTGTATTCCATGTACTAATAGAATGTTGTTTTACATAACAGAAATAATCCCAATACAACTTTTGACCAATTGGTGTTTCTATAGTCATTTCCTTTTTTAAACGCTCTGGTGTTACATTAAACCATATCATCATATTTTCTATAATTCTTTCCATTTTTCTTTCACCATTTCAAAGTTTCCCATTCTCCCGCACCAACCAGTCCTTTCTGCGAACGACTCATTTGACTGTATTTTTGAAAAAATGTATTATCATCATATTTGTTTTCTTTCATATAAATTCTCCTTCTGTTTCAAAAGTTATTTACTTCTGATGCAATTTGCTTCACTTCATTGTAAAGCTTCTCGGTCATGTTGTAGCATTCAATAAGGGAAAGGCCGAGTACTTCAAAAATACGATTAACCTTTTTGGCATATTTTTCTGGTTTATGTTCAAAAGTTTCAAGCAGTTTGATAGCTTTCTTTTCGTTGATACAATAAGCATTATTACATGCAAATAATACTTGATTTAAACATGAAACTATACGAAAAACATGGCCCGCAATATAATATTTGTCATTTGTTCCCGCATTTGCTTTTACAAACATTAAAGAGAATTCAGCTTCAAACATAAAAAAGTTTATCAAGTTCTTCTTTAGAGCAGCAGGATAAATTTCTGCTTTTTTCTTTAATCTATTAAAAGCACTATTTTTATTATAAAGTACTTTACTGATTGCCAATTCTCCACGATACATAGCGCTAATATATCCATGGGGATGCCCTGTCTGGTAATTGACAGTAACAATTCCTTGCTCCGTATCTTTGATTATTTGTTCCACTCGTTTTTTATCACGTAAAATTAAGTCAACATGATACCCATTTATGACTAACCACCCGCCGCCATTAACCCAATCACCCCACGCTCCGGGAGGTACAACAAGGTTGCTTCTATGCTCATCATCCAACTCTTTAGCAAGTTGATTAATAGCAGTCAGGTCAAATGATTCTGAATTGTAATAGATTCCGATATTTATATCAGAATCCTCTGTATGGGTGCCTCTTGCACGTGAACCCCCTAATACAATGCCTTCTATACAAGGCAAAGAAGATAATTTCTCTGTTACTAATTGAATGATATTATCTACCATACGAACACACTCCCTTTATCAATATCAAAGTTCTCATGGATATAAATCTCGTCAACTAAGTCTAATTCACACTAGATTTCAATTTTTTCAATTTACCTTCCGCGTCATACGCATTCCACAATCTGGACAGCAAAGAAACCCAGAGAAAATGAGATGGCTTTTATTCTCTGGATTTTTCTTATATCCATATGGTAACCCGTATAGTTATTGCCTTTAAGACGAGGTAGTTTATAACCTACATAACCAACTTCTGCAGCACTTACTGGCGCTGACAATGCCAACAAAAGGCATATAGACAATATACTCATTATTAATTCTATCTACACACTAACGCAATATAAAACAATATGCAATACTTTTTTTCATTTTTCTTTTTTCTATTAGACTTATTCTTAAGTTTATATAGTCTTTAATTCTCAACCATTTTTTAGAAGAGGAAGATGATCCATCTATTTTTCCTAGAATTGAACAATTAATCAAGAAGAAAAAAAAGAACTTAAGGAAGTTGATAGAGAGTGAACTTTACCCCTCATCTATAATTGCTACACTTTTACAAAGTGGAATTTCAATCCAACCCATCTATATATTCCTCAAGACAAACCTTTTGATTATACATCTCTCTTGCAGCATCTTTCCCGACATATCGGTAATGCCAGGGCTCATAAGCCGTGCCTGTAATATCTGTTTTATCAGGCGGGTAGCGTAAAATAAAACCATAGTGGTATGCGTTTTGGGCAAGCCAATTATAAACTTCATTGTTCGTTGATTTTGATTTATCAGCGTTTATATCCACAGCAATCCCTAACTGATGCTCACTTGTATCCGGTAATGCAACTGCTTCTTTCGCCAACTTGCGGGATTCTGTTTTTGAATACCCCTCCGCTAGATATGCTTCTATTTTTTGATCAAAAAGGGTTTGTTGCTTCTCGTGTGTCCTGAATCCAGCTCCTACTACTGGATATACCCCATCTTTTCTGGCATTATCAAACATATCCTGTAAGTCGGGATATATCCGAGAATCAACGCGCTCACCATTTGATAAAACAGTTAATTCTATATCATAATCATCAGGAATGTAAATTTCTTGATTGACCAATATCAAGTTCCAACCATTCTCTAAGTCGGCGACCCTATGGAATGCTGGAAAAAATCCTTTTACCCCCAAATAACTGATGATCAATAGAGAGGCGATAAGTAGCCATATGGTAATCTTTTTTATCTTAAGGGGACTTTTGGAATTTTTCATATTTTCATTCTCCTTATTTGTTATTTTCCTAAACCACGGTTTCCAATATCAAGGACTTGCACATCACGCTACCTCCATGATATTTTATAATCCATCAATCCTTAGACGTTCTACAACACTTTGTCTACCTGTGAAGCGATAGGCAACATATGGAACCAAGGAACCTAGCACAAATAATAGCGGAAAGATGATTACCAGTGGCCAGAAATTAAATTTGAAGTTTAAAAACCAAATCTGATCACATAGTGGACGCACGATAAATAGTGAACTTCCAAGGCTTAACAGGGTGGAAATTACCGCAGTAAATGTGGCATAATAGCATCCCCCCAGGCATAGCATTGCGACAAGCTGCTTTCTAGTCATGCCGATACTTTGCAGTATGGCCAGTTCTCTGCGGCGAATCAGGATATTAGTTAAAATGATATTGATAAAATTCAAAATACCAATGATTCCAATAATAAATGCAATCGTGCCACCAATCGATACGATGGTATTCTTAATATCCGTAACACCTGCTAAGGTAGTGAGTTTTGATTTATAACTCATTGTTGGCTCAACACTATTCGTATACTGTTTTAAAAAGTGCTCCATGTCAGTTTCTTTATCTTGTGTAACATCAAATACATAGCTCATGGCATAGGTATTGCCGGTAATTTCTTTATAAACATCCCCCGGAAAAAAGAAGCAGGAGCCGACCCAGTCATAAGTATTTGCCTCGTTTGCGATGACATGGCCAAGTACAGTTACTTCATGAATATTCCCGTTATAATTCAATTCAATTTTATCTCCAAATTACCAATAATATAGATAAATCCTCTAACAAAAAGTTACAATGTTTTTCACTAATATATCAATAATTTAAATCTCATACATTAAAATAAAGATATAAAATCTCTTATAAATTTTATTATATCAAATCATGATAAAGATAAAACGTTTAACTTTACAATAACAAAAATTCAATATTAAAATTCTATTAATAACTTTGTTCTTAATAGTTTCATCTTTTATACTTTTTACAAAACTATATTTCAAAAAATTGCCATGGGAATGTACCCCATAGCAATTTCCAATTAATTCTTTATTATGACAGTGATTTTAGATTCTCAGATATGATATTACAGCTAACCTAAAATTTTAGGCTAATCATCCTATTTTAAATTTTTACTTTTTTGGTATTGTCTCTTTAATAAAATTCTTATAATTCTTTAAACGCTGTTTATATTTATCAGTTTTTTTCATATCTGCAATTGTAGATATGGTTTTTCCTATATCTTCCCCATGCTTGAATTTACCGGATAAAGTATCGTGTGCATGTTCCAGCTGTTCTTTTGGAAATTCAAACTTCACCTTACCATCTACAATTTTAATATCTCCTTCGATACCGCATAGTTCACAAATAACATGTGTAGATTCTCTGTCTAGATAAAAATTTCTAGAATGGCAGTGTGGGCAAACACCTTCTTCCCCTTGATAAGAAGCATTCTCAATATCCTTTGCTGCATTGGCAACGTTAACTCCTATTTGATGAACCTTTGCAACTCTTTTATCATCTATAATAATATCAGAAGACCAGGGAAATACTTCATTATTAATAACTTTCCACATAGGACTTAAGGCCTGCATTGCTGCAGTACATTGAAACTTTGTAGTCCAGTCGGAACCGCCAATTCCCATATATGAAATTACTTTATCCTTTAATATTCTCGGATCTGGAGCCTTTTCACCTTTTTCTTTAGCAATTTTAGCTGCTATTACATTATTTCCTCTATCCATCCTCGGTCCAAAACGATCCGTAATTGTTTGAAAAATTCCAGGAACACCTTTTTCAAAAATTGGAAGTGCCATAACTATTCCATCTGCATCCAGCATCTTGTCAAGCAACCAATCAAAATCGTCATTTAACACGCACATATTTCCCTTTCCCGACATAAGCAGCTTAACACAGCTTGTACAACCAGTACAGTGTTTTATATTTAAATCCATAAGACGAATAAATTCAACTTCTGCACCAATCTCTTTTGCACCCATAAGAGCTTCTTTGCACATAGCATCATTATGTCCATTTTTTGTTCCGCCTGAAATACCTAAAATTTTCATTATTATAACCTCCAAATATAATCAATTAATGTAAAAATCTCTAATATATTTCTTACAAATTCATTTATCTTGCCGACACAGACATATTTTGTCGTATGATTCGAAATACTTTTAAAAATATTAGAAATATTGAAGTTTAAATTCTTTGATAAAATCATGGCCCGGTCGTTCTAATTTGGCAGTTGAACATCATCTTAAATGTGTACGGCGCCCAAAAGTCTTATGGACAAAATATAATTCGGCTTGGTGACATTCAGGGCAAAAACATTTCTCCATCATATTTACCAATACTACCATTATGCGGATCAACATATTTAGTTATTATATCTATGCCTGTCAAAAACATCCTCTTCTGTATGATAATAAAATTCTTTAAAACTCTTCAGTTTATCTGCCATAATAATACCTTTCTTTCTAATAAAGATTATACCAAATATACCATAAACAAACTATTTATTTTTTTAGTTAAGTTTATTAACCGGTTTATAACCTGCTTTACAGATTCCCTCAACTGTCATCTCATGGGAATGTACAAAAACTTCTTCATTAGCAAAACTACCGTTAATTGCACCTAAGCCTATTTGACGAACAGGAAGATCCCTGTAAGAAAAACCATCTAGAACCTCACATCTACTGGGCAGCATATATCCTGCAATATAAGTGAATGTACCACTTTCAGGATTATATTCGACCATCCATCCAATTTTATATTGCTGACACTTTTGCACATCTTATTAACCAATTCCTAATTTAATCATATAAATTCTGTAGGTTTGAGTAATTACTCTTTACTCATTCGTTTTCTCATCTGAAGAAATATAATAAGGCTATTATATTGAAAAGGAGATTTTAGAATGAAAACATTATTAGAAGCAAAAGAAGTAACAAAAATCTATAAAAAATCACAACGCCCAAGTTTGGACAAAGTATCCTTTCACGTTTCCGAGGGTGAATTTATAGGCATTATGGGAGCGTCTGGCTCTGGTAAAACAACATTACTTAACGTTCTTTCTACCATTGATACACCAACCAGTGGTGACATTTGGATCAATGGCGTAAACTTAAAGAAGCTCGGTAATACAAGTGCTGCTGATTTTAGAAAAGACTATTTAGGCTTTATCTTTCAAGAATATTTTCTACTTGATAGTCTTACAATCAAAGAGAATATATCTGTACCCCTTACACTTTTGAAACTATCGCCTCAAAAAATCGAAAGTATGGTACGAAGTTTATCTGAACGCTTTGGAATAGCATCACAGCTAAACAAATATCCAAGTGAATTATCTGGAGGTCAAAGGCAGAGGGCATCAGCAGCAAGAGCTATCGTAAAACAACCAAGTATCTTATTTGCAGATGAACCTACGGGAGCTTTGGATTCAAATTCTACTACGGAGTTATTGAACGCATTGCAGGAAGCCAACCAAGAATTGAATACCACTATATTGATGGTTACACATGATGCATATGTGGCAAGTTTCGCCAACCGCATTTTGATTTTCAAAGATGGCTGCATTATCAGAGAACTGCTTAAACGCAACGATGACATGCGTGGATTCTATGAATCTATTGCTAAAGAAGTTGCAAAAATAGACACGGAAAGATAGGGGGCAAAACAATGAATACTTTCTCTATGGCAATGAAAAATATGAAAAAGAGTTTTTCGTTTTATATCCTTTATCTGATTTCTGTTTCTTTTGTAATTACTGTTTTCTTTGCTTTTACATCATTTTCAATGAATCATGTAATGCTTGAGAAAATATCCTCAGATGGGCGGGTAGAATCCATGTGCAATACCATTTCCCTGTTTCTAATGATATTCGTAGTATTTTATATGGCATACTCAAACCGATTTTTTTTGAGGCGACGCACAAAAGAACTGGCTATTTACGCATTATTGGGATATCGTAAGTCCACCATACTTTCACTGCTTACTATTGAAAACATCTTAATCTGTGGTGGAGCGTCTATTGTTGGATTATTTTTAGGTGCCCTCCTGCATAAAGGTATTGTTTTAGGAGTAACAACTCTTTTGAAACTATCAATAGATAGCGGACAAATCCCATTTTTGAATATGAGTGCAATCAGCAAAACAGTCAGCTTTATTCTGCTCGTTATCTTCGTCCTTAGTTTGTCAAATGGCAGGTTTCTTATTAAAACCTCTCTAATGGACTTAGTGAGATTTGAAAAAAGCTCAGAAAAAGCTTTGAAATTCCGCTTACTTCCAGCACTTATCGGATTTATAATGACTATGTCGGGTTATGGACTAACATTAGATATTTTCAGGGGTACAAAATCCGTTTGGTTTACCATAGGTTTTTATCCCATGGGAATGTTGACAATGCTGCTTGTTGTAATTGGAACTGTATTCTTCATTTCTTCTTTCTTGCCTTATGCCATGCATAAAAGCAAGAAGAATAAACGAGCATTTTACACCGAAACAAACATTATTACAACGCCTAATTTCATCTATCGTATTCGTTCAAATGCTAAAACCTTGATTATGCTTAGTCTTTTGTCTGCTGCAACATTGACCGTTTCAAGTACTATGGCATTAACCATATATTACCCAATCGCTGCTGTTTCCCGTATCGCTCCGTCAGAAATTGAATTTAGAATCGACGATGATAAACAGGTAGATAAGATTAAACAACTTGTGAACCAGACCGTATCAAATGATGATGCGTAAGCGTCAAATAGCCCCCACTATCCAAGGTGAGGGCAATATATTATACTACTC
>USMD01000004.1 GCA_900555725.1 uncultured Garciella sp. | reverse complement strand
AGAGACAGTAGCAAAAAAATAGAAGATAAAAAGTACACTTTGATCTGAGTGGATAAATTCATCTTTGGTAATTTTAAAAGGAAAGGAAATGGATATAGATTTTGTTTTTATACAAATCTATACCCATTTTTTATAATTTTTATTAATCCGAAATTTCACTTAAAAGTAATTTTATTAATTGTTTTTTATTATTGCATTTATAAATGGAAGTAAGCCAATTGTCATTTTGGATTTTATTTATCAATTGCGATAATGCTGTGAGATGACTTACTGAATCAACTGGAGCCAAACCTATAATTAGATTTACCTTAACTGGTTTTTTATTATTTAGATTTGGTATATTTACGACTTTCTTGAATAGTGACAAGCATATGCCGAGAGAATTGACACCATCGCTTGGTTTTGCATGGGCGAGCATAATCCCTCTTCCAAGTATCATATATGGACCGTGAATTTTGGTTAAACTAATAATTTCGTCAATGTATCTGCGCTTTACAGTATTTGCCTTTATAAGAGGAGCATATGTAAATTGAATGGCTTTATCCCAATTCAATTTTTGTTCGCATATCATAATATTGGATTCAAAAAGTAGATTTTGAAGACTGATATTGTTTGCTATATTCAAATTTTCACCACTTTTTACATGGTTGAAATAACTTTTCAATGATTTTTTAAGACCATTTACATCTTCAATTCTAGCATAATTGCTAATAATATCTAGTAAATTTTCGGTATTTATTTGTGATCCGTTTCCGTAATTCAGACCAGCCGCGGCAAGAGCCTGGGTAATGTTGTTCCATTCAAGGGTATCCGGAATTGCAGGGACCTGAATTATTGGTATCGGCTTTCTTTTTGGCAGATCTATTGTACTTATAATTAGTTTGACTCCAGATAGAGAACTGCTCTCGTATTGAAGAACGCTCATAGGTGAAGAAAATTTAATTGATGGATAGTGACTACGTAATTGTTGCTCTAGAGCTATAGATGTACCTATTCCACTTGAACAAACTATAATGACATCGGGTTCTTCATTTGCCCAATTCTTTTCTTCAAGTTTTCTCAGCTCACTTCCAAAATAGAGGGCTATAAGTGCTATTTCATCATCATTTAGATGTCTTGAAATAAATTCTTCAAAATAGTGAACGGAATACTTTGTCAGACTAAACAACTGATGGTAATTTACTTCTATCTGATTTAAATTAGGATGTTTATAAAAAATATTGTACTTTACACGATGGTAAGTTGAAAGCAAGTGTGTAGTTAGGGAAATTTCCAAATTTTCAGGTGGAATGGCAACACCAGCCACTTGGTTAAATCTATCAACTATTGCCCTGGTAATAGGAATCAATTTTTTGATTGTGAGATCTTCCTGATTTATTTTAGAAAATTGGCTGGAGTTAATCAACTTTACCAAATAATGTGCTTCATTTTCATTTGCAATGCCATTTTTATTTAGAAATTTTTTAGCCCAATTTAATCCTGCCGAATCTTCCAAATTGTCATTTACAGGAATGTCAACTAACAACTTATGTGCATTTGTAATACGATCCAGATACCAAAGCATAAAAGCACTTATACTCATTAAAGCGTCATCTGTTAAATAGTTTCCGGTTATTTTTTCAAATTGGTGAAGATCTGCATTGATTTGTGACAGCCTGCTTGGGTCATTTGGCAGTTGGCTGTAAATAACAGAATTGTGCTTGCTCAATTGCTCATATATATAATTACGCTGAGCTATTTCTTGTCCCTGGAGCTTTCTTCCATGTTTTGAATTAACTAATTTTAATCCGTATTTTTTCAATTCACAGCTTATATTTTTTAAATCGCTGATAGCAGTATTTTTGGAAATTTTTAAGATTGAAGTAATTGTCAGTAGTGAGACTTTTTCACTATTTATTAATTTCCAAATAATAAATTGTTCTCTTTCAATACGATTAAGCTTGGGTTTTAATTTTAAGCTGGATGAATATTGGTTTTCATTTAGGTTTTTAATATTTTCTGGAGTTAAATAATATCCTGCATTACTTATTCGTTGAATAGGATCCAGATTAGCCTGTTCAAGTTCATCATTTACTTTTTTAAGGACATAGAATACACTTCTTCTAGATAATTTCAATCGGTTTTGTACTTCCTGAAGAGACAAATATCTGTCAGCACTTATTAATAAATTTAACAACTCATCTCCATGTCTTGTATGGCTAAAGTGAATCATAAAATACACCTCTCTTTATGCTGAATTAAAACCTCCGAACAGATTAGAATTCGGAGGTTTTAATTTTTACTATTCTTTTACTTGTTTCTTACTGCGGGAGTTTAATAAGAAACTTAAAAGAATAACTATAAGTGTAAATGCAATAATACCAAAAACAAGTGCGAATTGTCCATAAGATCCAACCTTCCCCAATATGATTCCAGGTATCAAGTAATCCGTATCTGCAAATGTAGATGCTGCAAGTTTTAAGTTTCCAAGTACCGGAAGAATAAACAGCGGAAGCCAGCTAATTATTAATCCGTTCACTGCTGAACCAAGTACTGCACCTCTTTTTCCACCTGTTGAGTTTCCATAAATACCGGCAGCGGCACCACAGAAGAAATGTCCAACTACACCTGGAATAATAACTGCTGTTTTTAATGCAATCATTATAAACATGCTTATGGTACCAACAATAAAACTTACGAAAAAGCCAATTAAAACAGCATTTGGTGCATAAGGAAACACAATTGGTACATCAAGTGCAGGCTTGGAGTCTGGAACCAATTTTTGTGCAATACCCTGGAATGCAGGTACAATTTCTCCCAAAACCATGCGGACTCCCTGTAGAACTACTACAAACCCAGCAGCAAAAGTTCCTGCCTGAACAAGGGCATATATTATAAAGTTATTTCCTGAACTTAATTTGCTTTCAACAAAACTTGGACCGGCAATAATGGCTAATGCTATATAAACTACAGACATCAATAAAGTAATTGATACCGTTGAATCACGTAGAAAACTTAAACTTTTAGGAATATCCAGATCTTCTGTACTGTATTCACTATTACCGAATAATTTTCCAATCAAGCCTGAAAGTGCATAACCTATATTTCCGGTATGTCCCATTGAAACAGCGTTACTACCTGTGATTTTACGCATAAATGGCTGACACAGTGCAGGTGTAATTGTCAATAATGTTCCTTCGAATAATCCTCCAAGTAAAATAGTCTTCAAACCAGTCCCTAAATTTGCACTTACTAAAATAACTGCAGTTAAGCAAGAAACATAAAGCATTGCTTGGCCAGTTAGGAAAATATATTTGAATCTTGTAAAACGTGCCAATATAATATTAACAATCATTCCAACCAGCATTATAAGTGCTGTTGTAGTTCCATATTTGACTAATGCAATCGCTACTACGGCCTCATTACTAGGTACAACCCCTTGAACGTTCAAAGCAAATTTGAACATTTTGGCAAAAGGAGTCAGTGAATTACTTAAAATATTAGCACCTCCCATTAAAACTAAAAAACCAGCAAAAGTTTTAATTGTACCCTGAACTATTTCGGTTGTTTTTTTCTTTTGTAAAATAAGACCTAACATTGCAATTAAAGCAACTAAAATAGCAGGTTGAGTTGCAACTGACACAAATAAATTTAATAAAGATTTCATTTTATTAAAATCACCTCTCAGTTTACTTTGTTTAGGAATGTGCTATATTTTCTTTATCCAAAATTTCATTAACATGTTTTTTTATTTCTTTCTTATCAATTAGACTTTTCAAAGGTACAATTTTATCTTTGGAAATATTGTTTAATGTTCCAGCCAAAGTTGATTCAACAAAAAAGTAATCTGCTGATTCAGCTGTAACACTTCCAACATCACCGTGTTCTAATTGAATATTGTCTGTATTTACTCCTTCATCTTTCAAAACTTGCTGAATATTCATTTGGATCATAAAGCTACTTCCCAATCCACTCTGGCATACTGCGATAATTTTCATATTTATCTCTCCTTTTCATTTGAATTAATAATATCTATTATTTCGTCAACACTTTTTGCAGACAACATATTTTCTATGTTTTCCCTATTTATAAGCAATTCTGTTAATTGCTGAATTACTTTTAAATGACTGTTATTATCTACAGCTGACAATACAAACCATAGATTAATTTTATGTTCTTCGTTTACTAAGTTGACGGCTGGATGTGTTTTTAAAAGAGAAACAGCAATTTTATTAACTCCATTTTCTGGACGGGAATGTGCAAGTGCAATACCTTCACCTATATTGATATAGGGCCCATTTTCATTCACAGAATTAATCATTGCATCTACGTATTTGTCTTCAATGCTCTTATTTTTTAAAAGTGGAGCTGCTGCTTTTTTAATGGCATCTTCCCATGCCATGTGAGCGTCATTATCAATTTGAATAGTATCTTTGTTCAATAAGTCACTTAGCATATTATCTTCACCTTACCTGTGTTAATATAATAACCTACTTAATGATATTTCATTCCCCTTTGTATTATATAATAATGATGAAATCTATGAGAATTAATTTAATTACATAATTTATTTTAAACCTCGAAAAAAGCGTTTACAAGTGCAGAAGTGTCACTTTTTCTAGTGCAAAATATGACTTTTTTGTTGAATGGAATTAGGATGAGTTAAAATATTTCAAATTCTGAATCTTGTAGTTTTCCAGCAAATCTGAATTTTTTATTTTAAGTGCTTCTAAAAGAATTTTTTTATTTATACCCTCAATAATAGGGCCAAATTTAGCTTTACCTTGTGTCATGTAGTGAAAGTGCAATAATGAATATTTTGTCTATAAAAGAATTTATATAAAATAAACAGAGTTCTTAACTTTAGATGGAAATCATATTCTATAACATATAATCTCTTACACTTTTTTACTAATTGTTCGGTAATAATACCTTTATCCCCTCCAATTTCTATAATAATATCATCCTTATATATTACTTTCTCTTATTAACTCAGATACTAGTTTTCTACTGTGTAGAAAATTTTGTGAGTCCTTTAATTTAATCTGATTATCTTTATTAAACATTAAATCCACCATCTTAATAATATTTGATGTGGATTCATGTATATTGAATAGTCCATGACAACAAAAATAAAAAAGCTATAAATGAATAAACTATCCATCTATAGCTTTCCTAAACCTATATCTTAACAAGATGACATCTCTTTTTCAATTTATATGGAGTTTTATTCTATATGTCTCTTACGTAATTTTACGCTAACCTTATAATTACCTCTTTATAAAATTTTACCTACAAATTTTTCAGCTATATTTAAAATTGCTCCATCATGTATTAATGATCTTAATTTTTCTATATGAGGATGTAAGTAAATATCTTCTTTCATAATAGGAACAGTTTTTGATATCTCATCGATAATAGCTTGAGTAACAGTACTTTTCTTAAGATTATTATCTAAATAACGATATGATTGATAAGCTGATAATAACTCAATAGCTAAAATATATTCCAGTCTTTCTGCAATGGCAAGTGCCTTTTTTGAAGCATTATACCCCATAGCTACATAATCCTCTTGATTGCCACAAGTTGGTATATTATCAATCACAGATGATGTTGATAATATTTTCATATCATTTAATAGACCTGCCTGAGTATATTGAGGTATCATCAACCCTGAATTTAAACCAGGATTATCAACTAAAAACCAGGAATTTTCAGATAAATTACCATCTATTAATCTATTATTTCTCCTCTCAGACATTTTTGCTACCATAGTTGCAGCAATACAAGCAGAATCCATTTCTATTCCTATATAAGCTGAGTCTGGATTTCCACCTGAAATAACTTCTCCATCTTCACCGTGTTTCCAAATAATTGGATTATCAGTACAGCTATTCATTTCTATTTCTAACGTCCGTAATGCATCATATAACGTTTTTTTAGAAGCACCATGTAATTGTGGTATGCATCGTATGGATAATGCATCCTGTAAACGATAGTTGTAATATTTGTTTGCTATTTCGGAATCCTCCAATATTTTTCTTATATTTTCTGCTGTATTACGCTGCTGTTTATGTGGTCTAATCTTCATCAACCTTTTATCAAAAGCCCTAAGAGTACCTTTGGATACTTCTAAAGTCATCGCTCCAATTATATCTGCAGTCTTTACAGCTTTGATTATATCAAATAAGCCAATAGCAGCTAACCCAGTAACACTTGTAGTTCCAGAAATTAAAATCAAACCCTCTTTATATGATAATTTATATTTGTCTAAGTTATTTTGCTTAAATACCCTATCACAATTTATAACTTGACCATTCTCAATAACTTTTCCCTTACCAATTACTGTTAGAGCAATATGGGCTTCAGGAGATAAATACCCTACTGACCCTTCTTTGGGAACATAGGGGATAATATTCCTATTTAAAAATTCTTTATATCTATCCAAAGTTTCAATTCTTATTCCACTATAGCCCATTCCAGCATTTTGAAGTACCATTAACATTATTGCACGTACTTCTTCTTCGGTCATAAGTTCTCCAACAGAAGTTGCATGGGTTATTAAAATATTCTCCTGTAATTTAATCACATCATTTTGCGATATGGTTTTAGTACTATTTACACCAAAACCAGTAGTTATTCCATACATTACCTTATCTTGTTCAACCCATTTTTTCACCAGATTTCTTGAATTATTAACTCTAGATATGTATTCATTTGAAAGCTCTACGGGTTTCTTTTGTCTTACGATGTCCATAAATAAATTCAATGTAAAGTAATTACCAAGTATAAATTTATTATCTTTTTTGGAATCATCCATAAATTCTTGCCCCCTTGTATTGTATTATCTATATAATTAACCCTTAGACTGGACTATTAAAATTTTTCTTATTTAACCAAAACCTAGAGGAATAAAATCTTCTAGGTTTTGGTTTCAAATGTATATTTACTCCTCAATCTTATCTATAAAGAACATTTTGATTACAGATGCTATCTGTAAAATGAATATGAATAATACTACAAAACCTCCTGCCGTCGCCAATGCTTTAACTCCTTCGACTCCTTGTTCCTGTCCTCCAAAGGCTGCCATGATTATTGCAATTATTCCTATAGTAGCACCCCATAAAACTTTTAAATAAGCTGGTGGTTCAGTTCCTATTGGAACATCTTTTAAACACATAGATGCAATATCAGTAGATGTTGCATCAGCACAGGTTACAAAAGAAACTATAATAATAAACAAATTGACTGGTACAATAATAGTTCCTAATCCAAATGGAAGACTTTCTATAAATTGCCATAGAGCAGAAATAGCATCATTAGCAGCTATCACATTTGCCAAATCTGCTTGTCCTGCTACCTGCATTTCTAATGCTGAACCACCCCATACTCCAAACCATAACATACCAAATACAGCTGGTAGAACTAAATTTGCCATTAGGAATTCTCTTATAGTTCTACCACGTGAAATCATAGCTAGAAATATTCCTGTAACTGGCGCGTATGCTATCCAACAAGCCCAGTCAAACAGAGTCCATGATTGTGTTAACGGAGCACCACCTATGTCAATAGGATCTAGCCCCCATAGCCAAAAATTGTCAAGCCATTCAGCTATTCCAGCTGTAGAAGTTCTAATCATAAATAGTTTTGGGCCTATTATAATTAATAGAAGAAGTAATCCATAATAGAAATAAGCATTAAGGCTGGCTAGCTTTTTCATACCTTTATCTATTCCTATATATGTAGAAAATGTATATAAAAAGATAATAGCTATACCAACTATCAAGAACAGTGTAAATGTTTTTTCTAACCCATAGGAATAGTGTAATCCACTTGTTACAAGTGTTATACACATTGTTAAACCTGAAGTTAAACCAAGTGCTATTGCTAACATTGATAATGTATCAATAAGACCCCCCCATAACCCTTTAGTGATTCTCTCACCAAATAAAGGTTTCAATGTTGCAGTCACATTAAGTTTATCCTTTTTATTAAAATAAACATAAGCAACTGCTAGTCCACATAAAGCATACATTGCATATGGAATAAGAGTCCAATTATAAAAACTTCTTCCCATTGCAAACCTTGCTGCTTCAGCAGTAAAAGGTTTAATCCCTAAAACATCTAATTCTCCCCAAACATTACCATAATATATTAGAGGCTCATTAACTCCCCATGTTACGATTCCGGTTGCTACCCCTCCAGTTAAGGTCATAGCAAACCAGGTCCAGAATTTGTACTTAGGTTGAGCATCCTTTCCACCTATACGAATTTTTCCTAGTTTCGAAAACATAATAATTAATACGACTAGTAGACCAACAATACTAACAATCTGGTATAGCCATCCGAAGGATTGTAAAGACCAATCGAAGAAAGCCCAAGCAGAATTTGCTAGTGCTTCATTGTTTACTATTCCTAATATTGCCGCTCCAGCAACAAATATAAATGCTGGAAGAAATACACCCATACGTATGCCTTTTTTAACTTCAATTTTTGATTCCATATTTCCCCTCCCTATACCAAAATAAACCTCAGTAATTTATTAATTTAACTATTATTCACGCAATCTTTATACCAAATTACTTAAATCTATAAATGACTATTTTTACAACTTTTAATTAATTCCAATTTCTTTAATTTTAAAGAAATGTTTAAATATTAAACACTCCTTTACCAAATAGGTCCTACACCTAATCTGAATTTCAAACACATTGTTCCATAATAAAACACTTTACTTGAAATTTTTATATTAAAATCCTTTAAGTTAATTTCTATTAATATTTAGCTTCCTTATTCTATAAATCAAACTCTATCTCATAACACCTAACTCTTTTACAGATTTTGTTACATTCCATAAATGATCATCTAAAGTCCTTATAATAATCTTTCTTGCAATCTTAGATAAGGAAAAAAATAGAGTATGTGATGAACAAATCAAAGAGTATATCCTTGAAATAATAGAGACCAAAAGCTGTGAATTTTTGGGGCGCAGTTTACAAGCTTTCATTTTGAAAATAGCTATACAAAGCTAGAACTAGAACATGAAAGAATTCCCTATACTACACCAAATAAAAATGCCCATATAGAATCCTTCCATCTTAACTACCCAATACAGTAGTATTTATATTTGTCAAGGTCTTGTGGAGCAAGAGCGAGAGTCTTTACGCTTGAGAAATATAAATATTATTGTAGAATAAATCAAAGGAGTTAATTACTCCCAAGCCTTTAAAAAAGGATAAGGGTTCACTGCAATATCCTTTTCATACATTGCAAAATGTAAATGATCAACAAACTTTCCACTGGTTCCCTCTGGACCATAGCCTGTATTTCCTACATAGCCTAAAATATCTCCTTTGTCTACCTTTTGTCCCTTTTCTATATCCTTTTTATATTTATCTAAATGAGCATAATAATAATAAATACCGTCCTGACCCATAACTCCGATTCTCCAGCCCCCTAATTCATTCCAGCCAATATTTGTAATTTCCCCTTCTCCCACTGATACAACCGGTATCCCCTTATCTGCTATAATATCTGTACCCTCATGGGCTCTTTCTCCTCCATAGGTACGGTCTGCTCCCCAAGTATCATCGTATTCATAGGAAATCTCCTTAGGTAGAGGAAAGATTTTATTTCGATACACTCGATCTATTTGTTCAAATTGTTTTACCTTTTTTAATATATCCTTTTTATATCTTCTACCCCCAAAGTCCGATAGTGCTTTTTCAATATCTTTGCCATTTGACTGGTAAAGGGAAATGAGTTTATCATAATTTTTATCGTTATCTGTCTTTTCCATCTTTCTTCCTAAGTCATCCATTGCCGCAAAATAATACCAATAGATAGTATATCTTTTTTCTAGATTGAAATATTTTTCTAAGGATGTTGAAGATATGTCTTTAATACTATATTGGGGAGTATCTAGAAAAAGTTTATTGAATGACATAAGTAGAATGAATATAAGGAAAAGAAAAAGTATGACATAAAATTTTATTCCTAGTGTTTTCCTCTTTTTCCTTCCCAAGATATAACTCCTCCTATTAATAAAGGCTATTCATCTAATATGTATTCAGTTAAACAAAAAAAATACCTCCTATTGGAGGTATTACTTACCCAAAATGCCGTCCCCTATAATTTTGACAACCTAGCCTTAACTAGGTGGGTGTTCTATTTAAAACTTCTGTCTTCCATTCGAAGATGGCCTAACATCCATTTTAAAACCCGAACTCCCGTTTTTATGATGTAGGTTCAAAATAATAGGGATCATTTCGAACATCTCAGGATTATGTCAACAGTTTTTGATTTATTTTTATTTTAGCAGAGAAAAATTCTTTTTTCAAGGAGAATAATTTAGTAATTTTTATAGATTATTAGGAATATATTTCCCAGACTTCTGTAATCATTTTCCTTCCTTTATTTACATTAACATATCTCATTTGACAAATGTCTTTTTAATTTTCATTTCTTATAGATAACACTATAGGACAATGATCCGAACCCATAATATTGATAAGAATTTTTGCTTCTACAACTTTATCTATAAAATTATTAGAAACAAAAAAGTAATCAATTCTCCAACCAGCATTTCTTTCCCTAGCTTTAAATCGATAACTCCACCAAGAATATTCTATTACTTCTGGATGAAGATATCTATAGGTATCAATATAACCATTTTCTATAAATTTATCGATCCATTGTCTTTCTATAGGCAAAAATCCAGAGCGTTTTTCATTTGCCTTAGGATTTTTAATATCCATTTCTGTATGAGCCGTATTATAATCCCCGCAGATAATCAGATTCTTCCCTTGAACCTTCAATTCATTACAATAATCAAGGATGGCATCATAAAATTCCATTTTATATTGCAGACGCTCATCATCTTTTTGTCCATTGGGAAAGTAGATATTTAGTAGGATAAAATTAGGGTATTCCGTAATCAATATCCTACCTTCCCGATCAAATTTTTCAATACCAATACCATATTTTACAGAAAGGGGCTTTTCTTTTGTATAGGTAGCTACACCACTATAGCCCTTTCTCTCCCCTTCACTAAAATATGCATGGTATCCTTCGATATGTAATAGCTCTTCCTCTAATTGCTCCACATGAGCTTTAGTTTCTTGTAGACATAATATATCCGGTTGTTCTTCTGATATCCAATCTAAAAAGCCCTTTTTTTGAATCGCTCTGATTCCATTTACATTCCAAGAATAAATATTCAATCAAGCCACTCCCCTTATATTCTATATCACAAGAATTTATATTCATTATAACAAATGAACTAGAATTACACAAAAAATAAAAAAACTTCTTAAAAAAGAAGCTGCTTGGTAGGACGTATAGGACTCGAACCTATGACTTTCACCACGTCAAGATGACACTCTACCAGCTGAGTTAACGTCCCCTATATATAAAAATGGAGCGGGTAAGGAGAATCGAACTCCCGTAACCGGCTTGGGAAGCCGAGGCTCTACCACTGAGCTATACCCGCAATCAAATGATAAGTTTATTTTAGCAAAATTTATAGATAAAATCAAGAATAAATTTTAAAAAGTTTATCCTTCCTTATCAATGACAATCTTAGGCTTACATTTTATTTCGTATTGTCCTATAAATCTTTTATGATAGAATTTTTGCCACATAAGGGACAATCCTCTACTTTTTCATATTCAAATTCCTGAAATTCTAAATCTGTCCCATCAAAATATAACATTCGTCCATATAAGGGCTTTCCAAAACCTACAATTACTTTTATTACTTCCAAAGCTTGAATACAGCCTATTACTCCTGGAATCATTTCTAATACCCCAATATCACTACAGGAAGGAGTTACACCGTTGCTGGGGAAACAGGGTATAAACAACGATAACATAGATTTTTATATCATCCTTATATTCATCCATAAAATACTATGCTAAAAATAATCTTTCCATTATTATTTTGTTTAACGGAGCTTCTTAAATAGTATAATAAATAATAAATATTCTTTACAAAAGGTGGTTTTTATGGATATAGATATCATATACAATAAAATAAAGAAAAATTCTAATAGATTGGATTCCTTTTATCGCTATTATTCTATCCTTGTACCCATTATGAAAATAGATAGAACTTTCCATCTATTATTTGAGATACGTTCCAGTAAGTTAAGAAGACAGCCAGGGGAAATCTCCTTTCCAGGAGGAAAAAGAGAGCTTGGTGAAAGTTTTAAAAAAGCAGCTATAAGGGAGACAATGGAGGAATTAAGCATTCCCCAAAAGAAAATAAAAATCATCGGAGAATTACCTCCTATTAGCACCCATTATAATGATTTTATCTACCCCTTTGCTGCTCTTTTGCATAATGTCACAATAGAAAATATGGAGTTTAACCGTGCAGAAGTAGAGCAGTTATTTACTGTACCTATTCATTTTTTTATGGAAAATCTTCCTTTGGAATATTGCATTGAAACCCATCCCTGTCCTTCTAAAGATTTTCCCTATCATCTTTTGCCCAACGGAAGGGATTATAAATTTTATAAGGGAAAATATCCCGTGTACTTTTATAAATATAAAGACTATGTAATATGGGGACTCACTGCAAGAATAGTAAAAAATTTTGTTGATATTCTCAACAAATGAGGAAGTTGCATAAATAAGATTTTTTTCAATACTGTATGTGACTATCCTATTATATTCTAGATATAAATGATTGTGTTTGATAAATCAATGATGCAATTTCCTCAAATAAAAAAACTATTGTAATAGATACTAGACTGAATCTTTGTATATCGTCATAAATATCTTTATCCGCTACTCTATAACTTTTCTATCGAATCATCATTCTTTTTATCATAGCTTCTTTCATTTTGTTCATTTTAGATTTTTTTCAAATTCTTCTATATCCGTTATAGGTTGTCTACAAGAAAAGTTTTCACAGATATATGCTGTAGTTTTTCCCTTTATCATTTTTTGATCTTTTATAAAATCAATTTCTTCATCTATTTGTTCTTTGTTTTCTCCTTCAAAAGCTGCAATTGCCACTGTTTGAGGGAGAAATCTTTGTTGAAGAATTTTTATCATTCCTTGGGTTCTGGCGCTTTCTTTCTTCCCTATCACTACAATTTCCTTAGTAGGACTCATAGAGAACATATAGGCTATAAGAAATTGAATATGAGACATAGGACTACTATTGACACTTTGTCCAAAATATTGAAATTGTTTTTGAGCATAGTTTTCCAATTCTGGATCTCCAAACAGTTTCGCTAATCTTAAAAAATTCATGGTAGCGATAGAATTTCCAGAGGGAGTTGCCCCATCATAAATTTCTTTAGGTCTAAATAATAATTCTTCTGCATCTTCTCCATAGAAAAATAACCCACCGTCATTTTCGTTGTCCCAAAATAAATCAAGCATTTGTTTATTTAGCTCTTTTGCTAATTGTAAATAATGGAATTCAAAAGTAGCATCATACAGCTCAAGACATGCCCATACGAGATAAGCATAGTCGTCTAAATATCCTGAGTAAAGCCTTTGTCCATCTCGAAAACGGGCGTACAAACGTCCATTCGAATCTCTCATATTTTTTAGTATAAAATTCAAGGCTCGTTGCGCTGCTTTTATATATTCTTGCTTCTGCAATGTCCTTCCTCCCATTGCCAAAGCCGCTATCATCATAGCATTCCAAGAGGTAAGTATTTTATCATCCTTGTAAGGATGGACTCTTTTTTCTCGAGCTTGAAACAACTTTTCTTTCCATTTTTGAATTCGTTCTCGATTCTTTTCCTCGATGAATCCATGATCGATTAAGTTTGGAATGTTTTTCCCCTCAAAATTACCAAGGTCTGTAATATCAAATATTTTACAAAATATCTCTCCCTCTTCTTTTCCCAATACTTCTAGTATTTCATCCTTTGTCCAGAGATAAAATTTACCCTCTTCCCCCTCAGAATCTGCATCTTCTGCGCAGTAAAACCCTCCTTCAGAATGGGTCATATCCCTTAGGACATAGGTAAAGATCTCCTCTGCTACCGTTTTATAAAACTCATTTTCTGTCACTTGATAGGTTTCTAAATAAGTCATTGCTAAGAGGGCATTGTCATATAACATTTTTTCAAAATGAGGTACTAACCATTCTATATCGGTGGAATATCTTGAAAATCCATATCCAATATGATCATAAATGCCTCCTGTATACATGTTTTTTAAAGTTTTTTCTACCATTTCTAAAGCTCTTTTGTCCTTTTTTAAATACCAATATCTCAATAGGAATCTTAAATTATGAGGAGTAGGAAATTTAGGAGCATATCCAAATCCACCATAGTTTTCATCGAAGTTTCCTTTGAAATAATCATAGGCTTCCCCTAACACATAACTCTCTATCCCTTGCTGCTCTTTATGCTCTGCATAATCTTTTATGGCTTTTACTATTTTTTCACTAGAATTTAGGATATCCTCTCTTCTATCCCTCCACAGCCCACTAACTTTTTTTAATAAGCTCATTAATCCTATTAAGTTTCCCCTGTCTTCCTTTGGAAAATAGGTTCCTGCATAAAAAGGCTTTTTATCCGGTGTTAAAAGTACTGTAAGGGGCCACCCCCCTTGTCCAGTCATTGCTTGACAAAAAGTCATATAAATAGTATCTAAATCTGGTCTTTCTTCCCTATCTACCTTAATAGAGATAAAATTTTCATTTAATATACTAGCTACCTCTTCATCTTCAAAAGACTCTCTTTCCATCACATGGCACCAATGACAGGTGGAATAGCCAATAGAAAGAAATATTAATTTATCTTCTCTTTTGGCTTTTTCAAAGGCTTCTTCTCCCCAAGGATACCAATCTACTGGATTATAGGCATGTTGCAATAAATAAGGAGATTTTTCATCAATCAAACGATTCGTAAATTTGTGTTTCATCACTTTTCAAACACTCCTTTCATTTCCTTATTATATACAAACAAGCCATTATTCCATACAAAAATATCTAAGTCAAATTATTTTTAAGTATATTTTCATTAAAAAAGAATGAAACTAATAAAAATAGGAGGTGTAAATATGAGCAGGAGACCTTTAGTTCCAGAGGCGAAAGAAGCACTGGATAAAATGAAAGTAGAATTTGCAAATGAAATTGGTTTAAAACTGAGTAAAGAATATAAAGGGAATCAATCTTCCAGATTAAATGGCGCAGTAGGTGGCCCCATAGGAGGATTAATGACTAAAAAAATGGTAGAGGAATTTGAAAAGAAATTAATTGATAAATAGTTTCTTATGATAAAAGCCCCTTTCTAAGGACAAAGAAAGGAGCCTTTTGTTTTATTTTTAATATCCTTCAACTTCCCTGCATTCCTTATCTTCATAGGATTTTGGGGATTCCTTGGATGGATTCTCTTCCTTTATATTTTCAAAGGCGGTAGAAATCATAAGTTTAATTCTATTTAATTGATTGACCTCACTGGCCCCTGGATCATAATCTACGGCAACGACATTAGTACCAGGATAGATTCTTTTTAACTCCTTAATGATTCCCTTTCCAGTTACATGATTTGGTAAACAAGCAAAGGGCTGCATACAAATAATATTTTTTACTCCACTTTCAATTAGTTCAACCATCTCTCCTGTTAAAAACCAACCTTCTCCTGTTTGATTGCCTAGGGAAACAACCCTAGAAGCTCCCTTTGCTATCTCTTGTATAAGACTAGGTACCATAAATCTTTTGCTCTTTTGGATTGCTTTTCTGTAGACACCTCGATAAAATTCCATTGCTTGAATAGCAAACTTTCCTAAAAGTTGTCCTTTTTTACTTCCATTTATTTTTTTATACTTATAGTCAGTATTATAAGCGCAATATAGGAAGAAATCTGTAAGGCCTGGCATTACTGCCTCTGCTCCTTCTTTTTCTACAATATCTACTACATTATTATTGGCAGTAGGATGGAATTTTACAAGAATTTCTCCTACTAAACCAACCTTTGGCTTCACTTCATTGATAATTTCCAATTCATCAAACTCTTTTACCATACGATTTATATTTTCTTTAAAGGTTTTTCTATCTGCCTTTTTCAAGGATTCTAAGCATATTTTGACCCATTTTTCATATAGAGCATTGGCAGAACCCTTAATTTTTTCATAAGGTCTTACTCTAAATAATACATTCATTAGGGTATCTCCATAGATTACAGCCATCATGATCTTATTTAACATTCCTAAGCTATACTTAAATCCTGGATTATGCTCAATTCCATTGGCACTAATGGAAATCACAGGAACATGTTCAAAACCGGCATCCCTTAATGCTTTTCTAATAAACCCTATATAATTGGTAGCTCTACAACCTCCCCCTGTTTGGGTAATTACTAAAGAAGTATTATTGATATCATACTTTCCTGATTGTAAAGCTTCTATTAACTGTCCTGTAACAAGGATTGCAGGGTAGCAAGCATCGTTATTTACATATTTTAATCCTACATCTACAGCACCTCTATCCTCTGATGGCAATACCACCACATTATAACCGGATTCCTGTATGGCTTCCTGTAAAAATTGAAAATGCATTGGTGACATTTCTGGTGCTAAAATGGTATGGGTTTTTCTCATTTCTTCAGTAAACTTCACTTTTCTATACTTGTTATCTATTTTCTTAAGCTCTATACCATTCTTTTCCCTTTCTAACATAGTAGCCTTTAAAGAACGTAATCTAATTCGGGCAGCTCCTAGATTATTTCCTTCATCTATTTTTATGGTTGTATATACTTTAGAGTTTCCTTTTAAAATTTCTTCCGTTTGATCGGTGGTAACCGCATCTAGCCCACAGCCAAAAGAATTTAATTGGACCAATTCCAAATCTTTTTGTTGGGCTACAAAACTTGCTGCTCTATAAAGCCTTGTATGATAAACCCATTGATCTACTACCCGTAAAGATCTATCTATTTTTCCTAAATGAGCTACAGAATCCTCTGTTAAAACAGCTAATCCTAATGAATTAATCATTTCCGGAATCCCATGATTAATCTGGGGATCGATATGATAAGGCCTTCCAGCCAATACAATTCCTTTTAAATTATTTTTTCTCATAAATTTTAAGGTTTCTTCCCCATTTTTTTGAATATCTTTCTTAAATTTGTCTTGCTCCCTATAGGCTTTTTGTATGCTTTCTTTTATTTCTTTTTTACTAATATAAAAACCTTTAAACTCTTCATATACCCTTTTAGCCATTTTCTCTCTATCATCGTAAGGTAAAAATGGCTTCATATATAAAATATCTTTTTCCCGTAAAACATCCATATTGTTCTTAATTACCTCTGGATAGGATTGTACAATAGGACAATTAAAATGATTGTCTGCCCCAGCATCCTCCTGTTGCTCGTGGGTAATACACGGATAAAAAATAAATTTAATACCCTTTTCCACAAGATTCATAATATGCCCATGAACCAATTTCCCCGGATAACATACGGACTCTGAAGGGATGGTTTCAATTCCCTTTTCATAGATTTTGGCAGAGGATCTATCGGATAATTCCACTCGAAATCCTAATTTCGTAAAGAAGGTAAACCAAAACGGATAATTTTCATATATATTCAAGACTCTTGGTATACCAACAGTCCCTCTTTTGGCCTTTTCCTCTGGCAAAGGCTCATATTGAAATACCTTATCATATCTATATTGAAATAAGTTGGGAAGAGTATTATTTCTCTTTTGCTTTCCTGCTCCCCTTTCACATCTATTACCTGAAATAAATTTTTCTCCGTTGCCAAAACGATTTATAGTTAACAAACAATTATTGGCACACAACCCGCATCTGGCTACATTGGTTTTAATGTCGAAATTATTTAACTGCTGTTCATTTAATAGGATTGTTTCATACCCTTCTTGATATCTTTCCCTTGCAATTAAAGCTGCTCCAAAGGCTCCCATTAATCCGGCAATATCCGGTCTGATCACTTGTCTTTCTGTTAATTTTTCAAAGCTTCTAAGAACTGCATCATTATAAAAGGTGCCCCCCTGTACGACAATTTTTTCTCCCAATTCTTTAGGGTTTCTAATTTTAATTACTTTATATAAAGCATTTTTTATGACAGAATAGGATAGTCCTGCAGAAATATCCCCTATGCTAGCCCCCTCTTTTTGAGCTTGTTTTACTCTAGAATTCATAAAAACAGTACATCTAGATCCAAGATCTACTGGGGACCTAGCGGTTAAAGCCTCTGCTGCAAACTCGCCAATACTTAAACCAAGAGATTCTGCAAAAGTATCTAAAAAAGAACCGCATCCTGCAGAGCAGGCTTCATTTAATTTAATACTATCAATAATACCATCTTTGATTTTTAGACATTTCATATCCTGGCCACCAATATCTAATATAAAATCTACTCCTGGGCAAAAAAACTCTGCTGCTTTGTAGTGAGCTACCGTTTCGATTTCTCCGATATCTACTTTTAAGGCAGCCTTTAATAGGCCTTCTCCATATCCTGTGACCGTTGCATTGACTATTTTAGCTTTAGATGGCAGTATGGAATATAGCTCCTTTAAAATGTCTATAGTAGATTTCAAAGGACTTCCCTGATTACTTCCATAATGGGTGTATAAAAGTGTACCTTCTTTATCTATAAGAGCTACCTTTGTCGTTGTGGATCCTGCATCAATCCCTAAAAAGCATTCTCCTTCAAAGTCTTTTAAGTCTTTTCTTTTTACTGCATTTTTTTCGTGTCTATTTCTAAATTCTTGGTACTCTTTTTCATTTTCAAAAAGAGGATCCAATCTTGTGGTTTCAATAATGGTTGAAGTATCTAGCGCTTCTACTTTATCCATTAGAGATTGGAAAGAAATAGGTTTTTCTTCCATAGAAGCTAAAGCAGCTCCAAGGGCCACAAAAAGTTGAGCATTTTTAGGAAAAATAACCTGTTCCTCTTTTAACTGTAATACCTCTACAAATCTTTTTCTTAATTCTGATAAAAAATATAAAGGTCCTCCCAAGAAAGCTACATTTCCCCTAATAGGGCGTCCACAGGCAAGACCACTTATGGTTTGAATTACAATGGCCTGAAACACAGATACTGCAATATTTTCCTTAGCAACCCCTTCATTAATAAGAGGCTGTACATCTGTTTTAGCAAAAACCCCACATCTTGCAGCAATAGGATAAATTGTATGATAATTTTTTGCTAATTCATTTAATTGTGTTGTATCTACCTTCATTAAAGAAGCCATCTGATCAATAAAAGAACCTGTTCCACCGGCACAAGTACCGTTCATTCTTTGTTCCACTCCATCCTTTAGATAGGTGATTTTTGCATCTTCACCACCTAATTCGATGACCACATCTGTTTGGGGATAATAAGTTTTTATTGCCTTAGAAGAGGCAACTACTTCCTGGGTAAAAGGAATATCCAAAGTATTAGCAATTCCCATACCAGCAGACCCGGTAATGGTAACGGTCAATTGGGAATTCCTTAAAAGATTATATGCCCCTTGAAGGATTTCCCTTAACTTTTTTTTAATATCCGCATAATGTCTTTCATATCTACTATAAATGATATTTTCTTTGCTATTTAAAACAACTGTTTTTATAGTAGTAGATCCTATATCAATACCTATATGAAATAAATTCTTCATAATATTCGCATCAAAGATGCTACATTCCCTCCTTGAACTTTATTCTAAAAAGAAATAAATAATTTCCTATTTATATATGATAGAATTACTACCTATGTGTATATTATAATCTTTCTATTTTTTAATGCAATAGACAATATTCCCGTAATTATATGAAGTAAAGGGTTTACTACTTTCTTCTTGTCTATATATTGACAAGTGTATATACATCTGTTAAGATGATATTAAAATTTAATCTAGGAGGTTTTTATATGACTACAAAAAAATTAACCATTACTGCCCTATTAACCGCACTAGCAATTATGATTCCTTCAGCTGTATTTTTAAAAGTAGTTATTCCACCCTTTAGCGCTACTTTAGGATCTCATGTACCTATGTTTCTTGCTATGTTTTTAGGACCACAAGTAGCTATCTTGGTAGGACTGGGATCCTGTCTAGGATTTTTTATTAGCCTAGGACCTATCATTGCAGCAAGAGCCTTTATGCATGTAATTGTCGGGGTAATAGGAGCCAAGTTACTTCAAAAGGAAATGTCCTTTGGAAAAGTAGCTACTATTACTGCCCCTATCCATGGGTTATTAGAAGCCCTTATTGTGATTCCCTTTGTGGGCGTAGATGTTTATAATCTTTTAATCATCACTGGGGTTGGCTCTATTCTACACCATGGTGTAGATGCTGTGATCTCCTCTGCAATTGTAAAAGTATTAGAAAAATCAAAGGTTAGCGCATTTAATCACTAATAAAAAGATGTTTCTTAAAAATCCATAAATACTATGAGTCATAAATATCTTCATTCACTGCTGCACAAGTATATTTTTATTCTTAAGCAATAAATAAAATACAAGCTCGTCCAAATGGCAGTAGTAAATCTGGATATGATAACTGTCCACTGCCAAGTCGTTGCTTTGCATTTTTATTTATTGATTTAAAAAATAATTACTAAAGACTTTTCTGGTTACTTCTTTATGAAGATATCTATGACTCTTTTTATTAAATAAATCATATTAGAATATAAACTTTTTTTCTAAAATTTATACCTCCTAATTTACAGTTGAGGAAATAGCCTAAATTCAACATTTTCATTTAACATTATAAAAAGAGGCTTTAGCCTCTTTTTATAATAGATAATGATTTTCAATATAGTTAAGTCGTTCTAAAATACTATCTTTTCCTAGTACAGCAATGATCTTCATTAGATCTGGCCCATGCATTTGACCAGTAAGCATAATACGAATAGGCATATATAAGCTCTTACCCTTGATTCCCTTTTCTTTTTGAATTTCCTTCACCAACTTTTTTGCAGAATCAGGATTTAGTGTCTCAATTCCTTTTATTTTTTCTCTAAAAGTTTCAAGTAAAACAGGTACCTGCTCTCCCTGTAAAATTTCTCTACATTCTTCAGTCTCTAAGATAATTTCATTTTTAAAGAAAAGTTCTGCTTGCTCTGGGATTTGTAATAAATATTGTACTTTATCTTTTATAGATTCTATCATCATTTCTATCCATTGGTAGCGGTTTTCCATATCTTCTTGGGTAATGTAACCAGACTCTAATAAATAAGGAATGGAAAGTTTAGTAATTCTGTCAACAGAAGCTTCCCGAATATAATGGGCATTCATCCAATTTAACTTATTAATATCAAAGACCGCTCCTGATTTATTTACCCTTTCTAAATCAAAGGAATCGATTAATTCATCCATAGATAGTATTTCCTGACCTGTTTTAGGACTCCACCCCAAAAGAGCTATAAAATTTACCAAAGCTTCCGGTAAATAGCCTTTTTTCTTAAAGTCTTCTACTGCTACATCTCCTTGGCGTTTGCTTAGCTTTTTATGATCTTGGTTTAATATATTGGGAAGGTGTACAAATTTAGGAGATTCCCATCCGAAAGCTTCATATAAAAGGATATGTTTAGGAGTAGAGGGCAACCATTCTTCTCCCCTTATAATGTGAGTAATCCCCATTAAATGGTCATCCACAACAACTGCAAAATGATAGGTAGGAAAACCATCGGATTTGATTAATACCTGATCATCTAAATCTTCGGTATTGATCTCAATATGCCCCCTTACCACATCATCAAAGGCAACCATTCGATTTTTAGGTAATTTTAATCGAATCACATATTCTTCCCCTGCGTTTAACTTTTCCTGCACTTGCTCTTTGGTAAGATTTCTACAATATCCATCATATTTAAAATTTTCTCCTCTTTTCTTTTGCTCTTCCCTTAGATGGTCTAATCTTTCCTTAGAACAAAAGCAATAATAAGCCCAGCCATTGTCTAAAAGCTTCTGAATATATTCTTGATAAATAGAAAACCTCTCAGATTGGATATAAGGACCCTTGTCCCCTTTTTGTACTACTTTCCCATCCTCAATAAAAGCTCCTTCATCATGAAAGATTTCTGCCCAATTCATAGAATGAATTAGTCCTTCTATGGCTCCTTCTACAAATCTATTTCGATCGGTATCCTCGATTCTTAAAATCATTTGTCCATTATTCTTTTTCGCAAAAAGATAATTATATAATGCTGTTCGGAGTCCTCCGATATGTAAATAACCCGTTGGGCTAGGTGCAAATCTTACTTTCACCATTGTTCATTCCTCCTTTATATGAAAACATTTTATCATCTACCCTTATATTTTTCAATGATATTTCACCTTTTCTCTGGAGTATTCCCTTTTTTCCATAATCTAAGCAATAATAAGAAGGCTATCGTAGAACATACAAATAAAATATAGCCATAGATGTCTTCATTTCGCTGCTCCATGAAACATCTATGGCTTTTTTCATTTAGTCTTGATTTATTTTGCAACAGCCTCTTTACCAACATTTTTATTTTCTGCTATTTGCTTTTTTTCTTTTGCTAGTATCCAGGATTTTTTTTCTCATTCGAATGCTTTTGGGAGTGATCTCTACTAATTCATCATCATTAATGAATTCTAGTGCCTCCTCTAAGCTTAAAATTCTTGGAGGAGATAATTTTAATGCATCGTCGGAACCAGAAGCACGAACATTGGTAAGCTGCTTTCTCTTACATATATTTACTTCAATATCTCCTGTGCGAGAATTTTCCCCTACAATCATACCTTCATATACCTTTGTACCTGGTTCTATAAATAGAGTTCCCCTTTCTTGAGCATTAAACAATCCATAGGTAACTGCTTCTCCTGCTTCAAAGGCAATTAATGATCCCTGGGATCTTGTAGAAATATCTCCCTTGTAAGATTCATAACCATTAAAAATAGAATTCATAATTCCATTTCCCTTGGTATCGGTCATAAATTCAGAACGATAACCAATAAGACCTCTAGAAGGAATAGAAAATTCTAATCTAGTGTATCCACCTTTGGAAGGCTTTATATTGATCACTTCACCCTTCCTACTTCCTAACTTTTCAATGACAGAACCAACAAATTCTTCTGGTACATCAATGGTAACGAGCTCCATTGGTTCATGTTTTTTCCCATTGATTACTTTATATAATACTTCTGGTTTAGATACTTGAAATTCATATCCTTCTCTTCTCATATTTTCAATTAAAATAGATAAATGAAGTTCTCCTCTTCCTGATACTTTAAAAGAATCTGTACTATTTGTTTCTTCTACCCTAAGACTTACATCTGTTTGCAATTCCTTAAATAATCTTTCTCTTAATTGTCTTGAGGTTACAAATTTTCCCTCCTGTCCAGCAAAAGGACTATCATTGACGGAAAATGTCATTGCTAGTGTAGGCTCAGAGATTTTTACAAAGGGTAGAGGTTCAGGATGCTCTACATCGCAAACCGTATCTCCTATACTTATATCTTCTATTCCCATAATCGCCACAATACTTCCTACCTTTGCTTCCTTTACATCTACACGATTTAATCCTTCGAATTCATATAATTTGGTAATTCTTACCTTCTTATGCACATCTGGTGTATCCTCATTTACAATGGTTACCTCTTCATTTACTTTTATAGAGCCCCGTTCCACTTTACCAATTCCAATTCTTCCTACATAGTTATCATAGTCAATAGTAGAGATTAACACCTGGGTTGGACCTTCAAAGTCTCCCTTTGGGGCAGGAATATATTTGATAATCGTTTCAAATAATGCCTTCATGTTCTCTTCTTGTTTATTAGCATCTAATGAGGCTGTGCCTTCCTTCGCAGAAGCAAAGACAAAGGGACAGTCCAATTGATCTTCATTAGCATCTAATTCGATAAATAAATCTAATACTTCGTCGATTACCTCTTGGGGCCTTGCTTCTGGTCTATCTATTTTATTGATACATACAATAACAGGTAATTTTAATTCCAGAGCCTTTTTCAATACAAACTTGGTTTGGGGCATTGGACCTTCAAAAGCATCTACTACTAAGATAACTCCATTAACCATTTTTAATACCCGTTCTACTTCCCCACCAAAATCAGCATGTCCTGGGGTATCTACAATATTAATTTTTGTATCCTTATATCGAACAGCAGTATTTTTAGAAAGAATGGTAATTCCTCTTTCCCTTTCTATATCGTTAGAATCCATAACCCTTTCTTGTACTACTTGATTTTCCCTAAATGTACCACTTTGTCTTAACAATTGATCCACTAAGGTAGTTTTACCATGATCTACATGGGCAATGATTGCAATATTTCGAATATCTTTTCTTACTTGTTCCATAGTTTTTCCTCTTTCTTTTTAAAATTCTATTACAATGATATTTTTTATTATTTTTATTTTTCCCTAATTAAATATTCTATCACTTTTTGTCGATAAATTGTAATTTTTTTTTACAGGTTATTATAGAATCAGGAAAAATTTATGGAAATCCTTCACTTATTTCTTCTTATTTCCATATGATAAATTGAATATTAAAATTAACGAGGTGATATATTTATGGATTCTCTAAACAGAGCTATTGCCTATATCAATGGGGGACCTTTAGCACCAACCATTCGGGGTATAGTAACCTTTCAAGATGTTCCAGGAGGTACCATGGTAAGTGTCAATGTTTCTGGCCTCCCTCCCTATAGACCAGCAATGGGAAATCAGCCACCTATAGGACCCCATGGATTTCATATTCATGAAAATGGAACCTGTGAAATCGGAGATCCCAATGATCCTTTTCAAGCAGCAGGAGAACACTGGAATCCCTATAATCAACCCCATGGAAATCATCCTGGAGACTTTCCAGTGCTTTTTTCTAATAGCGGAAATGCCAGTATGCACTTTTTCACCAATAAATTCACAGTAAATCAAGTGATTGGAAAAGCTATTATTATCCATGAAAATCCCGATGATTATCGCAGTCAACCTGCTGGAGCCGCTGGAAAAAGACTTGCCTGTGGAGTAATAGAGCTAATCTAGAATAAATAACCTATCTATTCTATCATCATCGATCGCTGTAAACAGTTTGAACACCCTCATAAATCAACAGGGGACTTTGTCCCCTCCAATCCCTATTTTTATATTTCAAAAAGATATAAAAATGAAAAATCTGCTAAAAAGCTTGAATTGTTTGATCATAGGGAGTTTTTCAAGCTTTAGAATTTTTTCATTAAAATGAATTGCTGATATGTTCCATCCCTGTCATTGAAGAAGTCTATATTTTGCTCATTTCTTAAAAATAGAAAAGAAAGACTTAAGTTACCGCTCCATAAAACATCTATGCCTCCTTTAATCTCTTTTTGAATTTTTTATATTTTCCCATTGATAAATTTATTGGATTTAGTAAAAAATAATAGCAATAATAACATCTTTAAATAATACGGAGGAAAGTAAAAATGAATCTAGAATCTATATATGGAAATACGCTTCAATATGCCTTCATTGCTTTAAATCCTTTTAAAAAAATGATTATTGAAACCAAATGCGAAGTACATAAAGATATTAATTTACAAGCATTAAATATTTTAAGAAATGATAGATATATGAAGGAATATCAATTTTTTCGAAGATTTATAAAAGATATAAATGCAGGAACCGCATGGGCTGATCAAGATTTTAAAAGTAGTAACCATTTCTATAATCCCCATACCAAAAAAGGTTTATATGGAAGAAATAATGCTATGAATTTATCAAAAGAATATTTTCATAAATCTACTTATTTTATAAAAATAGGAGACATTCATCGTGCCATGTTTTATTTAGGATCCATCATTCATTTAATACAGGATATGACTATTCCCCAACATGCCAATATCCGATTGTTAGATAATCATAAACAATATGAAAGCTTTGTGAAAGATACCTATAAACATATGAAGGAATTTCATGCCCAAACAGGGGCATACCAGCTCAAATCTTTAGAAAATTATATTAAATTTAATGGGAAAACTGCTATAGAAATTTATAAACGCTTTAAAAATATACCAAAAGACGAAATCCGATTTTATAAAATATCTAGCTGTGCTCTTCCACTAGCTGAACGTACAACTGCTGGATTTATGCTTTTATTTTTCCGTAAAATGTTTTACTAATATTTTCCTTTGCTATAGAATAAAAAAGGCACCTATGAAAATATTTTTATAGATGCCTATATTTATAAATTATTTATATCTTTTAAGAAGCTCTTCTTTAATATCCCTTATAGAAATCCCTAATTCTATTAGCAAAACAAAAATATGATAAATTAGATCCGCAGTTTCATAGATCACTTCCTCTTTACTTAAGTTTTTTGCTCCAATAATCACTTCACTGCTTTCTTCCCCTACTTTTTTCAAGATTTTATCAAGCCCTTCCCGAAAGAGATAGTTCGTATAAGAACCTTCCTTTGGATTTGCCTTTCTACCCTCGATTCTTTTATAAAGAAGTTGCAAAATATCTTCCTTTTTTGGTTCTACATCCTCTTTATAGAATTCATGAAAGAAGCAACTTTTTTTCCCTGTATGACAGGCATTCCCTTTTTGAATGACCTTTACTAAAAGAGTATCTCCATCACAATCATAAGAAAGCTCCTTTACGGTCTGAATGTTTCCAGAAGTTTCTCCCTTATTCCAAAGCTTTTGTCTACTTCTACTATAAAACCAAGTGGTTTTGGTTTCTAAAGTCTTTTTTAGGGACTGCTCATTCATATAGGCCAACATAAGTACCTCATTGGTATACACATTCTGTACAATGGTTGGTACTAAACCCTTATCATCAAACTTAATTTCCTTTAAAATTTCATCCATTAAAAATTCCTCCTCATGGACACATGGTTATGATACAGATATTCCTTTAATTCTTTGATGGAAATTTTCCCATAGTGAAAAACCGAAGCAGCTAGGGCAGCATCCGCCTTTCCCTCTGTAAGTACTTCTAAAAAATCTTCTTTTTTCCCAGCTCCTCCTGAAGCAATTACCGGAATATTGACCTCCTCTGTAATGGCACGGGTAATTTCAATATCATATCCCTTCTTTACTCCATCGGTATCAATACTATTTACCACCAATTCTCCTGCTCCTAATTTTTCTCCTTCTTTCGCCCAGACAATCGCTTCTTTTCCTGTATCCACTCTACCCCCATTGATATACACATCCCACTTTCCTTGGGAATTTCTTTTGATATCCATAGATAAAACCACACATTGTCTTCCAAATTTTAAAGCTCCCTCAGTAATTAATTTGGGGTTTTTTACCGCAGCAGAATTAATAGAAACCTTATCAGCCCCTGCCCGAAGTACTGCTGTAAAGTCTTCAATACTTCGAATTCCTCCCCCTACCGTAAAAGGAATGTACACCTCTTGGGCTGTTCTTTCTACAACATCTATAAAGATGTTTCGCTCTTCATTAGAGGCGGTAATATCATAAAATATTAATTCATCAGCTCCTGCTTCACTATAAAACTTGGCCAATTGTACTGGATCATCTACATCTTCTAAATTTTGAAATTTTTTGCCCTTTACGACCCTCCCTTGATCCACATCTAGACAAGGTATAATCCTTTTAGTAATCATTTTTTACACCCTCTTAAGTTCCTCTAATCTAATATCTCCTGTATATAAAGCTTTTCCTATAATGGCCCCTGCCACATCTAGTTCCTTTAACTTCATTACATTTTCTTTGGTAGAAATCCCACCAG
Source organism: uncultured Garciella sp. (assembly GCA_900555725.1). Taxonomy (GTDB): domain Bacteria; phylum Bacillota; class Clostridia; order Eubacteriales; family Garciellaceae; genus Garciella. The sequence goes on along the minus strand of USMD01000004.1, from coordinate 6,288 downwards.
AAGCAATGATATCTAATGAAAGATTATCTTTTAAAATTTTCAGTTCTTTAAAATTTGGCCCTGATAGCATCCCATCCTTTGCAATATCCGTATAAACAATGGTCTTTACCCCTAATTCTTCTAATTCCTTTGCAAAGTTCAATGTCTTTACATTGCTGATCTCTGTCCATCCCTTCAATGCTACATAGCCATCCTTAGCGTCAATGGAAACCACAATTTGCTCTCCATATTTCTTTAAAGCTTCTTTTAAAAATTCCCTTTCCTTTAGGGCAGAAGTACCTAGAATTACTTTATCAGCCCCAACTTGCACCATCTTTTCTATAGCTTCTATATTACGAATCCCTCCCCCAATTTGTACAGGGATGTTTATGGAACTGATGATTTTCTCAATGACCTCTCTATTTTGGGAGATACCAAAGAGGGCTGCATCTAAATCTACTAGGTGAAGAAATTTGGCACCCTGAGACTCCCATTGCTTGGCTACTTCCACTGGATGATCTCCATAAATAATTTCTTGATCAAATTTTCCTTGGGTAAGTCTCACGTATTTTCCATTTTTTAAATCAATGGCAGGTATAATCATCATTTTACAACACTCCCAAAGTTTTCTAATAGTTTCATGCCTGTTTTTCCACTTTTTTCTGGATGAAATTGCATTCCTAGAATATTGTCCTTTCGTACTACTGCAGGAACCTTTATGCCATACTCTGTCCAAAACACCACATCCTCTGGATTTTGTGGTTTTAGATAATAAGAGTGTACAAAATATACATAGGACTCTACATCTAATCCTTGTCCTATAGCATCTGGGGTTCCTGGAATTAATTGATTCCATCCCATATGGGGTATCTTTAACCCATTGTCTAATGGAACAATTTCTCCCTTTAGCAGTCCTAGGCCTTCCCACTGTCCATCTTCAAAACTTTTATCAAATAACATCTGCATTCCTAAACAGATTCCCAATATAGGCTTCCCTGACTTCGCACAATCTCTTATACAATCCACTAGGTTGTGTTTTCTCAACTGCTCCATGGCATCTTTAAAAGCCCCTACCCCAGGTAAAATTATTGCCTTACTGTCTTTGATCTCTTCTAAATCATTGGTAATAATGATTTCAAAGCCCAGTTTTTCCAATGCCTTAGAAACACTTTTTAAATTTCCTACTCCATAATCTATGATAGCTATCATCTGTTTTTCCTCCTAACCCTTTTTTATAATGTTCCCTTAGTGGATAATACTCCATTTATTCTTAGTGAAATGGTGGTTGCCTGATCTAGGGCCCGACCTAATCCTTTAAAAATAGATTCTATAATATGATGATTATTTTTTCCATGAATCAATTTCACGTGTAAAGTAATCCCTGCATGATAGGCAAAAGCTCTTAAAAATTCTTCTAATAGTTCAGTTTCAAAGTTTCCTACATATTCCCTAGTAAGAGGAGCTTCTAAGTAAAGGTAGGCTCGACCACTGATATCCAATGACACCATGGTTAGGGTTTCATCCATAGGAGTAAAGGTGGTGGCATAGCGAATAATCCCTTCCTTTTTTCCCAATGCCTGCTTCACTGCTTGCCCTAGGGCAATTCCTATATCCTCTATGGTATGATGTCCATCCACTTCAATATCCCCCTTACATTTTAAGTTAAGATCCATAAAACCATGTCTAGAAAAAAGAATCAACATATGATCAAAAAATCCAATACCACTATCTATTTCGGCCTTTCCACTACCATCTATTTGTAGGGAAAGGGTAATATCTGTTTCAGCGGTTTTTCGGTTCACTTTTACTTCTCTCATTTTTCTATACTCCTTTTATTACATCAAGTACTTTGTTATTTTCCTGGGGAGTGCCAATAGAAAGGCGAATATAATTTTTTAAAAGGGGACCATTGTAGTCTCGAATGGCTATACCTTCCTGCTTACATCTCGTTGCAATATCCTGAGCCTTTTTACTCTTTATCAGTATAAAGTTGGTATTGCTTGGATATACTTTTATTGTGTCAATTCCTTTTAACTCCTGAAACACCCGATCCCTTTCCTGAATAATTTTGTCTATGGTGGTTTCTACAAGCTCTATATTTTCTAAAATCACTTCCCCTATTAGTTGAGAAAAGATATTTAGGTTATAGGGAGATTTTACCCTATATAAAATATTCATCGTATCTTTGTGGGCAATTCCATACCCTAATCTAGCCCCGGCTAAGGAAAATGCCTTAGAGAAGGTCCTAAGTACGATGACCCTAGGATTTTCAATAATATCTAGATTTTTTTCCTTACAAAAGTCCCCATAGGCTTCATCTAAAATAATCATGGAAGGGGTTTCTTCTACAATCCTTAGGATAGATTCTCTAGGAATGAAAGTGCCTGTAGGATTATTAGGATTACATAGAAAGATCAATTTTGCTGCATTTTCATTAGCTTGTGCTATGATTTCCTCTACATTGATTTGAAAATCCTCATTAGAAGGTACTTCAATCACCTTTCCTCCCATAATAGAAGTAAAATTTCCATACATAGAAAAGGTAGGTATTGGTATAATGACTGCATCTTCTTTATTCACAAAGGTATTGATAATGATCTGAATAATTTCATCAGAACCATTTCCACATAGGATATTTTCCTTTTGGACCCCTAAATACTTTCCAAGGGTTTCCCTTAAATCATCACTATCTGTATTAGGATATCTATTTAAATTTGTATCTTCTAACCTCTTCATAAATGGTTCTTTTAAACTTTGGAAAAGATTATAAGGACTTTCATTGGCATTTAGTATCATATTTACTGGTTCCTTATCTACCACATAAGGAGTGAAATTTCGAATATTTTTTTTACTAATTCTTTCATATTTAAAACCTCACTTTGATGGAATTTCCGTGACCTTCTAATCCTTCTTTTTGGGTAAAAGTAATAATTTTATCTTTGACCTCGCCTAGAGCATCTTTTTTATAATAAATGATACTACTTTTTTTAATAAAGTCGTCTACCCCTAGGGGAGAAGAAAATTTAGCAGTTCCACTGGTAGGCAGCGTATGATTTGGACCGGCAAAATAGTCCCCTAATGGTTCTGGAGAATAGGAACCTAAAAATATAGCTCCGGCATTTTTCACTTTAGACAAATGCTCAAAGGAATTTTTTAGCAGAATTTCTAAATGTTCCGGTGCAATTTCATTGGTTATTTCAAAAGCTTGTTGCACAGATCCTACTACAATAATTGCTCCATAGGTTTCAATGGACTTTTGAGCAATTTCTTTTCTCTTTCGCTCATTTAACTGCTTTTCTACTTCCTCCCTTACAGACTTTGCTAGTTCCATAGAAGGTGTTATTAAAATGGAAGAAGCCAACTCATCATGCTCTGCCTGGGATAGTAAATCCGCTGCAACAAATTTTTTATTGGCATTTTCATCTGCAATAATACAAATTTCACTTGGCCCAGCTACCATATCAATATCTACATACCCAAAGACCTTTCTCTTAGCCCGGGCTACAAAGATATTTCCAGGTCCCACAATTTTGGAAACTGACTTGATGCTTTCTGTTCCAAAAGTTAGAGCAGCAATGGCCTGGGCTCCCCCTACTTTGTATATCTCATCTACTCCAGCTATTTTTGCAGCAGCTAAAATATTAGGATTTACCTTACCATCTTTTCCCGGTGGAGTTACCATTGCAATGGAGGAAACTCCTGCTACCTTAGCAGGAATGGCATTCATAAGGACTGTAGAAGGATAGGCTGCCTTTCCTCCCGGTACATAAATCCCTATTCGCTCTATGGGAGAAATCTTTTGTCCTAAGGTAATGTCCGCTCCTTTATGAAAAAACCAGGAATTCTGCATTTGTTTTTCATGAAATTTCCAAATATTTTCCTTTGCCTCCTGTAGAATTTCTAAAAATTCTTCTTCTATTTCCTGTAGAGCTTCTTCTATTTCTTTTTCCCTTACTTTAATGTTTTGAAGTAGAACCTGGTCAAATTGTTCTGTAAAAAAAATCAAAGCCTGATCTCCCTTTTTTTGCACTTGTATTAAAATTTCATCTACTTTTCTATCAATTTCTTCTACTGACGCATAGTTATTTCGATTGAAAAAAGGTTTTAAAATTTTTTTATCTTTTTCATCTTTTATCTCGATAATTCTCATAAAATGTATCCTCCTAGTCTTTCTATTTTTGCTGTAATCCCTTCATCAATTTTTGTACCCTGGATGACTTTGCTTTAAAGCTCACTCGATTGGCAATCAGTCTAGCACTAATGGGGCAAATGTCTTCAATCACTTCTAAACCATTTTCCTTTATGGTGGTTCCGGTTTCCACAATATCTACAATTACATCGGATAATCCCATAATAGGGGCCAATTCCACTGAACCACTTAAATAGATGATTTCTACCCCTTCCCCTTTTTTATAAAAATAATCTTGGGTCACATGGGGATATTTTGTTGCAACTCGTATCACTCGATTCTCCACTGGTTTTCTTTCCTTTAAGGAAGCTACTGCAAACTTGCATTTTCCAAATCCCAAATCCATAATCTCATATACATCTGGTTTATTTTCTAATAAGTTATCCTTTCCTATAATGCCGACATCACAAGCTCCCTGTTCCACATAAGTGGTAACATCCCCTGATTTTACCAAGACAACCTTTATTTTGTACTGTTCATTGATAAAGATAAGTTTTCTACTTTTGGGAGAATAATCTAAAAAGGTTAATCCCATTTTTTGAAATTTATCAAAGGTAATTTCCTCTAATCGTCCTTTGGATAAAGCGATACTTAAATAATCCATTCTATTCCTCCTAGCCAGTCTTATTGATTCAGCAGCTCTTCTATAGTAGTTTTATAATGATTCTTTGGATTCAAAGAATAAATTTGTATTTCCTTTTCTTTTTTTATTTGAATGATTTCCTTTATATTTCTATAATTTAAATCCTGTATCATAGATTGTATATCCTTTGTATAGGAATTTGTTTCAACCACAAATCCTTTTCTTCGCAATTGATCTGCTAAATTAAGTCCTCTTTTTCTATATTCCACTGGATATAGGATTAAGTAGTCAGAACAGCATTTAAAGCTTTCATTTTCATCCTTACTTATGGCCTTTAAAAGCTCATCTATATTTAATCCAAAACCTGTAGCTGCCTTTTTATAACCATATTGTTGGGTTAAATGATCATATCTTCCCCCACTTAACACTTCTTTTCCATAATTTAAAAGATATCCTTGAAAAACAATGCCAGTATAGTAATCTAGACGATTTACTAATCCTAAATCTAAATCAATGTACTTTTTGTACCCGTAATCAGATAAAACCTCACAAAGTTCTGATACATTTTTTAGTGCCTCTTCCATTTGCTCATTTAAAATATATTTTTTAGCTGTTTTTAACACCTCTTCTGGGGAACCATAAAGATAGGGCATAGCCAACATAGCTTCCTTTAATTCCTGTCTTCCACTGATTTTCTCAATCACTTTTTCTAATTCTGGAAAATTTTTTCTCTCTATTAAATTTCGAATATTCCTTTCCTGTTGGACTGTGAGATTGAATTCTTTTAAAAGTCCTTTAAAAAAGTTTATTTGTCCGACATCCAGTTTAAAATTTTCTATTCCACAATCATCCAGTTTAAAATTTTCTATTCCACAATTTAGCAAACTTTTTATGGCCAAGGCGATGATTTCTCCATCGGCTTCTACTTTATTATTTCCTAAATATTCTACCCCTGCTTGGGTAAACTCCCTTTTGGTATCCGTCTTTCCATGGTTCATTCGAAATACATTGGTAACATAGGAAAACTTTAAGTGCCCAGTACTGGAATGATAATTGGTAGCTACCATTCTTGCTATGGGAGTGGTAACATCCGGTCTTAACACCAAGATCTTGCCATTTTCATCAATAATTTTAATCATATCATCCATATTCACCGTACCTTCTATTCCATAAAACAAGTCATAATATTCAAAGGTAGGAGTTAAAATCTGTCGATATCCAAAGCTTTTATATAATTTCTGAACTTTATGAATCATACTGTCCCTTCGCTGAAATTCATTAAAATGAACATCTTCTACTCCGTTGGGCATAAACTTTTTAGAAATCATCAAACTACCTCACTTTATTTGTTTATCAATTTATTACTTTATTATGTTAAATCATTAAATTAAATAAATTTTACTCTTATTTATTCTTCTTGTCAATAGAAATTTGGAAATTAATTCTTATTTTATCCGATGACTACCTGCCGTAAGACTCCCGCTTCTATCTGGGAAAGTAGGACGTTGCAAGATTATTTCTTTTTTGAGAAACAGAA
>USMD01000003.1 GCA_900555725.1 uncultured Garciella sp. | reverse complement strand
ATGATACATAACATAAGGTTTTTTATAAGTAAGATTTATTTTTATCTTATCAATGGATATAATCAATAGATCTAAAAAGATGATAAAATGGAGGGGATTAGATGCAAATTTCAGAGGATCAATTAGAATATGAGATAGATATCCTTAAAAAAAGGATGAACTATCTTTTAGGGAAAAAACATCCTCTTAGTAAAGAAATTATTGAGGTGAGTATGGAATTGGACAAGCTTATTGTAATCTATCAGAAACTATTTTTGTAAATAAAAAATATGATTATTCTAAATTTAACCTAGCTATGGAATCATTTATAGGATTCTAAATACTAGGTTTTTTCTTTTCGGAAAAATCTTTCATTTTTCAGCCTGTTTTAATAATAGAATGACATAAGAAGTTGTAATTTGTTTTTATCTAATGGGAGGATTTAATGCAAAAGATGAAGTTAAGTACTAGAATTATTTTTTTAATCATATGTATTGTTGTATTGTTCTTTTTTGGGAATAATATGGTAATATAAAATCAAATATTAAATATAAAGGAGTGTTATCATGAATTTTTCAGAAGAAAGTCTTAAAATGCATGAGGAAAAAAGAGGAAAGATTGAAGTTATTTCAAAGGCCCCAGTGGAGACTAGAGATGATTTAAGTATCGCTTATACTCCTGGGGTTGCAGAACCTTGTCGGAAAATCAATGAAAATGTCGAAAATGTTTATAAATATACTGCAAAAGGAAATTTAGTTGCTGTAGTCACAGATGGATCTGCGGTATTAGGGTTAGGAAATATCGGCGGTGTGGCAGGAATGCCTGTAATGGAAGGAAAATCCATATTATTTAAGACCTTTGCTGGGGTAGATGCATTTCCTATTTGCTTAGATACCCAGGATGTAGATGAAATTGTAGCAACAGTAAAACATATTGCCCCTACCTTTGGGGGGATTAATCTTGAGGATATTGGAGCTCCAAAATGTTTTGAAATAGAAGAGAGATTAAAGGAAGAACTAGATATTCCTGTTTTCCATGATGATCAACATGGTACTGCAATTGTAGTTTGTGCAGGACTCATTAATGCCTTGAAAATTGTAAAAAAAGAAATGAAGGATATTAAAGCAGTGGTAAATGGTGCGGGAGCAGCAGGAATGGCCATTACAAAAATGTTACTAAATCTTGGGGTACAAGATATTATTATGTGCGATAGTAAGGGGATGATTTATGAAGGATCAGCTCCAGGAAATAAATACAAAGAAGAAATTGCTAAAGTTACTAATAGAAAGCAACAAAAGGGAAGTCTAAAGGATGCCTTAGTAGGGGCGGATGTATTTATTGGGGTATCGATAGCAAATGTTGTTACAAAGGAAATGGTTCAATCGATGAAAAAAGATGCTATCATCTTTGCTATGGCAAATCCTAACCCTGAAATTTCCTATGAGGACGCGAAAGAAGCTGGAGCAAGGGTAATCGGTACTGGAAGATCTGATTTTCCAAATCAAATCAATAATGTATTAGCATTTCCTGGCTTGTTTAAAGGGGCTTTAAGTGTCCGGGCAAGAAAAATTACCGAAGAAATGAAAGTAGCAGCTGCCTATGGAATTGCTTCTCTTATTCAAGAAGAAGATTTAACCGAAGAGTATGTAATCCCAGATGCCTTTGACAAGAGAGTAGCCGATATAGTAGCAAAGGCAGTGGCAGATAAAGCTGTAGAACAAGGTGTGAATCGAATTTAGTCTTTATAAAATATTGAAAAAGGGGTTGGTTTCTATGCACAGAGCTGTGGTCTATGACTGCCAACCTCATTTCTTTCCTTATTGATTTAGATGTTATTGTTAACGTTACCACATAAGATGATAAAAGTATTTTAGATGTTCTTTAGCAGGTCTAAATACTGAAGCTTAACAGTATTAAGATAAATTATTTAGGTGAAAGGGAGGATTTTCAATGAGTAATTATAAAATAATCGGCATTGGCTTACCTTATTACATTATCTTAGCTGCAGTTTTACTGGTGGCAATTGCCCTAGGAGTATTGCCAACAGGTATGATTGGCGCTTTTTCATTTCTGATGATTTTTGGTGCACTATTAGAATTAATTGGAGACCATCTCCCCATTGTTAAAACTTTCTTTGGAGGAGGACCTATTGTAGTTATTTTTGGTTCTGCAGCACTTGTTTATTTTCACATTCTTCCCGATGTAGTTTCAGAAAATATTACAATCTTTATGACCGATGGAGGTTTTCTTGATTTTTATATTGCTGCTTTAATTACAGGATCTATCCTAGGAATGAGCAAAAAATTATTAGTAAAGGCAGCCGTTAGATATCTACCTTGTATATTAGGAGGAGTGGTAGCTGCTCTAGGATTGGTTTCTATAGTAGGTTTATTATTTGGTCAGTATCCGGGAGAATCTATGGCTTATATAGGAATTCCTATTATGGGTGGAGGTATGGGAGCTGGAGCAGTACCTATTTCTCAAGTATTTTCCAGTGCTCTGGGGATTCCATCAGATCAAATTCTATCTAGGCTTGTTCCAGCAGTTGCCCTAGGAAATGCCATGGCAATTGTGGCCGGTGGTTTCCTAGATAAATTAGGACAGATGAAGCCTCAATGGACTGGAAATGGAAAGTTAATGGAAGTAGAGGATGATTTTACCGAAGAAGAAAGATCCGATGAAAAAATTTCTATCTCCCATTATGGGATTGGGATTGTGATTGCTACTGGTTTCTTTGCTTTAGGAAACATTATAGGATATTTGTTTGAAACATCTATCGGATTAGATATTCACCCCTATGCTTGGATGATTATTTCTGTAGCCCTTGTAAAGGTTTTTAATTTGCTACCAAAAAAATATGAAAATGCCTGTGCCAATTGGTATCAATTTGTTGCCGGAAACTTTACCCCCGCATTATTGATGGGAATTGGAATTGCCTATACGGATTTAGGTCAAGTCATCGATGCCTTTTCATTATCTTATTTGGTACTTGTATTGGTGGTTGTTATTGGAGCAATCATTGGTTCAGCTTTGGTAGGGAAATTAGTAGGATTTTATCCTATAGAAGCAGCCATTACAGCAGGTTTATGTATGGCGAATATGGGAGGAACTGGAGATGTTGCAGTATTAACAGCCTCTAAGAGAATGGAACTAATGCCCTTTGCTCAAATTTCTTCTCGACTAGGAGGAGCCTTTATTATATTATTGGCAACATTCTTAGTACCCATTATGTTTTAACTAGCACAACGGATTAGATTAATGAATAAAGAAATTTCCTAAATAGTAAGAGGAGCATTGGGCATATTAATAATAAACAACCCTGTTAATACATAACTGGAAGGTGATTGTCATAAAGAACAGTGCAAGACCAATCAAGGATTTATTTTATGAACTTATAACAGAACCTACAAAGGAAAATTTTCAAAATTTTATAGAATCTACTACTGGAGAAGAAAACAATGTGGATTTTAAAAGGGAATGGATAGATAAAGAGGAGCTGTCCAAGTTATTTTTAGCCATGGCTAATAGTGGGGGAGGTATCATTATCTTTGGAATAGCAGAAAATGAAGATGGAGGTTTTAAACCTATAGGGATAGAATCCCTGATGGATCCTGCAGATATTCAAAATACGATAGAAAGGTATGTCCCGACTTCCTTAAAATACAAAACCTATAATTTTTGTTTTGATTCCTCTAAATATGATAAGTTACAAGGGAAAAATTTTCAAATGGTCTTAATAGAAGATATTCCTGAACAATTACCTTTTATCTCCATAGGGCAAGGAGAACATATCCTATCTAATACCATATATGTAAGAAGGGGAACAAAAAATGAACAAGCAAATACAATAGAGATTGAAAAAATGCTAGATAAACGGATCAATCATATGCACTCTTTATCTTCCATTCAAAATTTAAAAGAAGAGCTGGAACAATTAGAATTCTTATATAACAAGTTAAATCAAAGGCAGTTAAAGGAAAATCAGTTCCAGAATTTTAAAGAGAACATTAGAAACAAATATTGTGAAACTATTTTTAATGATAATGAGTCTATTGAGGATTTTGAACAATTTATCATTCGAATGATAAAAAAGAAAAAAAAGAAAATAGAAAGGATTCTTGATTAAATATATCAAGAATTTTTTTTAATTAGAGGGAAAGGGATAAGATACAAAGAAAAATATTGACAAATATAATGTTTTAAAATAAAATTAAATCATACAAAACATATAAGAATAGTTATCTTTATAGGGGCTTTTAAAAGAGGAGGTGTCTTTTACGGACTTTGAATTTATTCAGAAGAGCATTCCATTATATACTGAAGCATTTTTTCTTACTCTAAAACTAGGGTTTTGGGGAGTCTTGCTTTCTTTTCTTGTTGGGGTGATTTGTAGTCTGATTTTATACTATAAGGTAAGAGGATTTAAAAGAATTGTAAGTATTTATATTGAGTTGTCTAGAAATACTCCTCTTTTGATCCAACTTTTCTTTTTATATTTTGGATTACCTCAATTAGGTATTATGATGAAATCTTATGTGATTGCTGTAATTGGTTTAACCTTTTTAGGAGGTAGTTATATGGCAGAATCTCTACGGGGAGGCTTAGAATCTGTTAGCAAAAGCCAGATAGAATCTGGCCTTAGTATTGGGCTGACAAAACTTCAGCTTACACGATATGTGATATTTCCTCAAGCCCTTGCAGTTTCTATCCCATCCATAGGGGGGAATGCAATTTTTTTATTAAAAGAAACCTCTGTAGTAAGTGCAGTGGCCTTATCAGATTTAATGTTTGTAGCAAAAGATCTAATTGGATTATATTATAAAACCAATGAGGCATTATTTATGTTAGTGGTTGCTTATTTAATGATGTTATTGCCATTATCCTTGTTCATTACCTTCTTGGAAAGGAGGTTACGTTATGCAGGATTTGGGCGTTAAGGTTTTATTAGAAGGAATGAATTTTCAAAGATTATTAATAGGTCTTTGGGTAACCATAAGAATTGCCATTGTATCTATTGCTTTGGCGACTATTTTAGGGATTGTTTTTGGAATCATTATGCTTTCTAAAAATAAGATTATAAAAATATTTTCAAGATTTTACTTAGAAGCTGTAAGAATTATACCTATTTTAGTATGGTTATTTATTTTTTATTTCGGGATTCCTAAAATGTTAGATATTCATTTGGATGGAGAATTGATTTGCACCCTTGTGTTTACTCTTTGGGGAACTGCAGAAATGGGTGATATTGTACGGGGAGCTGTTACTTCTTTGCCCATACATCAAAAGGAAAGTGGGAAAGCCTTGGGTCTTACAAATCTTCAGGTATATCGTTATATTATTATACCCCAGGCAGTAAGAAGATTAATTCCTGGAGCTATTAATTTAGCAACCAGGATGGTTAAAACGACCTCTCTCGCAGTATTAATTGGTGTAGTCGAGGTATTAAAAATTGGCCAACAAATTATTGAAGTCTCTATTTTAGAATATCCTACTGCTTCTTTATGGGTATATGGGTTTATCTTCTTTCTATATTTTATTATTTGTTACCCTATCTCTGTTCTCTCTCGAAAGCTAGAGAAAAAATGGCAAGATGTATAATTACTTTAAGTCACAAAACAAATACGATTCCAGATTAATAAAAGGGAGGTGAGGTTTTGGGAAAACAAGGATTTTCACCATTATTGCAAATTAAAAATTTATATAAACAATACGAAGAGGTGCAAGCTCTTACAGATATCTCTCTGAATATAAACAAAGGAGAAGTAGTGGTAATCTTAGGCCCTTCCGGTTGCGGAAAAAGTACCTTACTAAGATGTATTAATGGACTAGAAAAAATACAATCCGGAGAAATTTTACTAGGAGATCAAGTGATTACCCAAGATAAAACCCAATGGCATCTCGTACGTCAAAAGATAGGGATGGTATTTCAAAGTTATGATTTATTTCCCCATATGACGATATTAGAAAATATATTATTAGGTCCCACTAAAGTGCAAAAAAGAGAAAAAGAAGAATCTTTAAATCAAGCAAAAGTTCTCTTAGAGCGGGTAGGATTGTTAGAAAAAATCAATGCTTATCCTAGGCAACTTTCAGGAGGACAAAAACAAAGAGTAGCCATAGTTAGGGCTCTATGCATGAATCCAGAGATAATGTTATTTGATGAAGTAACCGCATCCCTTGACCCTGAAATGGTTCGAGAAGTGTTAGATGTTATGCTGGAGTTAGCAAAACAAGGGATGACCATGATAATTGTTACCCATGAAATGGATTTTGCAAAGGCAGTGGCTGATAGAATTGTATTTATGGACCATGGACAGATTCAAGAAATCTCTAGTCCGAAGCAGTTTTTTGCAAATCCACAGACAGAACGCGCTAAGCGCTTTCTAAATATGTTTTATTTTGATGATAAAGAAGGGAGTGCAGAAAAATGAAAAAAATAAAATTTTTAGCTTTAATAATGGTTCTTTTATTATTCACAGGAGGATTTGTTGGTTGTGCCCGATCTTTACAATCAGGATCTGAATCCTCAGAAGCATCTGTTCTAGATACTATAAAGAAAAATGATAAAGTCAGAATTGGTGTTTTCCAAGATAAACCTCCATTTGGTTATATAGATGAAAATGGAGAATTTCAAGGATATGATGTGTACATTGCAAAACGCCTTGCCAAGGATCTATTGGGAGATGAGTCTAAGGTAGAATTTGTTCCAGTGGAAGCTGCTAATCGAGTAGAATATATACAATCTAATAAAGTAGATATTCTTTTAGCTAATTTCACAAAAACAAAGGAAAGGACAGAAGTTGTGGATTTTGCAAATCCATATATGAAGGTAGCCTTAGGAGTAGTATCACCAAATGGTAATGTGATCACAGATGTAGAACAATTAAAGGGGAAAAAATTAATTGTAAATAAAGGAACCACTGCAGAACTTTATTTTAAAGAAAATTATCCTGAGATTGAACTACTTAGCTTCGACCAAAATACAGAAGCTTTTAATGCCCTAAAGGATGGAAGAGGGGCTGCCCTAGCCCATGATAATACTCTTTTATTTGCTTGGGCAAGTGAAAATCCAAGCTTTACAGTAGGAATGAAATCTTTAGGAAATCAAGATGTGATCGCACCCGCTATAAAGAAAGGGGAAACAGAACTTTCAGATTGGATCAATGAAGAATTTGAAAAACTAGGAAAAGAAAACTTCATGCATAAAGCCTATGAGGCAACTTTACTTCCTGTCTATGGAGAAGATATCAGTTCTGATGATGTAGTCATTGAAGGCGGGAAACTAGAAAAATAAACAAAAGGCAATCTCAAAATAGAAAGTGATTTCTAACGTGGGATTGCCTTTTAAGAGGTTGATCTTAAAAAATCGTTGAATTTTAAAAAAAACTATGATATGATAAAGCCGAATCACAAGAAAAATAAAATAATTTTTTAGGGTGTTACTACTTAATAGGGAAAATGGTGAAAATCCACTACAGCCCCCGCTACTGTAAGTGTGGACGAGCTCATAGGGACCACTGTCTTTTAGATGGGAAGGATGAGTAGAGAATGAAGCACGAGTCAGAAGACCTGCCTTAAAAATGATTGTTTGCCTACGGAGGGGAGGAGTAAATATGTAATTCAAACGTGTAAACCTTCTCAGATGCAGATGGTTTTTTTATTTTTCAAATTTATTAACCACTAGGAGGAATTTCAATGAAAAACCTAAAAAAGATACTTATTCTAATCACAGTTCTTTTTTTAACTTTTACTTGGACAGCTTGCTCTAATACTACCAATGAAGGAAATGCAACAGAAGGAAAAGGACAAGGTACTACAGCTCAAACAACAGAGACTACATACCCGCTTACTATTACTGATGATTTAGGCAATGAAGTGACCTTTAAAAAGGCACCAAAAAAGATTGTATCTGTTGCACCTAGCAATACAGAAATTCTGTTCGCTCTAGGATTAGGGGATAAGGTAATTGGTCGAGATAACTATAGTAATTATCCCAAAGAGGCACAAAAGATTAAAGTAGTGGGGGATTTTTCTGGTCCCAATACAGAAGCAATTATTGATTTAGCTCCTGATGTGGTTTTTGCCTTTAGCTCCATTCCTGAGGATGTGAAGAAGCTTCTAGAAGATTCTAATATTAAAGTTTTCATATTTAATCCATCTAATATCGATGGGGTATTAAAAAATATTGAAGCGGTAGGACAAATTGCCGATGTACAAAAAGAAGCAAGTAAGTTAATTGAAAGTATGGAGAGTAAGAGACAAGAAATTGTAGAAAAGGTAAAGAATGTAGAGAAGAAGAAAGTGTTTATTGACATTGGCGACTTCTATTCTGCAGGCCCAGATTCCTTTATGGACTCTATGTTACAGGAAATTAATGTAAAAAACATTGCAGGGAATACAGATACTGCGTACCCTCAATTGAGTTTAGAAAAAATTATCCAAGCAAATCCAGATGTTTATATTACAACCGCTACATCAAAGGAAGATATTAAAAAATTGAATGGAATCCAGTCTACCAATGCTTTTAAAAGCGATAGTATTGTAGAAATCCCAATGGGTACACCGGAAAATGATATTATACAACGTTCAGGGCCTAGAATCGTAGATGGGCTAGAAATTTTTGCAAAAGCCATTTATCCTGAAGCTTTTGAAGAATAAAGGAAAAGAAATAGTTGTAAACTTCATTTGAATCTAAGAATCATTTGATGAAGCTCATTGAAAAGAAGTGATAGATGTTTCACGGAGCAATCTTGGAACAGTCTCATTGAATGAATAAGGGGTTTTTATGAAAAGGTTGATAAAAAAATATTTTATACTATTAGTCATTCTGATTTGTTTTCTCACAGTAGTGGTCTGTACTACAATTGGAGTGGCAGATATATCAGTAGGTCAAGCCATACAAATTTTAATTTATAAAATCACCGGACTGGGGAATACCCAAGGGATAAAAGATTCTACCATTTCAATTATATGGAATCTAAGATTTCCCAGGGTCCTCTTAGCATTATTAGTAGGAGGAACCCTATCCATTTGTGGTGCTGCCTATCAGGGGATTTTTAAAAACCCTATGGCAGACCCCTTTTTATTAGGAGTATCTTCTGGAGCTGCTCTAGGTGCCAGTATTGGAATTATCCTAAATTTAAATATTGGATTTTTTGGACTAGATATAGTCTCTATCCTTGCCTTTATTTTTGCCCTTGTTACCTTGATAGTTGTGTATAATATCTCTAGAATGGGCAAGAAGATACCAATTCCTACCTTATTACTAAGTGGGGTTGCCATGTCTCAATTTTTATCTGCTGTTAATTCTATTTTCATGATCTTTTCTGAGAAAATGGATCAAATCATTTACTGGACAATGGGTAGCTTTAATGGGAAAAGTTGGGATGAGCTCATACTTCTTTTTCCTTACGTCATTGGGGGTTTTATAATTCTCTATGGGGTACACCGACAAATGGATATCATGCTTTTGGGTGAGGATAGTGCTTCCCAATTAGGGGTAAATACAGAAAGAATCAAATTAATGGTTTTAGTAGTAACAGCTCTTATAACAGCGGCCAGTGTTAGTGTCACTGGAATTATAGGATTTGTTGGATTAGTGGTGCCCCATGTGGTAAGGATTTTTGTAGGACCTAAACATAAAAAAATATATCCCTATTCCTTTCTTTTAGGAGGGGTGTTTCTTATTCTTTGTGATACCATTGCCCGATCTTTGATAAATCAAGAGATCCCCGTTGGAGTAATTACCGCAATATTTGGAGGACCATTTTTTATTTATTTATTGAAAAAGCGAAAAAGTGGAGGCATATAAATGAAGGAAGAGGTATTAAAAGTACAGGATCTTGTTGTGGCTTATGGGAATAAGAAAATTATAGATGGATTCAATTTATCTATTGATCAAGGAGAATTTGTAGGGATTATCGGGCCAAATGGTGCAGGAAAATCCACCCTGGTGAAAGCCATTACCAATATTATGGATTCTCAAAGGGGATTCATTTGGATTAAAGGGTATCTAAACCGAAAACTTTCAAAGCGTCAACTTGCTAAGTTGATTGCCGTAGTGCCTCAAGAGTTTCATATAGAATATGAATTTACAAATTATGATATTGTCTTGATGGGGAGAAATCCCTATATTGATAGAAAACATAAGTTAGGTCAAAGGGATTATGAAATTGTTAAAGAAGCTATGATGATGACTAATACTTGGTCTTTTAGGGACAGCCTTTTCAATGAGTTAAGCGGTGGAGAACGACAAAGGGTGATTGTAGCTAGAGCCATTGCCCAACAATCCAGTATTATTTTATTAGATGAGCCCACTTCTCATTTAGATATCCATCATCAATTGGAGGTCATGGAACTTATTGATCGATTAAAGAAAAAAAGGGGACTTACGGTAGTGGCTGTTTTGCACGATATTAATATGGCAGCTAGATTTAGTGACCGATTGGTTCTATTAAGCCATGGGCAAGTCATTGCCCAGGGAAGTCCTGAAGAGGTGGTAAAAGAAGAAAATCTATCTAAAGTGTATCGTATGGAAATGATGGTTCGAGAAAATAAGATTCTAGGAAAAAAAGAAATTATTCCTTTAAGGGTGCTCAAAGAAAAAGTTGAAACAAAGCATAGAAAAATCCATGTGATCTGTGGTGGAGGTACAGGAGGAAAAATCTTAGAACAATTAAATTCTTTAGGATTTCAAATATCAGCTGGTGTGATCAATCAAGGGGATAGCGATTGGGAAATCTGTAAAAGTTTAAATATTCCCTGTGTAGATGCACCCCCTTTTTCTTATTTTACCTCAAAGGAGGCAAAGGAAAATGTAGCATTGATCCATCAATGTGATTTTGTCCTAGTCACTGATGTCCCCTATGGGAAGGGAAATTTAATAAATCTTGAAATATTAAAAGAGGTAGAGAAACCCATTTATTTTTTAAAGAAACAAGAGGAAATTGATTATACCCAAGGAGAAGCAACAAAAATACTGAAAGAGTTACAGGAAAAAGAAAATTTCTATTTTATTTCTGAATATGAGGAATTTTTGAAAAAGTTGGAGTAAAAATGAAACTAAAAGTTTGGGGGAATGTAAATGGGACATATTACTTTCGTTACAGGAGGAGCCCGTAGTGGAAAAAGTCGCTATGCTGAAAAATTGGCTAAAGAAAGGGGAAAACAAATTTCCTATATAGCTACCTCTATTCCCTTTGATGAAGGAATGAAAAATCGAATTAAAAAACATAGACAGAGCCGTCCAAAGGAGTGGATAACCATTGAACGATATCGAGATTTTGATGAAATTTTAGATACTAAAGAATATGAAAAAGCGGATATTTTTTTAGTAGATTGCATTACGGTTATGATTAACAACTTGATGTTTTATAGTGGATTAGACTTTGATGACTGTAGAGTAGAACAAGTAGATAAATTAGAAAAGAAGATTCTTCAAGAGGTAGAAAAACTATTGGTATTAGCAGAACAAAAAGATATGATTATTGTGTCTAATGAAGTGGGAATGGGTCTGGTACCAGCCTATAAAATGGGAAATTATTATAGAGATATCGTAGGAAGAGTAAATCAATGGATTGCCTCAAGGGCAGATGAGGTATTTTTTTTGGTAAGTGGTCTTCCAATGAAATTAAAGTAAGGTGATAGAGAATGAAAAAATTTTTAATTGCTCTTAGCTTTTTTACTAGAATTCCCATCTTTATAAAGTCAGAGGTCAGTGAAGAAGAATTTTATTCTTCTATGACTCTATTACCGCTAGTTGGTTTAGTTATAGGAGGTATTTTATATATCCCATGGTATCTTCTAAGGGGAATTTCAAAGGAAATAGTATCTTTTTTAATGGTTTTTCTATATATATGGTTAACCGGCGGATTGCACATAGATGGTTTTATAGATACCTTAGATGGGGTATTGAGTAATCGGGACAGGGAAAAAATCCTGGAGATCATGAAGGATAGTCGTGTAGGATCCTTTGGTGCTATTGGATTGATTTTATTGGTTCTTGGTTATTTTGTGATGTTTCAGTGTATAGATGGCATTGGATTGGTTTTTATGCCCATGGTAGGGAAAACCTGCGCTCTAATAGCTGCTTCCTTAAGTCAATACGCAAGAAAAGACGGGGGATTAGGAAAAAGATTTATAGAAAGTACAGGAAAAAAAGAGAGAAAACTTGCTCTTATTTTTACAATTATTGTAATTGGAATTTTGGATCTTCTATATCTTATACCCTTCCTTATTTGTGTACTTATCAGTTATTATTCCGCATATTTCTTTCAGAAAAAACTTTCTGGTATGACAGGAGATACCGTGGGAATGGTAGTGGAGCTCAATCAAATAGTCTTTCTATTTAGCTCTTATATCATAATTATTTTAATCCATTGTGCTAGTTGAATCTAGTATTGTGAAATATTAAAAGGAATAGATGTCTTCATTTATTAGATTATTTTATCTTTAGGAGGTAAAAATGGATTTTTTACTAGTTCGCCATGTAGAGACTATGGGAAATACTCAAAAAAGATTCGCAGGGATTACTGATGTAAAATATACTGAGCAAGGAAAAAAACAATTTACAAAACTCACTCATTTTTTAAAAAATCATCCAGTAGATATTATTTATTCTAGTCCTTTGTCTAGAGCTTTAGATATTGCCAAAAAGGTAGGGCAGGATACTAATACTCCAGTAAAAGTGGTAGAGGAGCTATCTGAGATGAATTTTGGAATTTTTGAGAATCTTACTTTTCAAGATATTGTAATGAATTACCAAAAATATTGGTTGAAATGGGAAGAGGATTATGTAAATTATCAAATTCCTAGAGGAGATAGTCTTAAACTTTTTCATCGTCGTGTTATTCATTTTTTGGATTCTATAAAAAACGATTGTGGCAAATGTATGCTAATCTGTCATGGTGGAACCATACAAAGTATCATAATCCATTTACTCAATTTACAGATCACAGATAGGGGACATTTTCATATTCCTTTGGGAGGAATTGTTAAAATAAGTTATGAAAATAATTTTGGAATGCTAAAGAGTCTTATTACTTTAGATACCTTGCAAGAAAAAGGAGAAATTTAAAAATGAATTTATTAAAAAGTACTCTTCAAGAGATTAAAGAAGTAGACAGAGATATTATGAAAGAAGAAAGAAAAAAGGTAGATAATCTATTAAAACCCTTGGGAAGTTTGGGAGTATTAGAAGAAATAGCTGTTCAGTTAAGTGGCATTTATAGAAATACAGATTTAAAACCTTTAAAAAAAGCAGTTGTGGTATGTGCTGGAGATCATGGTGTTGTGAAATCTGGGGTAACTCTTCAACCACAGAAGGTAACTGCTATTATGACGAATAATATTATTGCAGAAGGAAAGAGCGGAGTAGGGGCAATTTCCAAAACAATGGGAGCCGATGTGGTAGTTGTAGATGTAGGAGTGAATGCTGATTTAGGAAATCCAAAGGTAATAAATCGAAAAATCAGAAGAGGAACAGAAGATTTATCAAAGGGTCCAGCTATGTCAAGGGAAGAAGCTATAAAGTCCTTAGAAGTAGGAATCGAGGTTGCAAATAGTCTTATAGAGAAGGGATATAATATATTAGCCACTGGAGAAATGGGCATAGGAAATACCACCCCAAGTACAGCAATTATGGCAGCTTTTACTGGGAGAGATCCATTAGAATTAACCGGGATTGGGGCCAATATATCTGAAACGGTTAGAAGGAAAAAGGTTGAGGTTATTCGAAAGGCATTAGAGATCAATAAACCTAATAAGAACGATGCTATAGATGTATTATCTAAGGTAGGAGGATTAGAAATAGGAGCCATGGCAGGAATCATGTTGACCGGAGCGGCAAAGCATATTCCCGTATTAGTAGATGGATTTATTTCTACTGCATCTGCTGCTATTGCTATAGGTTTAGAGCCAAAGGTATTTGACTATTTGATGTATTCTCATATATCTGCCGAGAAGGGAGCAAAAATTGCCTCCTCTTTTTTAGGGTTTAAACCTTATTTAGATATGAAAATGCGTTTAGGAGAAGGAAGTGGAGCTGCTTTAACTTTTGGCATTATAGATGCAGCGATTACTATGACAAAGGAAATGGGAACCTTTGCCCAAACAGAAATTGAAGCTATCTAATGATCATTTGGCATTATATGCCAATAGTTCTTCCACAGCATCATCTAACAATTCATTCATGCTTTTATTTCTCGTACCAGATATTTTAGTGTTACATTTATTTATGGGAATTAGTATTTTTAAAGCTTCACTATTTCCTATTGCATTTACAATTTTTGGAGTAATTTCTCCCATAATGGAATTAGAAATCAAAATAGCAATAGGCCCCATAATGACATCCACTTTATTTGCATTGATTACGATAGGATTTTCTCCAGTAGCCCCCCTATTTGCTCCGGATTTTATCATTCCCGAAGTAGCTAAAGAATTTGTCCCTAAAGCTATAATTTCAAACTGATTTGATACAGATTTTCTAATTTTTTCTATTAATTTTTTGCCAATACCGCCGCCTTGACCATCTATAACCGCTATTTTCACCGAAACCACACAACCTATCTAATAAAATTTTTAATATAAGATCAATAGATTTTTAAGTTATAATGATAAGTTATAATTCATAGATTGATAGTAAAAACTATAGATAAATTATAGGAAAAACTTGTTTTTTTGTCAATCTCCTAGAGTATAAAATTCAAAATGACGTATGATTTAGTGCTATACGGGAATAAATAGTAGATAAGATTATGATTATCCTTGGTATGCCTTCAAATCCCATTTGAAACTAAAGTTATATGGATCGAACTAGGAGGGGAAAAGATGCACATATTAAAAGCAGTAAAAAAAGTACCAGGAGGGCTAATGGTAGTTCCTCTTTTGTTAGGGGCCCTTATTAATACTTTTTTCCCGGAAGTATTAGAAATAGGAGGGTTTACTACCCATCTATTTAAAACAGGGGCTATGCCTATTTTAGCAGTGTTTTTATTCTGTACAGGGTCACAGATCAATGTAAAACAAGCAGGGATGCCTTTGGCAAAGGGGATTATTTTAACATTAGTAAAATTTTTTTTAGGAGCTGCTCTGGGAATCTTAATTAATAACTTATTTGGAGCTGAAGGGGCCTTAGGAATTGCACCCCTTGCAGTCATAGCAGCGGTAACAAACTCTAATGGAGGCCTTTACGCAGCTTTAGCAGGAGAATATGGAGACTCGACTGACGTTGGGGCTATTTCCATATTGTCCATCAATGATGGGCCCTTTTTGACTATGTTAGCCTTTGGAGCAACAGGAATTGCTGAAATTCCCATTATAGACTTGATTGCAACTATTGTTCCAATCCTTATTGGTCTTATACTAGGAAATTTAGATGAGGAGTTAAGAGAATTTTTGGAACCAGGTACTTCTATGATTATTCCGTTTTTCGCCTTTCCATTAGGCTCCGCTTTAGATTTCAGACAAATTATAGAGGCAGGTTTTCCTGGAATCCTTCTAGGAGTGACTAATACTCTGGTAACAGGCTTTGGTGGATATTTTGCAATGAAATTATTAAAATCGGAACACCCACAGGTAGGTGCAGCTATTGGAACTACGGCAGGGAATGCAGTTGCAACACCGGCGGCTCTAGCAGCAGTGGATCCATCGCTAGAGGTAATTGCATCTACAGCTACTGTTCAAATTGCAGCAGCCATTATTGTTACAGCTATTTTTTGCCCAATATTGGTAAGCTTTTTAGATCGACAGGAAAAAATGAGGGATCACACATTAACATAAAATATCGGAGGGATAAGATATGAAAACTATTAAATTACCTTATGGAAAAGAATATATGGAAGCCAATATACCTGAGGAAAGATTAAATGCTGTACTAGTATCAGGTATGCATGAGTATAGGCCGAAAAAGAGTCAAGAAGAATTAGTCCAAGAGGCAATTGAAAATCCTATAGGAACACCAAGGTTAAAAGAAATTGCAAAGGGCAAAGATAAGATTGTGATCATTTCTAGTGATCATACAAGGCCAGTACCTAGTAAAATAATTATGCCTCTCATGCTTGCAGAAATTAGAAAGGGGAATCCAGATGCTGATATTACAATACTTATTTCTACAGGATGCCATAGGGGGACGACAAAGGAAGAATTAGTAGAAAAATTTGGAACAGAAATTGTTGCCAATGAAAAAATATACGTACATGATTGTGATGATGAAAGTATGCTTATTAACATCGGAATGCTTCCTTCAGGGGGACAACTGATTATTAATAAACTTGCGGTAGGAGCAGATCTTTTAGTGGCAGAAGGATTTATAGAGCCTCACTTCTTTGCAGGTTATTCCGGTGGAAGAAAGAGTATACTACCGGGCATTGCCAGCAGAGCTACTGTTATGTATAATCATAATGCAAAATTTATTAACAGTGACAGGGCTAGAACTGGGAATATAGACGGCAATCCGGTCCATATCGATATGCTTTATGCTGCTAGGGCTGCAAGATTGGATTTCATCGTAAATGTTGTCATAAATGCTGAAAAAGAAGTTGTGTATGCGGTAGCAGGGGATTGTGATTTAGCCCATATTGAGGGCCGTAACTTTTTAAATACCAAATGCAAGGTAAAAAGTGTACCTTCAGATATTGTGATTACCACAAATGGAGGATATCCATTAGACCAAAATATTTATCAAGCAGTAAAATGTATGACCGCAGCAGAAGCTACCATAAATGATGGTGGAGTAATGATTGTACTTGCAAAATCAAACGATGGGCATGGAGGAGACCGATTCTATAAGTCATTTAAAGAAGAACAGGATATAGATAAAATCATGGATGAATTTTTAGCTACTCCAAGCGAAAAGACTATCCCGGATCAGTGGCAGTCTCAAATATTTGCTCGTATTTTAAAAAGATGTAAAGTGATATATATATCAGATGCACCCGACGAGATGGTTCGTGATCTGCATATGATTCCAGCTCATTCTGTTGATGAAGCCATCAAAAATGCGGATGAAATCTTGGAAAAAAAGGGCTCTAAAATCACCGTGATTCCCGATGGAGTTTCTGTCATTGTTCTCTAATCTTTAACAGAATTACAAAACGCCGATCTTTCACTACAAAGGAAGGCGTTTTTCATTTAAACCACAATAAACATATAAAACAAATACCCCTGTAAGATTCAATTAGAGGGGTATTTGTTTGCTTTTCATCAATAATCTATATAAAATAAAATTGAAAAATTTTATCATATACTATAGTTAGGAGAGATAAAACATGGCAAAGAGGAAAATTCATAAGACCAATGCCCTTCGTATTCTAGATTCCCATGAAATAAAATATGAAGTACAAACCTATGATGCCCCCGATGGCTTTTTAGATGGAGTATCGGTTGCTAAGCAAGTGGGGAAAGATCCTGATGCGGTTTTTAAAACTTTAGTGCTCCAAGGGACAAGTAAGGAATACTATGTTTGTGTCATCCCTGTTGCCTGTGCATTGGATTTAAAAAAAGTGGCTTCCCATTTTGGAGAAAAGAAAATAGAAATGATTCCCGCAAAGGACATCACCAAGGTTACTGGATATATCAAGGGAGGTTGTTCCCCTATAGGAATGAAAAAACTATTTAAAACAGCTATTGGAAACCAGGCGGAGCATTTAGAAAAAATTACTGTAAGTGCTGGAAAAGTAGGATTACAAATGACCTTATCGGTAAGGGATCTTATGGGACTTATCAATGCAGCCTTTGGAGATTTAACCATATCTAATAATGAAATATGATATAATATACAATTAAGAATCATTGCCATCAAAAATACCATCACTAAAAATAAGGATGAAGAAAATGTTAGGATTTACTGAAAAAGAGATCGTAGAGATATGTGGAGGAAGCCGCACTTATTTCAAAGGAAAACAATATTATAATAGTTCCAAGGTTGGAAATCTAGAGTTTGATCTTGAAAACAATCAGCTTACAGCGATTGTTTTAGGCACCAAAAGATACAAAGTGGGAATACATCTTGATGGGAATGGGGAGTTTCATAATGCTTTTTGTACCTGTCCTGCTTACCATCAATATGTTGGTTATTGTAAGCACATTGCCGCGGTTTTAATTGCAATATCCCATAATAAGAAAAGTATTTATGAATTATTAAAAAGAAAAAAGGGAAAATATATCCAGGATATTATAGATTATTTTCGTTATGATGTTGTCCAACCTAAGATTCCATTAAATTTAGAGATTAATTACGAGTTTGAGAAGGATTCTTATTATGGATATGATTATTCTTCGAAGATCTTTTTTAGGCTGGGGGAGGAAAAATTATATATACTAAAAAGTCCTAAGAAATTTATTCATACGATTCAAAGAAATGAGCCCATGGAATTTGGAAAGCAATTTACCTTTTTCCCTGAAAGACATTTTTTTCAGAAAGAAGACCAATCTTTTATTGACCTGATGAAAGAGGTAGTAGAACAAGAGGAACTTTTAAATTTTTCTTCTTGGGGATTTGAAAAATACAGTATCTTTCATGGAAAATATATGATTCTTTCTCCAGCTATGGTAAAAAGATTTTTTGAAATGGTGAAAAGGGAAAATAGAGCATTAAATGTAACTATAGGAGGCATAACCTACGAGGATGTCTATGTTTTAAGGGAAGATCTTCCCATAGAGTTTAAACTTACTACAAAAGACAGTAATGACATCCTTTTAGAAATAAAGAAGGATAAGAAATTACAGGCTTTAACAGAAGACGGTGCTTATTTCTTTTACGATAAGAATATTTATGCTCTATCTAAAGAACAGCAAAAAACTTTCTTACCCTTTTATCATATCATGGAAAAAGAAGATCAAAGCACCCTATCAATTCCCAAAGAATACCATGAAAATTTTGTAAGTCAGGTGCTCCCAAGGGTGGAGAAGATAGGTGACTTAACCATAGATGAAAAATTACAAAGGACTATTTATAAGCCTGAATTAAAATCAGAAATCTTTTTAGATAAAATGGGAGAAGATGTGACTGCCCAAATCAAATATCTTTATGGAGATATTACCATACATCCATTTCAAGAAGATCATAAGAATTTAGAAGATCATAGAATCTTAGTAAGGGATATAGAAAAGGAAAATCAGATCATTGCTTTAATAGAAAAAGCAGAATTTAAGGTTTCCAGTGAATATATTTATTTACAAGGGCATGAAAAAATCTATAGATTTTTGATGGAGATTATTCCTAAACTTCAACAATACAGTGAAGTATACTATTCAGAGAACTTTAAAAATATTCGAATCTATAGTCCTTCTTCCCTATCTGCAAGGGTGAGGCTCAATGAAAATTCCAATCTTTTAGAATTTGATTTTGATATTGAAGGCATAGATAAGGAGGAACTACTAGATGTTTTTAAAGCCATACAAGAAAAGAAAAAATATTATCGTCTAAAGGAAGGAAGCTTCCTTCCTTTAGATTTAGAAGAAGTAGAAAATTTTTCTAGTTTAGTTGATTATCTTAATGTTTCTCCAAAGGATTTAAGTCAAAAGAATATTCAGATACCAAAGTATCGGGCCTTATACTTAGATGAGATACTGAAAGATAGTAAGATAAAAAATATTAATAGAAATATTGCCTTTAAACAATTGGTTCAAAATATTAAAGAGCCTTTGGACTTAGATTATGAAATTCCAGATGATTTTCAAAAAATATTAAGGGATTATCAAGTAGCTGGTTTTAAATGGTTAAAAACCCTTTCTAATTATGGCATGGGTGGAATTTTGGCTGATGATATGGGGCTTGGAAAAACCATACAGGTTTTAGCCTTGCTTACATCAGAGAAATTAGAAAAAGGATCAAAACCATCTCTGGTGGTTGCTCCAACATCTTTAGTGTATAATTGGCTTTCTGAAGTTGAGAAGTTTGCTCCCCAATTAAAAACTTTAGTAGTTTCTGGAACAAAAGAAGAAAGACATCAAAATATAAAGGAATTGTCAGACTATGATCTCATTGTAACTTCCTATCCTTTAATTAGACGAGATATTGACTTATACCAGGAGTATGAATTTAGATATTGTATTTTAGATGAAGCACAGCATATTAAAAATTCAACTTCCCAAAATGCTATCTCTGTAAAAAAAATTAAGGAAGAAAATTGTTTTGCCCTAACAGGAACTCCCATTGAGAATTCCCTTACAGAACTTTGGTCTATTTTTGATTTCATTATGCCGGGTTTCTTATTATCTTATGGAAGGTTTATAAAAAAATATGAGAGACCGATTGTTAAAGAAAATAATCAAGGTGCATTAACCCAATTAAAAAAACAGATTTCTCCCTTTATTCTAAGGCGGCTGAAAAAAGATGTCTTAAGGGAACTTCCAGAAAAGATTGAAACGATTATGACAGTAGATCTTACAAAAGAACAGAAGTTGGTCTATTTAAGTTATTTAAATCAAATAAAGGGAGAAATCGATCGGGAAATCAAAGACAAGGGGTTTCATAAAAGTCATATGAAGATACTAGCGGGGCTTACGAGATTGAGACAAATATGCTGTCATCCAGAATTATTTTTGAAAAATTATAAAGGAAAAAGTGGAAAATTAGAATTGTTAGAAGAAGTAATCGAAGAATCTCTTCAAGGTGGACATAGAATTCTCTTGTTTTCCCAATTTACAACTATGCTTAAAATGATCCGAGAGCTTTTAGAGCATAATCACCTAAAATATTTTTATTTAGATGGGAGTACGAAAACTAAGGAAAGAGGAAATATGGTAAGTAAATTTAATCAAGGAGAAAAAGATCTATTTTTGATTTCTCTTAAGGCGGGAGGCACCGGGTTAAATCTTACAGGAGCTGATACGGTGATTCACTTTGATCCCTGGTGGAACCCTGCAGTAGAAGAGCAAGCTACTGATAGAGCCTATCGAATAGGGCAGGAAAGCACCGTCCAGGTAATCAAGCTCATTACAAAGGGAACCATAGAGGATAAAATATTTCATATACAGGAAAAGAAGAAAAAAATGATAGATTCTGTAATACAACCAGGGGAAACCATGATTTCTAAGCTTAGTGAGCAAGAGATTCGGGACTTATTTGAGATATAAAATTTACAGGAGATTATAAAAGTGGAAAATAGAACAGATAAACTCTTTTAAGTGAATATCAGAAGGGGATTTCATTCCCTTCTTTTTGTTTGCCTTGATGTCCTAATTATCCTCTAATAAAATAAAATGAAGAAACTCCTCCTTAAATATAAACTTTAACATATGAAGTTGTCTTTAGAAACATTGGTGTTGTATTGTATTTTAACAGGAGTTTTTTGATACCAAAATAATTTTCAAAAAATTTTGTAGAATCTTAAATTCTTTTTTCAGGATTTACAAATTTCCCTTGATTAGGAACAGCAATTTCTTGAAAATGATTTTCTAATCTATCTAAATGGTTCCTTAACTCTTCTCCTTCCATAGGGAAACCATGACTAGGAATGGCTATAGAAGGTTTCAGGACCTTTAGGATCTCTATCGATTGTTTGGCTTGCTCCCAATCAGTGGTAAGGTAAGCTGGTGGACCTTTAACCTGTTCATCTTGGGTCAATACTGCCCCTAAGGATTCTTGTTTTGTAGTGGTGAAGGCATCTCCTACAATGAGTACCCTATCTTTTTCCCTAAATAAGGAAATATGTCCCTCTGTATGCCCCGGGGTAGAGATCCACTTCCAATCTGGCATTCCGGGAACGGAGCCATCATCTGGTAGTGCAGCAGCTCGGTATCCTAAATCAATGCTTCGATGGGGAAAGGAGGGGGACATTTTTGCGATCAATCCCTCATCTACCGTAGGATCTCCCATAGGATAATCCTTCTCTCCAGTAATATAGGGAAGCTCTAATTTATGGGCAAATACAGGGACATTCCATTTTTCAGCTAAGGCAGCCACTGAACCAACATGATCAAAGTGACCATGGGTAAGAATAATCGCTCCAGGGCGGCTATCCTTTCCAAAACGTTTTTTGGTAGATTCTACGATAAAATCAAAGGAGCTAGGAAGTCCTGTATCTATTAACATCCATTCTCCAGAGCTGGCATTGGGTTTTCCTATGAGGCAAGCATTCACGATGGTAAATTGTAGTAGCAATATATCATCTGTGATTTCCTGGGATTTTGTTGTCATTTTGGACATATTGTTTAGCATATTATTAATCATATTACCCATCTTAACACACCTTTCAATATTATAAGACTTCAATTATATTATCTACAGGTAGGGAAGGAATTATGCCAAAATTTAAAAGAAATAGTTTTTTCAACAGGGACTGTAAATAATATTTAAAAGGAAATTTCATTTTTTTAAAAATTTTAAAAATAATAAAGAGTTTTATAGAAGAATATAGTATAATGTATAGCAAGTATTATTCCCTAAAAGAAGATATTTATACTAAAGTTTTTGAAAGAAAGAAGGAGAAATAAAAAAATCATTTTGCAAGTAAGATGGGACAATTATTTCAAAAATATTTTTAAAAGGAGGTAAGTTATGATAGAAAAATCAGTAAAGGAAAAACAATCAATATTATTTAAATTTTTAAGCTGGGTAGAACGTGTAGGAAATAAACTACCCCATCCCTTTATTATCTTTTTTGTTCTATGCATTATTGTAATTGTTGCCTCTGCTATTACTGCTGGCTTAGGAGTGGCTGTAATCCATCCAACTACCGGAGAAATCGTGGAAGCAAAGAGTTTGATTGGCAGAGAAGGGATTGTCTATATATTAGAAAATATGTTAGAGAACTTTACTGGGTTTGCTCCCCTTGGCCTAGTATTAACCATGATGTTAGGAATCGGTCTGGCGGAACAAACAGGACTATTAGAAAGTTTTATGAGAAGATTTTTGTTGGGAGCTTCTGATAGGCTAATCTTGATATTGGTTTTCTTTATTGGAATTTGTGGAAATATAGCATCTGATGCTGCTGCTGTTATTATTCCTTCTTTAGCAGGTGCCATTTTTTATTCCACCAAAAGGAATCCTATGGTAGGTGTAGCAGCTGCCTATGCCGCTACTTGTGCAGGCTTTAGTGCCAATGTAATAATTGCGGGAACGGATGCATTGCTTGCAGGGATTACCCAAGAAGTAGCTCAAGGAATTGAACCAGGTATTATTGTAAATCCTACGGTAAACTACTATTTTATGATGGTATCTACTTTTATTTTGACAATTACTGGTGTATTTATCACTATTAAATTTATAGAACCTTTAGCAGGAAAATATAAACGTTTTGGAGAAATAAAAGAAGACACGGACATGGAAGTTTTAGGAATACAAAGTAAAGGATTAAGAAGAGCAGGAATTGCAAGTTTAATTTATTGGGGACTTGTAGTTATTGTTTTAATTCCTTCGAATTCACCCCTTAGGGGAGAAGGTGGAACTATTATTCCTTCCCCTTTTATTAGTGGAATCATTCCCTTTATCTTTATCTATTTCGTGATTGTAGGGATTGTATATGGTGTAACCAATGGGACCATTCGAAATAGTGGGGATGTACCGAAATTAATGGGTAAAGCAATCGAAGGAATGGCTAGTTATATTGTACTAGTATTTATGATTGCTCAATTTGTTAGCTACTTTCATTGGTCAAATCTTGGAATGATTATTTCTGTTAATTTAACAGACGCTCTAAAAGCTGCAAATATGACTGGATTTCCTATGATTGTTATGGTTATCCTCATTAGCACTTTTGTAAATCTATTTATTGGTAGTGGGTCTTCAAAATGGGCCCTATTAGCACCAGTTATTGTACCTATGTTTATGATGTTAGATTATACTCCTGCTTTTGCACAGCTTGTGTATAGGATAGGAGATTCTAGTACAAATGCACTAACTCCATTATATCCATATTTTGCAATTTATTTAGGACTATTAAGAAAATATGATGGGAATACAGGGATTGGCACAGCAATGTCTTATATGGTACCCTATACCATTGGATTTATAGTAGTTTGGGTTTTACAATTGGCTATATGGTATTTCTTAGATTTACCAATTGGGCCAGGTATGGGAATTTATCCTTAAATAGATAAAATGAATTAACAGGTTTCTAAAGTTTAGATAGGGTTTAAGACTTCCTTTTATCATCAAGATTGTTTATATCACAGGAAAGAGGGGGCATGAAAGATGGGTAGAATAAAGGAACTTGTTAGAAAGTGCCAAGATGTAGTTATAGAGTATCGCAGAGATATTCATAAACATCCGGAACTAGGTTATAAAGAATCAAGAACTTCTGCCAAGGTAGCAGAGGTTCTTGAGAGTTTGGGAATAGAAACTCAGAGAAATATTGGGAAGACAGGTGTAGTTGGTATCTTAGAAGGCGGAAAACCAGGTAAGGTAATTGCTATAAGGGCAGATATGGATGCTCTACCAATGGAAGAGGAAACAAACCTTTCCTTTGCTTCTATCAATAAAGGTGTGATGCATGCCTGTGGTCATGATATGCACACTTCTATTCTTTTAGGATGTGCTCATGTATTTTCAGAGATGAAGGAGGAAATACCAGGAACTATAAAATTTGTATTTCAGCCAGCAGAGGAAAATAATCCCACTGGTGGAGCTCCTGGTATGATTCAAGATGGAGTATTAGAGAATCCAAAGGTGGACGCCATGATGGCTCTGCATGTATGGCCCCAGTTAGAGACAGGAATAGTGGCTATTAAAGAAGGAGCTATGATGGGAGCTTCCGATAGAATTTTTATTACTATAAAGGGAAAAAGCAGTCATGGTTCTGCACCGGAAGACGGAATTGATGCCATTGCCATAGCTGGAAATGTAATTTCAGTATTACAAACGATTGTATCTAGAAATGTAGGGGCTTTAGATTCTAGTGTGATTTCCATTGGTAAAATTTATGGAGGGAGTAGATATAATGTCATTGCAGATAAGGTTGTTTTAGAAGGAACTGTTCGAAATTTAAATCCTGAGATTAGAAATAAAATGCCTGAAAGAATAGGAGATGTAGTAAAGGGAATTACATCTGCTATGGGAGGAGATTATGAATTTGAATATGTAAAGGGGTATCCTCCTGTAATAAACGATGGGACATTGACAAATTTAGTATATCATAGTCTTAAGGAAATATTGGGAGAAGGAGCTATTATTTCTGGTAAACCTGCCCTTGGGGGAGAAGATTTTGCATTTTTTTCTGAAAAACTTCCTACAGCCTATTTTTGGCTAGGAGTTAGGCCAAAGGATATTTCCTTTGAAAATTTTGCACCTATTCATAATCCAAAGTTTAGTCCTGATGAAAAGGCGATTCCAATAGGGATAGAGATACTTGTAAAGGCAGCATGTAATTTTTTAAACCAATAGGAGGAGATCATGAAAGAAAAATTTCAGTTTATTGAGAGTTTAGAGGATCAGTTGATAAATTACAGAAGGGATTTTCATAAATATGCAGAATCTGGATGGACAGAGTTTAGAACTACTTCTAAAATTGCTGAAAAGTTGCAAGGTTTAGGGTATAAGGTATACCTTGGCTTGGATGTTGTAAAACCATCTTCGGTGATGGGAAGGGGAGATGACAAGTACATAGAGACCCAAATTCAAAGAGCAATGAGACAAGGGGCCTCTCAGGAAATCATCCAAAGAATGCAAGGCTATACAGGGGTAGTAGCTCTATTAGATACAGGAGTGGAAGGACCTGTTGTAGCCTTTCGCTTTGATATGGATTCCAATGATGTAATAGAAAGTACAGACAAAGACCATCGACCGAATCAAGAAGGGTTTGCATCTATGAATTATGGGATGATGCATGCCTGTGGGCATGATGGGCATATGTCCATTGGTTTGGGATTGGCAGAAACCATTGTAAAGTTCAAAAAGGAACTAAAGGGAAAAATTAAGCTGATTTTTCAACCAGCAGAAGAAGGGGTACGGGGTGCTAAGCCCATTGTAGACCGTGGAGTTTTAGATGATGTGGATTATTTCCTTTCTGGACATTTGGGATTTCAATTAGAGGATGGGATCGTTGCGGTTAAAACCAAAGGTTTTTTATCTACTACCAAAATAGATGTAGGATACACTGGAAAAGGAGCTCATGCAGGAGCAGCACCTAATGAAGGAAATAATGCACTATTGGCTGCTGCCACTGCCGCCTTAAATATTCATGCCATAGCTCCCCATGAAGAAGGAGTCACTAGGGTCAATGTAGGGGTTTTAAATGCCGGAGTAGGAAGAAATGTAGTTGCCCCTAATGCAATTATGAAAATAGAAACCCGGGGAGAAAATTCAAAGCTCAACGAATATATTTATGAAAAGACTATAAGAATCTTAGAAAGTACCGCAAATATGTATGATGTACAAGTAAATATGAAAAAAGTAGGGCAAGCGATTACCGTAGAAGCCAATGAGGATTTTATTCATATAATTGAAGAAGAAATGAAAGATATGGAAGAAATTAAAGAGTTGCTACCCGAAAAAGTATTAGGTGGCAGCGAAGATGCGAGCTTTATGATGGATCGAGTTCAAAAAAATGGCGGAAAAAGTGCTTATCTAATGTTTGGTACCAAAATAGCTGCAGGACATCACAATGAAAGATTTGATTTTGATGAGTCTGTATTGATAATAGCAGTGAAAGTCTATACGAAAGTACTGTTTAAGTTAAATTCTCTCTAAGTCTCTGGATAACGATTTCCAAAGTTTAGCTGAATCTAAAATCCCAACTGGACTAAGAACCCTATTAATATTTTTGATTTTATTGATTATAATAAAATCAAGTGATTCTTACGCTCAGATAGAGTTTGCTTCTTATCCAGGCACGTAGCAGTGCTTATCTCCCACTTTATTGTAGGTTTATATTGTGAAAAATGGGTATTTTACTAATGAGTACGGATATTAAATATGAAAAAAGGGGAATGAATATGGATCATGAACCAAAATGGCTAGAATATGCTAAAAGACTCCAGGCCATTGCCCAGGCTGGGCTAGAATATTCAAAGGATAAATATGATATTGAACGTTTTGAAGAAATCAGGAATATAAGCATTGATATTGTGAATCATTATACAGATATCGAATGTGAAAAGATAAGGGATTTATTTGCCTCTGAAACTGGCTATCAAACACCTAAGATTGATGTACGAGCTGTGGTTTTTAAGAATAATAGGATTTTAATGGTAAAGGAAAAAATAGATGGATTGTGGTCTTTGCCAGGAGGTTGGGCAGATATTGAACTTTCTCTAAAGGAAAATATAGTAAAGGAATCTAAAGAAGAGGCAGGAGTACAAGTAATTCCAAAAAGATTGATTGCCATTTTAGATGGAAAAAATATGTTTTCTCAGCCTTCCCCCTATAGTGTCTATAAAATTTTTGTAGAGTGTGATTATATAAAGGGCATTTTTAAAGAAAACATAGAAACTTCTGAAGCTCACTTTTTCCCCCTAGGAAATTTACCGCCTTTATCTCCAACTAGAAATAACAAAAACCAGATTGAAATGTGTTTTAATGCTCACAAAAATAAATACCATCAGTCCATATTTGATTAAAAAGAGGTCATGAAATCATGACCTCTTTAGGTTTTTATGCTTTTTTCTGTAACATATCCTTTAAAATATCTGCCATTTCGTCAAAGGCATCTTCCTTTTCTTGTTGTGACATATTAGGGTTGTTTTTTATGTCGCGATAAGTATTTTGAATGGTTGGGCTCATTTTTACCTGATCAACACTAATATTTAACCTTTGGGCAATTTCCTTGTAATCCATAATTTTCAAACACTCCTCTGTTATGGGTAAAAAGCTTTCTTATTTTAAGATTGTTGTTGTGTATTGTACATTCCATGACCTTCCATATAATTGTAAATCTTTTCTCCATGCTCTTGTTCTTCTTTTTGGATATGATTTAGAGCATTTCGAATATTATGATCTCTAAATTCAAAGATTGTTGTATCATAATGGTTAGACACATATTTTTCTGTAGATAAAAGATCATTACAAAGATATGCATCATTTGCATTATAGGTACCACTAGTTGTCATGGTTTGGCTTTGTTGATTTTGATTATTTTGTTGAGATTGTTGTGTTTGATTTTGCTGTTGACTTTGTTGAGATTGTTGTGCTTGATTCTGTTGTTGACTTTGTTGATTCATATTTGGAACTTGACCTGCAAGGATGGAGTTAATAGTGTTTAAGTGTTGTTGCTCTTGTAAAGCAGTATCTTTAAATAATTGTTTTAGTTGGGCATCCTGAGCTTGATAGGCATAGTCGTTATACTTTTTAATGCACAACTCCTCTTGGTTTTTTTGATCCTCTAAATGCATCTTTTCTTTTTGAGTTAAATTTTTTACCATTATTACACCTCCATTTTTTATTCTCCATTAGTATTTGTAAATTCTTTAAAAAAATACATAAAAAAAGGGATTCTATTATCTCGCTATGATATAATAAAATTCAAGAAAAAAAATAAGGCGAGGGAAGAGGATGTTTGAAAATACTTATATAGCTTATATGCAATCCCCTATAGGGCTCATTGAAATTCAGGCAAATAAAAGAGAAATTATAAGAATAGAATTCGCAGAAGAAAAGAGCTTACCATCAAATATGAATCCTATTATACAGGAGGCTATAAAACAGTTGGAGGAATACTTTTTTGGAGAAAGAAAGGTCTTTGATTTACCTTTAAAAATTTTCGGAAGTCCCTTTCAAGAAGCTGTATGGAAGGAGCTTCTAAAAATTCCCTATGGAATGACCCTATCTTATGGGAATGTAGCAAAGAACATTGGAAATTACAAAGCCAGTAGGGCGGTAGGTAATGCCAACAATAAGAATAAGATTTCTATTGTGATTCCCTGTCATAGGGTAATAGGTGCCAGTGGGAAACTGGTGGGATATGGGGGAGGGGTATGGAGAAAGAAATGGTTGTTGGAGCATGAAAAGAAACATGTATAGGTGGTAGCGTTCGGATAAAAATTTGAAGATCTTGTTTAATTAAGAATAGAGATGGACACAATAAGATAATATAAAATTCCAATAGGAGTGTGTTGTATATGATAAAAGTTTTTATGGCATTTGGTATTATATTATTATTATTTATTGGATTGATATTAAGTCCTATAGAGTTTTTAGACAGATTTTCGAAAAAGTTATTTCCTAAAACAAAAGAACAATCCTAATAAATAGGGCTATTGCAAATATAAGAATAAAATATTGTTTTGCAATAGCCCTTATTTTTATTTTAAAAGAATCTTCTTCGGAAGAAGGATTTTGATTCAAAAAAAGAGAATAAAACACAGACAAAAAATAAGGAGGCAGAAAATTATGATACTTTCAGGGAAAGAGATAGAACGAAATTTAGGAAAAAGGATATTTATAGAACCCTTTCAAAAAGAGCAATTAAATCCTAATAGTTATAATTTAAGGTTACATAATGAATTATTAGTATATGAAACTCATGAATTGGATATGAAAAAGGAAAATAAGGCAAAAAAAATGATGATTCCAGAAGAGGGATTGCTTTTAGAATCAGGAAAATTATATTTAGGAAGGACAGTAGAACATACTAGAACAGAAGGATATGTCCCTATGTTAGAGGGAAGATCTTCTGTTGGCCGATTGGGTTTGTTTATCCATGTGACTGCTGGCTTTGGAGATGTGGGCTTTAATGGGTATTGGACATTGGAAATGTTTTGTATTCAACCCATACGGATTTACCCTAACGTGGAAATTTGTCAGATTTTTTATCATACCATAGAGGGCGACTATGAAAATTATAAAAATGGAAAATATCAAAACAACATTAGTGTACAACCTAGTATGCTATATAAAGATTTTCAAAAATAATTTATTTGAAAAGAGACGAAGCTGTTGCAAAACAGATATTTGAGGAAATTGCATCATGAAGCAGCGAATGAAGACATCTATGATCATAGAATAGTTGTACTATTGGCTTGTTTTGCAACAGCTTTATTTTTTTGCAGTAAAAAAAATTTCATTATAGAAATATCCTTTTTTAAACTTTTTTACCTGTTCAATGCGAAATTGTTGTTGCTGAAAAAGACTGATATATTCCTGCTCTGTAAGGATATATTTTCCTTTATCAAAAAAACACATAAACCAGTTTTGAAGGGATGAATTTTTTGATTTACAAGGTTCTATTATAATTAATTTGCCATTGGGTTTTAATACTCTATGAAACTTTTGTAAATACCTAGAAGTATCCTGTGGTGGTATATGATGGAGTACCGCCATTAAAAATATAAAATCAAATTGCTTTTCTTGAAAGATAAAAGAGTTATTTTCAATAGTATAAAAACGATAATCCTCATATAGCTTCTTTGCATAATCAATTCTTCTAGCATCAATATCTACTCCTGTATAATAATCTGGTTCAAAAAGATAACAATTAGATCCAATTCCACAGCCATAGTCTAAGACATCTTTATTATGAAAATCTATACTATCAAGGAATAATTTTAGTATTCGATTGTTATATTCTTTGACAAAATACTTAGGTCTCACAAGCCAGTGATATAAACTGGGGGATAATTCCATTCTTGCACTTCCTTTGCAAAATTTATTTTTAATGAGATTATTATGAAACAAAGAAAATAAATTTATCCGATTCTTTCCCGTCCTTTATTTGTCATTTTCATTTATAAAAAAAAGAAATTATTGTGGTACATCCTTTGTAGAGGTTAAGAATGTTTTTTATAAGATTGGGGAGAATATATTTTGTATTTGTTTTAAAAATTTTATTTATACAATTTTCTCAAATAAAATAAAACAAATATCCCTGTAGAAAAATATGTTCCAAATTTTTAAAATTACAAAACTTTTGCTAGAAGGTGATAAAATGTCAAACAACAACAAAAAAAATAAGAAACAAAAAAATGGACTTACTAAGGAACAACAGCAATATCAACAACTTGCAAAGACCATTGAGCCTCAAAGACCTGTAGTAAAAAATTGTATCAAAGCTTTTTTAGTAGGAGGACTTATCTGCGCCTTTGGACAGATATTAAATATTTTTTTTATCAAAAATTTTGATTTTACAGAAGAAACAGTAGGGGCTCCTACATCAGCTATACTCATCATTATTTCAAGTTTGTTTACTGGTCTAGGAATATTTGACCACATTGCCCAATGGGCAGGTGCTGGAACAGCTATTCCTATTACTGGTTTTGCCAATACAATGACCTCTGCAGCTATTGAACATAGAAGTGAAGGATATGTATTAGGTGTTGGGGGAAATATGTTCAAACTCTCTGGTTCTGTTATAGTCTTTGGAGTATTTACTGCTTTCGTGGCAGCCATCATAAAAATAATTTTAATGAAGATGGGGGTTATATAGATGCTAAAAGGGAAACAAACTTTGGTATTTGAAAATAAACCAGTGATATTAGCATCTGCTGTTGTAGGTGGTCCTTTCGAAGCTCAGGGGGCACTAGCCCAAGACTTTGATATCCTCAATGGAGATATATGGTTAGGAGAGGATAGTTTTGAAAAGGCAGAGAAGGTATTGCAGGAGCAGGCCTGTAATAAGGCTATTGAAAAATCTGGCTTGCCCCAGAAAGATATTCAATTTCTTATTAGTGGAGATTTAATTAATCAAATTACCTGCAGTAGCTTTGCTGCACGTACTTTAGGAATTCCTTATCTAGGAATCTATGGGGCTTGTTCTACTTCTATGGAAGGATTAACCCTTGCTTCTTTGTTTGTGGATAGTAAAAATGCAGACTATGTAGTTGCTTGTGCATCTAGTCACAATGCAGCTTCTGAAAAGCAATATCGTTATCCTACTGAATATGGGAGTCAAAAGCCACCAACGGCACAATGGACAGTTACCGGAGCAGGAGCAGCCCTGGTAGCCCAGTCAGGAAAAGGACCTAGGATTACCCATGCTACCATTGGAAAAATTGTAGACGCTGGAATTAAGGACCCCTTTAATATGGGAGCAGCTATGGCTCCGGCAGCAGTGGACACTATTATTGCTCATTTCCAAGATCGAGGAATTGATCCTACTTATTATGATTTAATTGCCACAGGGGACTTAGCAGGAGTGGGGCATCCTATTGCTGATGAACTTTTAAAGAGAAAAGGATTTGCCATTCCTTCTTCTATTTTTACCGATTGTGGATTAATGATTTATAGTCAAGATCAGCCGGTTTTTGCAGGAGCAAGCGGCTGTGCTTGTTCTGCAACTGTAACCTATGGGCATTTACTAAATAGAATGCGTAAAGGAGAGTTAAAAAAGATACTAATTATAGCTACAGGAGCATTACTCTCTCCTATTTCCTACCAGCAAAAAGAGTCTATTCCTTGTATTGCCCATGCAGTATCCATAGAAATGACAGAAGAGGAGGAATAATTATGGAGAAAATTTTCTGGGCTTTCGTTGTAGGTGGAGTTATTTGTGTAATTGGACAGATTATGATGGATGTGTTTAAACTGACCCCAGCTCATACTACAGCAATCATGGTTTCAATTGGAGCTATTTTAGGAGCACTAGGTCTATATGATCCCATGATTAAATTTGCTGGGGCAGGTGCTAGC
Source organism: uncultured Garciella sp. (assembly GCA_900555725.1). GTDB lineage: Bacteria > Bacillota > Clostridia > Eubacteriales > Garciellaceae > Garciella. Next base: position 3,685 of record USMD01000003.1, on the reverse strand, counting down.
ACTCCCATCAGCAGCTTTGGGAATTCTTTATTCCAAGGAGCAATGGCAGAATATCAAAGAAGTGGATTAATTGGAGTAATCACTGGAATTTTTGAAATTACCAGTGCAGGAATTTCTTCAGCAATTATCTTTGCTTTTATTGCTTCTTTGATTTTTAAACCCAAAGGTTAAAAAAATAAAAAATCATAGATGCTTCATAGAGTATTGACTTAAGGACCTCTATATATTTTGAAATAGGTAGGACAAAATATGACAAAAATAATACAGAAAATCTGTTTTGTAGAAATTTTTGTTTCAGAAAATTTTATTCGATAAAATACGATAAATAAATTTTCAGTATTGTTATAAATTTAACTAGTAGAAAAAATTGACTGATCCTTTTTTCAGATTCCATCAATGAATTGTCTGAGAAATGTAAATACTATCAGCAGGAGGTGATTTCTATGATGAAAGCCAAACAATACCATATTTCTAATCTTGCTGGTTCAGATTTGAATGATAAATCCCATATTATTCACTCTTCTATCAGTGAATTAGAGGGAGTTAATGCTGTAAGGGTAGATCCCTTTAGAAGCATTGTTACAGTAGATTTTGATGATGATAAAGTTTCAGAAAAGGAAATTCAAAATAAATTAAAAGAAAATAACTTTTTCCAATAGTTAAGGATTTGTTGAGCTATTGAATCTATCGTCATAGATGTCTTCATTTCGCTATTCGTGAAACATCTATGACGATTTTCATTAAATATGGATCTGTTTTTAAGAACCTTTTCCTAAAAAATTTAAGGGAAACTAGGAGAGAATAGAGAGAAATGTAATAGGGAGAGTTTTCATTTCCTCCGAGAGGACTATAACAATTTACTAGTTCTTAGGGTGATAGTATTATTTTACATAGGAGTTGTGATATAATAAATTATACCAACAATAGTGGAAACCAAGATTTAGGAAGGGACGATTGCATGAAAGAATTCAATTGTTACAATTATAATAAGGGTAAATACTTAAGGGGTGAATGATTTTGAGTATCAAGATTATAGTGGATAGTGGATCGGATTTACCAATAGAGTTAGCTCAGGAGTATAATATAGATATTGTGCCATTATTGGTAAATTTGGAGGAGAAAGAATATTTAGATGGAGTGACTATTATACCGAAAGACTTATATGAAGATATGAGGGGAGGAGCAGTTTATAAAACAGCCCAAGTTCCTTTAAGATCTTTTAAGGAAGTTTTTACAAGATATGCAAAGTTAGGCCAGCCATGTATTTATATTGCTTTTTCTTCGGGTTTATCTGGTACCTATCAGACGGCTATAATGGAAAGAAGTGAGATATTAGAGGAATATCCAGACTTTGATTTGGATATCATTGATACAAAGGCAGCTTCCTTTGGTTGTGGTCTTATTGCTTATTATGCAGCCCAAATGGTACAAAAAGGAAGACTTAAGGACGAAATTGTGGAAGCAGTCCATTTTTTTTCTGAGCATATGCAGCATATTTTTACAGTAGATAGTTTAGAATATCTATTTAGAGGGGGAAGAGTCAGTCGTACTTCCGCTATAGTAGGAGGATTATTGAATATTAAACCAATTTTAGATGTAGAAGATGGAAAATTAGTTCCCCTAGAAAAAATAAGAGGAAGAAAAAAGATTTTTACTCGGATGTTAGATTTAATGGAAGAACGGGGAGTAGATCTCTCCAATCAAATCATTGGAATTAGTCATGGAGATGATTTAGAAACAGCAGAAAACTTAAAAAATCAAATTCAAGAAAGATTTCATTGTAAGGATGTTGTTATTACAATGATCGGAGCTGCCATAGGTGCCCATTCTGGACCAGGAACCATTGCATTATTTTTCTTAGATAAGAAGATTTTTGAGAATTATAAAGATTGAGAGATGATAAAACTATGAAAGCTTTAGAAACCAAAGGGAATATGCGACTACATATTAAGGATCCCGGTAGTGCCCTTACCCACCTTATAGGGATAATAATATCTATTTTTGGAACGGCTCTACTACTTTATTTTTCTGTCATTCAAGGAACAGTACGCCATATAGTATCCTTTAGTATCTATGGGGCAAGCTTAATACTGCTTTATAGTGCTAGTACCATCTATCACACCATAGATATTTCCCCTAAGATTACAAAAATACTAAGAAAAATAGATCATATGATGATCTTTATTTTAATTGCAGGAACCTATACTCCCATTTGTCTCATTGCCTTAGAAGGATTTTGGAGATGGGGAATGTTGATTGGAATCTGGGCTCTAGCTTTGATTGGTATTTTTATAAAGGCTTTTTGGATGACTGCTCCCCGCTGGCTTTCAACATTGTTTTATATCCTGATGGGCTGGTTAGCTGTAATAGCCATTGTCCCATTAGTCCATAGTTTGCCAGTAGGTGGGATTGTTTGGTTAGTTTTTGGAGGGTTATTTTATACTGTTGGAGCCTTGATTTACGGATTAAAACGGCCAAAACTTCCCTTTAAAAATTTTGGTTTTCATGAGGTTTTTCATGTTTTTGTATTGGCGGGGAGTATTTGTCATTATTGGATGATGTTACGATATATTTTGGGGATTTCTTAGCCTCTCATTCATTGCTTTATTCTTTGATATACCCAAGAATGGATGCCCCATGGAGCATCCATTCTTGGGTGTTTGATTAATCTTTCGTACTAGTTGATTCCGATCTATATTTAGCTAGTACAATCAGTGAAGTTGATGAAGGTATAGTCTCCAATCATTTTATAATACCTTGGAAGTTTAACTTCTATGATCTTTAGAAGGCAATAATAATCCCACCATCATTGGCATAAACCGTACTAATTCCCGCTGTTTCCACAATAATAATATCCTTAAAAGGATACCTTTTACCAATCTCTTCTTTTAATTTCTTTGCCTTTTCTAAGGCATTACAATGGGCAATTCCTAGGATTTTTTCTTCAAACTTTTCCCCTTGTTCCCCGATAATTTCCACCAAGCGATGAAATGCCTTCTTAGAACTTCTTACATTTTCCACTTGACGAATATTGCCAGCTCCATCCTCTCCCATAATGGGTTTAATATTTAATGCAGTAGCAATCTTTCCTTTGAGCTTACTAAGACGTCCAGCTTTAATTAGATTATCTAAAGATTCTAAAATGAAAAAGGTTTTCATTTCTTTAATATATTGATTTATTTTTTCAACAATAGCAATATTTTCATATTTTTGTCCTATTAACTCATGAAGTTTTATACTAACGAGGGTTTGCCCAATAGAAGCACTTAAGGAATCAAAAATATGGATAAATTTATGAAGGGACTTTTCCTTCATCATGTTTTGAGCTAAAAGGGCACTATTATAAGAACCGCTTAAATTAGAAGAAAGGGTAACTACAAAAATATTATCTCCTTCTTCAAACGCTTTCATATAATCCCCAGGGGAAGGACAAGCAGTTTTAGGGGCTACAGGGCTATTTTTCATCAAATGAAGTAACTTTTCTATATCTAGGTTTTCATCATCCACTAGAGTATATCCATCTACATTTATCGTCAAAGGGACAATCTCTATTTTTAGTTCTTCTTTTAACTTTTTATTTAAATCGCAACAACTGTCTCCGATAATTTTTGACTTCATAATTATTTCCCCCTTCTATTTTTGCATACAACATACTTATATTCTACCATAAAACTGTCTCTTATAC
>USMD01000002.1 GCA_900555725.1 uncultured Garciella sp. | reverse complement strand
TAAGAGACAGTTATACATTTGTGACCTTAGTAAGATTTACACTATAGAATTTATTATTTTCTACTATTGAATTAAAAGCAAAAAACCACAAAGGATTCTCTTATTCTTAAGAGACAAAACCTTCATGGTTTATATAATATCAAATTACTTTTATTCTTCTCTTTTCATACATAATAAAATCATTGCTTCGACAATGTATTATACAAGCTACTTATCTTTAAAACTTGTAAACTAACACATACTTAAAATACACTTATATATAATATCAAATTTCTTTTGATTTTTCAATTATTTCAATGTAAATAACCAAAGTTTTTCATAAAAATTTTTATAAACTTATCTGTTCTCCCTATGTGGTAGGATAGTTGTCGTATAGATGGATATGGAATATTCCCTGATTAAATGCATCTATTAAAGGACAGTATTATAAACTATATTTAATCATCGATATGTTTAGTAGATTCACAGTTGGCCATGAAGTACGGGAAAGAGAAAAGGCAGAATATGTCCAACAGTTAATGAAAAAGCTACACTATCCCAAGATATAGAATGATGATTCATTTCATTATTTATTTGACTTTTTATAGTATTGTAAGTATCTATGATATCTTTTTCTTCTGTTAATACCCCCATACTTTTCACATCTTTATAAGTGAGATCTTCATTTGGATGGATCACCTCTTCATTTCGATTGTCATTTAATGTATATTTACCATAGTATGATGATACAGGTAAAAAAGTAATGGATTCATCGTTTTTATATGTATAACCATCCGGTACGTCTAAATGTTTTAGAAAAAGTATATAGTCCGTATTATCAAGCATGATATTATAACCTGATGCAACATCATATGAGTCAAAATAAAAATAACTGGGCTCAAAAACATAAATAGATTTAGGTAACTGTGCTGCTGAGTCATCCTTTATTATTTTATTAACTTTAAATTTTGTTTTGAATGCTTGATTATATGTTTCACGTTTGCCTGCAACTTTTCCTACAACAATTAGGTCGGATTTCTCGAACAGTTCATCATAACCCTCAATATCGTTATCAAAATAACCCTCGATGCTGTCCGATAGAGAAACTTGCGCATCATTGTAGAATTCTAAATTCGTGCTGCTTTTTTTAAATGATTTTTTTGTCAATAAACCAAAGCATAGAGCTACAATGATTAAAAAACCCATTATGATGTATATTCTTTTTATAAATCGGTTCATGGTTTTTTCACCTCATCCGTCAACTTTCCATCGATTACTCTATAAATTTTTTCTGCCAATATGCTTATATCTTCCTTATTATGACTTGCAATCAATACCGTTGAGCCTCTTTGATTTTCTTCAAGAATAATCTTCCTTATCTGATCAATCCCTTCTTCATCCAGGCCATTTGTAGGTTCATCTAGTATGAGTAAATCGGGCGATTCCATAATAGCTTGCGCTACAGCTAATCTTTGTTTCATCCCCAATGAATATTTCTTGTATATACGTGAATCATCATGTTTTAATCCAACACGTTCTATGGCATGCCGAATCTCTTTTTCACCAATCAAACCTTTTATTTTTGAAAGCAACTCTAAATTTTCATACCCTGTTAGTTCATCCCAAAATCCGGGTGATTCAATGATCACGCCTACATTTCTTGGAAACGAAATATCTTTATGTAAAACCTCGCCATTGATAGATATCGATCCTTCTGACGGTTTAATTAGACCACAAATTGACCGGAACAACATGGTTTTTCCTGAGCCATTTTTTCCTACAAAACCATAGATCTTTCCTTTTTCCAATTGTAGATTTATATTGTCTAATATGATTTTCCCTTTTATTGTTTTCGAGCATTGTTTAACCTCAATATAGCTCATGATGACCCTCCTCATAAAAAGTTAATAAATATCCATTCGATTCGTTTGATTTATAAAAGCAATTGAAAGGACAGAAATACCAATGAATAGATATATAAATGTAAACGCCGGACTAAAACTCTGAATATAAGGAATAGCCATTTTTAACTGAAAATCTCTAATTCCATTTAAATCATGCCATCCTATTATAAACTGAGACGTGGGCAGCCATTTTACAAAATGAAACAAATCAGAAGCATGCTCATATATAATCCCTGTTAAAGTAAAAGAAAAAAAGTATATTAAAAAGACGATTATATAGGAATAGGTAATTTTAATAAAAAGTGTGAGCAGATTGATAATCAGTAATAGAAAAAAACCTGCTACTACTTGAGTAATAAAAATAATGAATACTATTTGAATATCCAATAAAGATACTTCTACACCCTTAATGAGTCCAATAATGAATGTTCCAAGATTTTGAAATATATAAAATAGTATAATATTGATAACTAGCCTGATTAAATGTGTAATAGACCATTTTATTCTATTTTGAGTTCTGGTAAAGATATATTTGGCATTCGTTCTATAAAAATTTTGAATGTCATCTCCCAAATAAAATACCAGTAAAAACAGTGGATACATCCACATGATTAATGGGAATATGTGTTTAATGGAACTGGGCTCTAGGCTTCCATAAACGAATAGGAATAATTCCCTCAAACTGAAATTATCTATATTATAAAAGCTTAAATTATAAAAATGATAATAGCTAATAAACATACTCACTAAAAGAATGATAAAACATGATTTGATCAGTTTTCTATTGATTAATAATTTAATATTCACCTTATTCACTCCAGATAGATATCTTTTTTCTGAACAATGTTCAAGTTTAAATATAGCAGTAACATTTCTATAATAACAAAAACAATCAATAGTACGGAAATACTTACTATGGTAGAATCTTTATTTAGATTATTTAAAAACATATAATCTGCAAAGCTATATACTCTTACATAAAATAGTCCCTGAATAAGATTAGGTATACTTATAATTAGATAGGTCAAAACACTTGAAATCACATTATGACCTGTCAGATTACGGATTAATAAATATAATGACCCAATAATCATAAAACCCATTCCTTGAAATAGAATACTAATCATCCAAAATCTTATAAAATCAAAAGTAATACTACCTATAAAATTATGTACTATTAGTGAAAACAAAAAAGGAAAATTTATAAAGAATAGATAAATAAGTACTACATATACACAGGTGAGAATCTTTTGATAGCACCAAGTATGTAGATTGAAACATCTGATCAGTAGTATATTTTTATCGTATACTTTAAAAATATTGCTGATTACAAAAATAAACAGCAGTATAAAAGTGATTAAAATCAAATTGCCGGAATAAACTGACTGAAAGAGGTCAATTAATGATGCCCTATGTAAATCTACATTCGTCATTGAGATAAACAATACTATTCCGGCAATAAATGCTCCTACAATTCCTTTTTTGTAATTTATAAAAAAATTTTTAATGATATATTTCACTAGTTTATTCATATCCAATTCCTTGTTAGATAAATTCATTTTTGATTCCTTTCCATACAATCAGATAAATAGAGATTGCTATCAGGATGATCCCCCAAATTATTAATGGTTGAAAGGTTCCTTCATGTACCGGTTGTAATTGATTAGCCAAAGAAAAATTCCAAAATCCTAACATATATAATCCAATCATTGAAACGATATAACACATAAAGGAAAAAAACAATCCGAAAATACGATTTCTATCTAAAAACAAGAAATATACTCCATAAGTAAATAAGCTGAGCAATCCGGAGAAAAAACTTAATATAAATAATATCATGATATTGAATACAAATGGAGATTGAACTCTTATAAGGTCCAGAAAAAAATTTCCATCAAAGTTTTGAACGCCAATATCATAAGGAGGAAGACTATAATTATTATCGAATCCAACGGTAGGAAAGGTGACTTTAACGATAATAAGATTGATGAAAAGAGCTATAAAAAAAGTCATGAATGAGGACACAAAAACCACTACGGCCTTCGAAAGGATGTAGTCCGATTTACGGACTCTCGTCAATATAACCTTGATTACACCGCTATGATAATCTTTGTAGAGGGAATCGGAATAGATTAAGGATGAAATCAACGGCAACATCATTAAAATCGTTGACATGACCGAACTGGCATAGACCCCTAATAATATGGTACTCTCATTAGAAGACCGAATAAATCTCATTTCTGATCCATAAAAAGCAATGCACTCCATGCTATATGAAAGCAACGACAAAGCTACTAAAAATAGCATAACAAAATGAATTTCTTTTCTTTTAAAACATGCCAAAAATTCCGTCTTTATAATATTCAAAAATATACCTCCTAGTTTAAAAAATAGACTAAGCGCCAACTATGTGACGCTTAATCTAAAAATCATCTAAAATCCACACGCCCCGCTACAAATGCATATCCAGTACTCGTTTTGCCATTTTCCATAGCCATTCTTATAGAGTTGCCTTTATCCTTATTGGTATTAAAATTAATTTTTGCTACAGATCCAACTTTTTGATTATATTTGCTTGATATGGCTCCTGAATGATCTTGTGCCCAGAAATTCACAGTTGATGTATTGCTTACATTCTCTACAATATTTCTAATATAGCCATCATTAGTTGCTTTTTGATGGTAACCCGTATAGTTATTGCCCTTAAGACGAGGTAGTTTATAACCTACATAACCAGCCTCTGCAGCACTTACTGGCGCTGACAATGCCAACAAAAGGCATATAGACAATACACTCATTATTATTTTATTATTAATTCTATCCACATACTAATACAATATAAAACAATATGCAATACTTTTTTTTATTTTTCTTTTTTCTATTAGACTTATTCTTAAGTTTATATAGTCTTTAATTATCTAGGATAATAGTGAGATCTAAAATAGTATCCAAAACAATATAATGTTATAGAAATTTATTTTATTTGATATAATAAATAAAAATATGGAGATGAATTGATATGCTAGGAAAAAAGTTTAGTAACAGAGAAATAGATGTTTTAAGTATCCTTTGGGATTCTGACACTGCTCTAACTGTAAATGATATCGCAGAAATTAGTGGAATTAGCAAAAGTACTGTCTCACCAGTGTTAAAAAAATTACTCACTAAGAACTATATTAAGGTGGAAGATGTAGTGCTTTCTGGAAAAACATTGACAAGAAAATACATTCCCATAGTAGATAGAGAGAAGTTTATTCTAGAGGTTTATAAAGATATTGAAATTGAAAACTTACTCAACCATTTTTTAGAAGAGAAAGATGATCCATCTATTTTGCCTAGAATTGAACAATTAATTAAGAAGAAAAAAAAAGAACTTAAGAAAGTTGATAAAGAATGAACCTTTCGATATCGTCTATAATTGCGGCATTTTTACAATGTGGAATTATTGTTATTTTGTTACAGATAATGTTGAAATTAGAGCCAAAAAAATTCCTAATTTCACCACAGCTATTATTTAATATTGGATTGCTTTTTTTCATTAGAATGTTATTACCGTTTGAATTTGCATTTTCACTTACATTTCCATCATTGAAAATGATGATAATACTTATTTGATTAGGAATCCTGATGATACATACTCTCTTTTTTTACCATGATCCTCTAAATAAATCATCCTCGTGCATACCCTATCTGCCAGGTGAATATTATGGGTGATCACCAAAAGTCCGATATTTCTTTTTTCTACCTGATTTAAAACCATATTCCAAATCTGTGCCTGACTAATGACATCTAACATCGTAGTAATTTCATCGGCGATTAAAAATTTGGTCTCTTTTCCCATTGCCCGAGCGATGGAAAATCGCTGTAATTCTCCTGAAGAAAGTTCTGCTGGATATCTGCTAAGCCAATGTTTTTCAATGCCCATTTCCTTCATCATCTCTTCATTGAATACATTTCCCTCTTCTAGCACTTCTTTCATCTTCCATCGTGGGTTGATTGCCTTTTCCGGATGCTGATAAATAAGCTGAACAGGATGGTATCCTTTTTGGGGGATCGGCTTTCTATCTAAAAGCACCGCTCCCTTTGTAGGCTTTAAATATCCTGCAAGGATTTTCGCCAGAGTGCTTTTCCCGTAGCCACTTTTAGCAATGAATCCCACCCGCTCTCCACTTTCTATAGAAATATTAAAGTCCTCTAAAATAAACTCTTCTTTGCCGTATTGAAAGCTAATATTTTTTCCCTCAAGAAGCATGATAACACCTCACCATTCCACCTCTAAGTTTTCGCATAGAGATCTTCCCATTGCAATGTTCATCTGCCCTATTGCATCTGGGGGCAAATACACAGCCTAAAGACTTATCCTTACTATAAGGTTGAAAACCAGGAATGGGTTCAAAACCATTTTGGGGAAGTGCCTTATATAAAGCCTTGGTGTAAGGATGCCGCAGAGCTTCTATTCCCTTTTCAAAATCTATCACCGGTGCTATTTCTACAATGGTTCCTGCATAAAATACTGCTATTTTATCAGCTACTTGTAAAGCCAGATTAATATCGTGGGTAATCATCAGTACTGCCTTTCCTTGATCTGCAAAATCCCTAAAATACTTTAAAGTCTTCATGGCCATTTTTAAATCAAGTCCCGGAGTTGGTTCATCGGCAATGATGAAATCTACATCTTTTTGGGCTGCTGTAGCAACTAATACCCTTCTTGCCATCCCTCCTGATAACTGAAAGGGATAAAATTTTTCCGACTTTTCACATAAATCATATCGCTGAAAGGATGTTCTTTGTCTCTTTTTACTTTCCTTACTCCTATCCCCCCCTTGAACCTGCCTTCCTACTTTCATTAGGGGATCCAAATAGGAGATGGATTGAGGAATAAAGGCAATTTTTTCTCCCCTTAAGTCTCCTAAGTGTTTTTCTGTCAATTCTTTCCCCTCATAATTTATCGTTCCAGTCATAATAGCATTATTGGGAAGAAGTCCCATAATCCCATGGGCAAGTAAACTTTTCCCACTTCCACTAGAACCTACAATAACCATTAATTCTCCCTTATGAACATCGATAGAAAGATTAGAAATGGTTTGTTGATTGTATTGTTTTCTTCCTTTTTGATACATTTTAAAAGAAATGGACAGATCCTTTATTTCTAGCAATGGCTGCTCCATGACATTCACCTCACTCCTGAGCATTATTGGGATCTACTAATCTTTTCAGATTATCCCCTAAAGTATCAAATAGCACCACCATGAGAATTAAAGATACTCCTGGGAACACAGCCAGCCACCACATTCCTGTAGAAAGATATCTCATACTTTCTGATAAGATAATGCCTACCGCTGGTTGTTCAGGAGATAATCCAAATCCTAAAAAGGTAATAGATGCTTCATGTAAAATGGCATGGGGAAACATTAATACCAAACCTACCAATATTTGAGGTAAAATATAGGGGAGAATATGTTTTCTCAATAAATAAAAGATTCCCTTCCCCAGCTTTCTACTCACCTGAATATAAACCTCATTTCGAATTTGAAGAACTTCTCCCCGTATTAATCTGGCTAAGCTGGTCCAATGGGTAATGGAAATTCCTATTAAAATTCCCTTGGCCCCTCTACCTACTGCAAAAGAGATTAAAATTAATAATATCATATGGGGAATCCCCATAGTCAAATCAATAAACCATAAAATTCCTTGATCTAACCACTTCGGCCCTACCCCTGCCAAAGCACCAATAAACACTGCTATTATGGCGCTGATAAAGGATGCTAACAAGCCTATCAATATACTAATGGAGAGCCCTTCTACCGTTCTAAAAAGCATGTTTCTTCCCATCCAATCGGTACCAAAGGGATATGCTAAAGAAGGGGACTGATTCTTTTGAGAAAAATCGGCCTTAATATCCTCTTTGCCTAGCAATAATCCACAAATTAAAATCATTGCAATGATTGTTCCCATAACCAATATCAACATTAAGGATTTTGTTCGCCTATTCATAATTCATCTCCCTTATCTTTGGATCCACCAAACCATAAATCATATTTGCAACGGAATTTCCGATAAATACAAACAAAGCACTAAACAAAGTGACCCCAAGGAGTAAGGGAACATCACTTCTTAAGCCTGCCTCCACAGCTGCCTTGCCAAGTCCTGGATAAGAAAATACCTGCTCCACCAATACACTTCCTCCAAACAATTCGCTAAAGGAAGCAAATTGTAAGGTAATCGCAGGTAAAAGGGTATTTCGGATTACATGATTTCCAATGATTTGTCTAGGACTTTCTCCCCTAGCCTTTGCAAAAAGAACATAATCACTTTGTAAGGCCGAAACCACCTTACCCCTTGTATGCAATGCCACTGAACTAAAAGAAGTAAGACTTAAAGCCAGGGCAGGTAAGATGGTATGATAGAGTTTTTGAGAAAAAGTCACCTCCTCTGCCATCATTCCAATGGGGACACTTAATCCAATAGGAAACCATTTTAATCCAGCAGAGAATATTAAAAGAAGAATCAACCCTACCCAAAAAGTCGGGGTAGAAGCCAAGGTAAGACAAATCGTTTTTAGAATTCTATCCGGTAGTCTCTCCCGATAAGCCCCCATAATCAATCCTAATACATACCCAATCACTCCCGATAAAATCCAGGATAATCCCATAAGGAAAATAGAATTACTAACCTTTTCTATTAGCACATCTAATACAGGTCGTCTATAAATGAGAGAGACCCCAAAATCCCCCTGCAAAATAGCCGATCCCCAAGAAAAAAATTGTTCTACAGGGGACTGATTTAACCCCCAAAAGCTCTCAATATTTTCCCTTTGCTCTGGACTCACCGCCACCCCTGCTCCCACATAGGCCTGCACCGGATCAATGGGAGAGACACGAATCAAAAAGAATGCAATGATGCATACTGCCACCAATAGAGTAATGAGCCGTATAAAGTTTTGTATGATTCCCTTAAAAAACTTTCTATCCATAAGATCCCTCTTTTATCTTCTAACATCTTATAAAATTCAGATGCTTATTAGAATATCATCCTATGATAGGGATAGATGTTTCATGAAGCAACGACTTAATGCCTCTTTTTTTACTTATTTTTTACTATTTTAAAAAAAGGGCATTTGTGGAGTAGTGAAATGAAGACATCTATCCCTAAATATAAAATTTTTACTCCCAACTCCAATCCTTTAAATTAGCAAGTAGTGGCCATGCATGCCCATGGGGATGTATCTTTTGAGCTCCAATATCCAAACCATCCCTTACATAATACAAGTGATCCACATTGACCAACCATACCCAGGGAGATTCTCCTTTGGTAGCTACCCCTGTTTCTCCATCCCATTGAACCTTTTTCCAATGCTCCATAGATTCTTCCAAATCCAATGCACTCATTGCCTTATCAATATGTTCATCTACCTTTTCATTGGAAAAATACTCAGGATTATAATAGTCTCTTCCCATATTGTCGCTATGATAAAGTAAATAAGTTTCTACAGGACTTTGGGCTCCCCATCCCATTACAACCCCTTCACTATACATCCTCTGATCAATGACATCCCAGCTGGTACCTTCAATAGTAATTTTAATTCCCAGCTCTTCTGCCTGTAGGGAAACTGCATTGGCCAAAACCTGTCTAGTAGAATCATTGGCATCATAGAGGAGATTAAACTGGGCTTTCTGTCCATTTTTTTCTCGGATTCCATCATGATTCTGGTCTACCCAACCTGCCTCTTCTAAAATATTTTTTGCCTTTTCTACATCATATTCTACCGTTGTGGCGTCATTGGCCCATGGCATCCCATCTGCCTCACTATAGGCAGGCCTTCCATAGCCATTGAGAACATCCTTTACCAACGCCTTCCGATCCACTCCATAGGACAGAGCTCGCCTTATGGCTATATCCGATGTCACATGATTTCCTATCTTATATCCATCTTCCGTTACTTTTCCCTCATCGGGTAAATAAGGTAAGGTGAGTCCACGATTGTCTATGGTCTTTACTACTTGTAAATGCATTCCGTCTATTTTCTGTTGAGCAAGGCTAGCAGAGGTCATAGCCACATCCAATTGCCCTGCTTGGGCTGCTGCCAAAGCTGCATCTTCCTCCATAAATAAAATAGTGATTTTTTTCATCTCTGGTACTTTTCCATAATACTTCTCATTGGCTTCCATAAGAATCTGCTGTCCCTTATCCCATTGTACTAGCTTAAAGGGACCACTTCCTATAGGGTTTTCGCCATAATCAGGTCCATAAGCGTGCTTTGGTACAATTCCTGTAGCTGCTATGGTATAAATAAAGGAAGAATCAGGCTTTTCTAAGGTAAACTTCACTGTAGTTTCATCTATCATAGAAACACTTTTCATATTGGTTAAATCCACAATAGAGCCACTCTCTTTGGCCCTTTCAAAGGTAAATACCACATCCTCTGCTGTCACTTTTTCCCCATCGGTAAAATAGGCATCCCCCCGAAGGGTAAAGGTCCAGGTAAAACCATCCTCGCTTACTTGATAATCGGTAGCCAAATCCTTTACAATCTTCATATCAGGATCTGTATCCACCAATGTACTTTGAAAAAGGGGATTCCCATATCTTCCCCAACCAGTAATAGGATCAAATCCCCCATCTGGCTCACTCCCTACAGCCATGACCAATTCATCTTTTGGTTTGGAATCAGCTTCTTTGGCTGTCTCTTTACTGGATGGCTGACTAGCACATCCTGAAAAAACTAACATACTTACTAATAAAACAATCGTTAGCTGAGAAAATTCCTTCTGCTTCATACCTTCACTCCCCTTCCAAAAGCAAAAAACCACAAAGGAATTCCTTATTCTTAAGGAATAAAACCTTCATGGCATTTATTAAATCTTTTTCTCTTTTTATTTCATATGTATGAAAACCTAATTCTTTCTATCGCATTGCTTCGACAATGCAATTCTATATTTCTTTTATGATACCATAATATGTCTAAAAAGTAAACATATACTTCCTTCTTATTCTTTTTCTATCCTATTAAAATTAGTTTCTCTTTTGGTAGTTGGATACGCATCTGCCTATTATTTTCTAACTTCTGATGTTTATCCAGTTCCACCCGAAGTCTGCTATTTCCCGTTTCAAAGATTAAAATATTTTCAAAAGTATTTTCTACCTTTCTATGAACCTTTAACAAAAAAGTATTTTCCCTTTCCTTTTCTACTAGAGCAATATGATGAGGGTGAATCCCCACATAAGAAATTCCATGGGATAGTTTTGTATTGGTGGTAAGGGTCATATCCCAATCTAAAGCTCTAATCTTATCATCAGATATCTTTTGGGCTCTAGAAATATTTTTACAACCAGATAATATGGTGGCATCTAAAGTCTTTGGAGACTCAAATAATTCTTTTATGGCACAAGGGGGTTCGCTTTTTCCCTTTCCCATGACAACGACCCGATCACAAAGGCGATAGACTTCATTGCGATTATGGGATACATATAAAACCGTTCCTTTATATTCTTCTAAAAAATCCATAAGTTCTTGTTCCAACTCCCATTTTAGATAATGATCCAAAGCAGAAAAGGGTTCGTCTAACATTAATAATTCTGGCTGAGAAGCAAAAATCCTTGCCAAGGCTACTCTTTGCTGCTGTCCTCCTGACAATTGAGTAGGATATCGTTTTTCTAGTCCTTCCAATCGAAATCTTTTGATATATTCTGCAATAATGGCTTCTTTATTTTTCTCTCTTATCCCGCAGCCTATATTTTTCTCTACAGTCATATTGGGAAATAGGGCATAATTTTGAAAAAGATATCCCACCTTACGCTGTTGAGGGGGTAAATGAATGTTCCTTTTAGAATCATAGAGCACCCTCCCATTTAGTTCAA
The DNA here is from genome assembly GCA_900555725.1 of uncultured Garciella sp. Classification (GTDB taxonomy): domain Bacteria; phylum Bacillota; class Clostridia; order Eubacteriales; family Garciellaceae; genus Garciella. The sequence goes on along the minus strand of USMD01000002.1, from coordinate 27,833 downwards.
TATATCCAGCATCCGGCTGTATAATTCCTGCAATACATTTTAAGGTCAAACTTTTTCCAGCTCCTGAAACTCCCAATACCGCCATAACTTCTTTTTCCGCTTGAAATTCTACGTCTAAAAAGAAATCTTGAAATCTCTTTTGAATATTTACCAATAGACTCATCAGATCACCTCGACCTTTTCAACTTCTGATGACGATTAAAATAATTCATCAATACCATCATAGTAAAGGAAAAGAGCATAACCACAAGGGTCCATCGATAGGCTGTTAGCCTGTCTCCCCCTTGAACGGCAGTATAAATTGCAATAGGAATAGTTTGAGTCTTTCCTTGGATATTTCCAGCAATCATCATAGTAGCCCCAAACTCTCCCAATGCCCTCGCGAAGGCCATAATGGTTCCCCCTAAAATCCCCGATCGGGAATTGGGAAAAATAATCTGCCAAAAAATTTTAAACTCACTCATTCCCAAGGTTTGGGCTGCATAAATGATATTTTCATCTATTTCATCAAAGGCACTTAAGGTAGTACGATACATCAATGGAAAGGCAACTACAGTAGAGGCAACTACAGTAGCTTTCCAAGAAAAGATAATGTCCACATGAAGAAAACTCAAAAGGTTTCCAACTATACTATTGTTTCCAAAGAGAATTAAAAGAAAAAAGCCCAACACCGTTGGGGGAAGTACCATAGGCAAAATAAAAATTCCATCTAAGAAACCTCGAAACCTCTTTACTTTTCTCACCTTATTCGCTGCAAACATCCCTAATAAAAAAGTCAATAGGGTAGCTAGAATAGATGTTTTAAGGGATATTATCAGAGGTGAATAATCCATTATTTTTTTCTCCTCTCCAATACTAGACAGATAAATGAAATTAAAAAGACTGAAATCCGTATTTTTCAAATATTTCTCGAGCTTCTTTAGTGGATAGAAACTCTAAAAACTTCTGGCTTTCTTCTAAATTCTTACTCCCTTGAATCAGAGCAGCGGGATAAACCACTGGTTTATGGGATCCTTTAGGAGCTTTGACCACCACTTTCACTGAATCTGAAGTCATAGCATCGGTAGCATATACCATCCCACAATCTACTTCCCCTGTCTCTACCCAAGACAGTACTTGTCTCACATCAGTGCCTTTCACCACCTTATCCTCTATCTGCCCTTCTACATTCAAATAATGGAGGATTTCCTTAGAATATTGACCTGCCGGAACACTTTCTGGATCTCCCAAGGCAATTTTTTCTACCTTTTTTGTAGCAATATCCTCAAAGTTTGAAATCTCTTTATCTGCGTTTTTAGGGACAATTAGAACTATTTCATTTTCCAATAAATCCTTTCTAGTATCTTTCCCAATTAAATTCTTTTTTTCTAATTGATCCATCTGTTTGGAAGCAGCAGATAAAAATACATCCACAGGAGCTCCTTCTTCTATTTGATTCATAAGAGAACCTGAGCTTCCAAAAGTAAAGGCGATTTTTACTTCTGGGTTTTTTTCTTGATAGACCTCAGAAATCTCTTCCATAACGTCTGTTAGACTCGCTGCCGCAGCTACAGTAATTTCCGTGGAGTTTTCATTGCCGCTCTCTTGGGATGTATCCGGCTGGCTACAGCCTACTAATAAAAAAGATAAAACCATTCCCAAAAATAGAGGTAAATATTTTCTCATAGTTTGACATCTCCTATAGATTTGATTTTTATTAAATAAAAATTGATCTACAAAAAAGGGACTGTTGCAAAACCCATATTTGCAACAACCTCTTTTTTAGTATTTAAACAATATTCATAAAGATGGTAATAATAAATGCATTAATGAAATCAATAAACATACCGCCAACTATTGGCAATACAAAGAATGCAGTTGGAGATGGTCCCCATTTTTCTGTAACAGATGTCATATTAGCAACTCCATTTGGTGTAGCCCCTAAACCAAATCCACAATGTCCTGCAGTAAGTACTGCTGCATCGTAGTCTTTTCCTGACATGCGGAAAGTTATAAAGTTTGCATACAAGTACATAAGAAGAGCTTGTGCAAATACTAGTATAATCATTTGAAGAGCTAACTCTGCCAATTCCCAAAGTCTTAGACCCATTAACGCCATGGACAGGAATAATTGTAGTCCAATACCACCTAATACATCAATTTCTTCCATAGGGACTGGAATTTTTCCAGTAAACTCTCCAATGTTTCTAATAATAATCCCAACAATCATTGCTCCAATATACCCTGGTAAGGTAAAATTTAAAGATTCAAAGAGCATAGAAAAAATAGTACCAATCCCCATTGCAATTAATAATTCAAAAGCAGCTATAAAGAAGTTATTTTCAATCAATGGTTTTGGTGCTTCTTCCACGGCTGTAGCTATTTCTTCCAACTCTTTCGTAGCTTTGAAATCGTTTTCCTTTTTAGAAGTTAGATTATACTTGATAATTAATCGATTAGCTACAGGTCCTCCCATCATACTTCCAGATACAAGTCCAAAGGTAGCAGCTGCAATGGCTATTGTATTAGCTCCTGCTGCACCAGCTTCTTCCAAAACGGGTCCAAAGGCTGCTGCTGTCCCATGTCCTCCCGTCATAGGTACAGAACCTGTTGCCAATCCAATATAAGGATGAAGCCCTAAAGTACTAGCTAGTCCTACTCCTAAAACATCCTGTAGTACAACAAGCCCTACTGCTGCTCCAAGGAATACAATTACCTTTTTCCCACCCTTTTTCAATACCTTTATGCTTGCGCCAAAACCCACTGATGTAAAGAAGGCGTTCATTGCAACATCCTGTAGAGTAGTATCAAATTCAATGGCTAAAACATTGGTTTGTCTAAGAATCAATGCTACAATGGCAAACACCAATCCCCCTACCACTGGCGTTGGAATACAGTATTTTTGTAAGACAGGAAATTTGTTTACCAAAAATTTTCCTAATAATAATACTAAAACTGCCAATGAAATCGTTTGAATCATATCTAGAGATATTACTGGCATAATAATTCCCCCTTTGCTAATTTCTTTTTCTTTTATTATAAGGGGTATCTACAAAAAACTACATAAACTTACAAAATCATTCTCAATGGTTTTCAACAAATAAATATACCTTACATATCTACTTTAATGATAATGCCTTCAATAAACTTTTTGATATTAATCCTCCCCCTATCTGGAGATAAATCTTCTATATATTTCATTTCCTGTTTTACCTGTCTTAGATCAAATAATAAGCTGGAATACTCTGTAAACTTTGGATTATAATAATCGTCGATTCCCAATTGTGCCAAGTTTTCTAAGGCCTTTTGTATCGTCCTTCGGATTCGTTGTTCAAAGGACTTTACATTTTTTTCATTAGAATGATTTCTAACTTCTTCGCTTTCATTTATAATTTCCTCATAAACATCCTGTAACTTATAAGTTGTCTCTGGATTTTTTTTCTTTAATTCTTGCACTTTTTCTATTACTTTTATCAAATCTTGAGACCCTAATTCTCCACTAATCCCTAGATCCATTAAAACACTTTTAATGGTATATTGTCCTTGTTCTACATTGATACTTGGTTGAGCTATATTAGATAGAGCAGATTTAATAAGGGCTAAAGAGCGCTCTAATTCAAGACTGTGGGAAACATTTTTTATCACCTTTACAACTTCTATTGCATTAATAGGTTTACTAATAAAAAATTGTATCCCACTATTATAGGCCTTAGAAATCATAGGGATATCTTCCACTTGGGAAATCATGATAATCTTTCCATCATAAGACCTTTCCTGAAGGGTTTTAATAATGAAAATTCCATCCATAGGAGTCATCAAATAATCGATCAGTAAAATATCGGGATTATAAAAAAGAATCTCTTTCACCGCATGTTCACTGCTATATAGCTCTTCCACTATTTTGCCTAATTTATGTTTTTTAATTAAATTACTTAATATCTTCACTACACTGACATCATCATCTATGATCATAAAAGTATTCATTCTATTTTCACCTTCTTAAGGAACAAATCGGTATACTAATTTTAAACTCTGTACCATTGCCGTTGGACTTTACCTCTATCTTCCCTTGTAATTCATCAACAATATTTTTTACATGGGAAAGTCCAATGCCAGTGGAGGCACTTCCACTATTTTCATCAAATTTAGTAGTAAAACCTGGGGTAAAGATATAGGGAGTCAAATACTCATCTATCCCTTCTCCGTCATCCTTGACCCGTAAAATAACAAAGTCCTTTTGTATCATTTCTTCTACTTTTATAGATCCTACCTTTTCAATAGCGTCTATAGAATTGGTAATGAGATTATTTAAGATAGTAAAAATAGAATAGTATGAACATATATATAAATTATCCCCTATTGAAATATTTAATTCAATATTTTTGTTTCTCTCTTTCATATACCTTTTAGTATTACTTTCTATAATAAAAGCAATATCCTCAAAACTCATTTGATCATTGGTTTCAAAGTCCTTTAAAAAGCTATCAAAACCATCTAACACCCTATAATAGTCTTTCTTTATCTCATGGACTTGCCTTGCAATATCTAATGCTTCTGCACTGATTTCCTTTTTATCCTTATTATTTTCATATAAAGAATAGCTTTTACTCATCACATTTTCTATATCTTTCATAGACTTCTTCAGATAAAACATTTCCGCTTGAATATTAGACACTAAGATATTTAATTGAATATACCTTTTTAAATACTCATTTTGAGTGGCGTTTCGCTCTTTATTTCTAATGATACTAAAAATTACATAAGCAATAATACTTCTTAACAATCCCATAAAAAGTATGAGTAAAAATATCCGATTACTTAAACTCTTTCTCAAAATAATTTCAATCAGATTACTCATTACATCAATAGAAAATAAAGATATAATGGTAATACATGGATTTTGTTGATTTTGTCTTAAGTTAAAAAAATAAGCCAATATCCCATAAACAATATAATAAATGGCTGCTGGTAAATTGACAGATAAAAGCGCAGTAAAGCTCCCCAAAGAAGAAAAGCTATCGATAAACATCCGCAAAAGCAATATAAAAAGGCCAGTAAAAGTAAATAAAAAGATTTCCTTCAGATCATCTACTAGTAATAATACTAGACTAAATGCGATTACCCCTGTGGAAAAACGAAATCCCCCATGAAAGGGATAAAAATAGATCTCCCCTAATAGACCAATGGCTATAATAGTAATAAGGTATTTTTTAAAACTACCCATGATATCCTCGCTCCTATTTAAAAATCATTCTGCCTATACCTTATTCTTTCTTCCATTTTTAAAAATATTTAAAATTATCAGGCTTTATCTTACACCTGTTTTATGCTTAAAGATATTTTTCCCCGTTCAATATCTAATCCTATGATTTTTACTTTTACTTCATCCCCAACAGAAACTATTTCCATGGGATTCTTTACAAATTTATTGCTTAACTCTGAAATATGAACCAAACCGTCTTGTTTTACTCCAATATCCGCAAAGGCACCAAAGTCTACTACATTTCGTATGGTACCTGTAAGAATCATATCTACTTTTAAATCTTCCATTTTTAATACATCGCTTCTAAAAATAGGCTTGGGCATTTCTTCCCTTGGATCTCTTCCTGGTTTCTTTAATTCATTTATAATGTCTCTTAGGGTAGGCAATCCCACTTCTAATTCTTCTGCCAATGCCCTGACCCCTTTCCCTAAGGTAATAAGTCTAATTCTTTCTTCGATATCCTTTAGATTCCCCTGCCTAATATCTTCTGTAGTATATCCTAATTTCTCCAATAATTTTTTGGTAATCCTATAGGATTCCGGATGGACCGCTGTATTGTCTAAAGGATTTTCTCCATCAGAGATTCTTAAAAATCCAGCGCATTGTTCAAAAACCTTATCCCCTAATCTTTTTACCTCTTTTAATTGTTCCCTATTTGTGAACTTTCCATTTTCATCCCGATATTTTACAATATTTTTCGCTATGGATTTACTAATCCCTGATACATATTGTAATAAGGAAGGAGTTGCAGTATTTAGATCCACTCCTACACTATTGACACAATCTTCTACCACATTTTTTAAGGCCTCTCCTAATTTACTTTGATTGAGATCATGTTGATATTGCCCTACCCCAATGCTTTTAGGATCTATTTTTACCAATTCTGCTAAGGGATCCTGTAATCTTCTTCCAATGGAAATGGCCCCCCGAATGGATACATTCACATCAGGATATTCCTCCGTTGCTAACTTTGAAGCAGAATAAACAGAAGCCCCCGCTTCACTGACAATGGTATAATATACTTCCCTGTCCATTTCTTTTAACATTTCAGCTACAATGATTTCTGTTTCCCGGGAAGCAGTTCCATTTCCTATAGGAATAATATTAATATGATATTTCTCTATGAGTTCCTTCATTACTTTTTTGGATTCTTCTACCTTATTGTGAGGTTCATTGGGATAAATAGTGGCATAATCCAATAATTTTCCTGTTTCATCTAATACTGCCAGTTTACAGCCTGTCCGAAAACTAGGGTCAATGGCCAATACTCGTACATTTTTTACTGGGGGCGTCATCAGCAATGGTTTGGTGTTTTTTGCAAATACTTTGATGGCTTCTTCTTCTGCCCTTTCAGTAAGCATATTTCTGATTTCTCTTTCGATGGAAGGAGACATTAAACGATGATAAGCATCTTCTATGGTTTCATAAAGATATGTAGTAGTGATGGCCTTTTCATTGGTAATCACTTTTTTCTTTAAATAAGATAAGATTTCCTCCTCTGGGTTAAGAAGCTTAACCTTTAGCTTTTTCTCCTTTTCTCCTCTATTGATAGCTAGTACCCTATGATTGGCAATCTTATTTATTGCTTGGCTAAAATCATAGTACATTTCATATACGGTCTTCTCCTCTGGATTTACTCCACGGGATTGAAGTATTCCCTTCTGATAATTCATATCCCTTATTTTCTCTCTATATTCTGCATTATCAGAAATGGATTCTGCAATGATATCCTTTGCCCCTTGTATGGCATCTTCAATGGTTTCCACCTGTTCGTTTAAATAAGGCTTTGCTAATTCTTCTATAGTTCCAGTCATTACTTGTTGTTCAAAAATCAACTTGGATAAGGGCTCTAATCCCTTTTCCTTGGCCTTGGTCGCTCTGGTACTTCTTTTAGGTCTAAAAGGCCGGTATAAATCCTCAATCTTTTGAAGAACCTCTGCCTCTTCTATTTCTTCTTTTAACTCCTCAGTTAGTTTTCCCTGTTCTTCAATAAGACGGATAACTTCTTCCTTTCTAGATTCTAAATTTCTTAAATAAGTAAGCCTCTCATCTAGGTTTCTTAGTACTTCATCACTTAAACCACCGGTCATTTCTTTTCGGTATCTAGCAATAAAGGGGATGGTATTCCCTTCATCGATCAGTTGTATCGTGCTACGGACTTGTTTTTCTTTTATATGAAATTCTTCTACTATTCTTTTTATAATTTTTTCCACAATGTTCTTCCTTTCTCACTTCTACTTGATCAAAATCAATCTACTTAATCTTGCTGTTTTAGATAGGCATAGATAAAAAGATCTAAGTCCCCATCCATAACCCCTTGAATATTTCCCACTTCCACATTGGTCCTATGATCTTTTACCATGGTATAGGGGTGAAAAATATAAGAACGTATTTGACTTCCCCAAGCAATTTGGCTGTACTCGCCCTTTAGATCCTCTATTTTTTCCTTTTGTTCCGCTTCCTTTAACTCCAATAATTTCCCCTTTAACATCCTCATGGCTACTTCTTTATTCATATGTTGAGATCGCTCATTCTGACATTGCACCACAATCCCAGTAGGAATATGGGTGATACGGATCGCAGAATCGGTTTTGTTTACGTGTTGTCCTCCGGCACCTCCAGAACGGTAGGTATCAATCCTTAGATCCTCTTGATGAATATCTACCTCAATGGTCTCATCAATTTCCGGCATAACATCCAATGAAGCAAAAGAGGTATGTCTTCTACCAGAAGAATCAAAGGGAGAAATACGAACCAATCGATGTACCCCCTTTTCGGATTTTAAAAATCCATAGGCATTAAGCCCCTCAATCATAATGGTAGCACTCTTAACCCCCGCATCATCTCCAGCCAAATAATCCAAGGTTTTTACATTATATCCCTTCTTCTCTGCCCAGTGCATATACATCCTTAAAAGCATTTCCACCCAGTCTTGAGCTTCTGTTCCTCCAGCTCCTGCGTGAAAGGATAAAATGGCATTTAAATGATCATATTCCCCATTTAATAGGGTCTGTAAATATAAGTTTTCCACTTTATCCTTTAACTCTTTCATATCACTTTTTATCTCAGAAAGTATACCACTTTCTGCCTCTTCCATAGCTAATTCTATAAAAACTTCTAAATCTTCACTTTGCTCCTTTAATATCTTATATTCCTGAATGATGTTTTGCAATTCCTTACTTTTTTGTCCAATTCTTTGGGCTCTTTCTATATCTTTCCAAAAGTCAGGAGCAGCCATTTCCTTTTCTAATTTCTTTATTTCTTGCTTCTTTTGAGGAATGTCAAAGAGAAGCCCCCATTTCTTCAATTTTTCCCTTTAATTCCTCTAATTGTTGCTGGTATTCCTCTAACTCTATTAGATTCAATCTTCTTCCTCCTTAATCTACAGATAGATAAAATCATCCAACTTTACAGCCTATTTTTAGATGATAGGTAATTTAGTGCAAATGGAATAGATGTTTCACTTTAGCAGTGCAGTGAAGACATCTATTCCTAGATACAAGATTTATACTGACTTTCCACAACACTTTTTATATTTCTTCCCACTACCGCAGGGACAAGGATCATTACGTCCTACTTTATTTTTCTTTACCACAGGAGCTTTTTTGCTTCCTTCCCCTTTATTGGTGGCAAGCTGATCTACTTCTATCTGTTCTTTTGGTTGAGGTACCTTTTTCACTTCCACATGGAATAGATACCTAAGGGTATCCTCCTGTATGCTATGAATCATTTCTTCAAACATATTATAGCCCTCTGTTTGATAAGCTTGCACAGGATCCTCTTGGCCGTATGCTCGAAGGCCAATTCCCTGCTTTAGCTCATCCATGGCATCAATATGATCCATCCACTTGCTATCTACCACCTGAAGTAGGATTACCCTTTCTAACTCTCTCATCTGCTCACTACCAATTTTCTCTTCCTTTACCTCATAAACTTTCTTAGAAGCCTCTAACAACATCTCTTTTAATTCTTCCCTTGTAACCTCCACCTCTGGTATTTTAATAGAATCCTTGGGCAGGAAATTGGTCTCCATATAATTCCATAGACCCTTATAATCCCAGTCATCGGAATGATTGCTAAAGCCTGTATAAATTTGTACATAATATTCAATTAAAGCATCTAACATAGAGAAAATATAATTCTTCATATTTTCTCCTTCTAATACCATTCGACGCTGCTTGTATATAACTTCTCTTTGCTTGTTCATGACATTGTCATATTGAAGAACATGTTTTCGAATACCAAAGTTCTGTCCTTCTACTTTTCTTTGAGCATTTTCAATTCCCTTGGTCAGCATTCTATGCTCAATGGGTTGATCTTCCTCTAATCCAACGGATTCTATTAATCCCTGTATCCTTTCTGATCCAAATAGACGCATTAAATCGTCCTCTAGGGAAATATAAAATTTAGTAACTCCAGGATCTCCCTGTCTTCCTGCACGACCTCTTAACTGATTGTCAATTCGTCGGCTTTCATGTCTTTCAGTCCCAATAATGCATAGTCCTCCTAATTCCTTGACTCCTTCCCCTAAGACAATATCAGTACCTCTACCAGCCATATTGGTGGCAATGGTAACCGCTCCTTTTTGTCCTGCTTTAGCAATAATCTCTGCTTCCTTTTCATGGTACTTTGCATTTAAGACTCGATGGGAAATTCTCTGCTTTCTCAAAAGTTTGCTAAGTTCTTCGGATTTTTCAATAGAAACAGTCCCCACTAACACAGGCTGCCCTTTTTTGTGCCTTTCTTTGATTTCCTCTACAATAGCACGGAATTTTCCCCGTTCATTTTTGTATACCACATCCGGGAGATCTTTTCTAATCATAGGCTTATTAGTAGGAACCTCTACTACGTCCATGTTATAAATGGTTCTAAATTCTTCCTCTTCGGTTTTTGCTGTACCAGTCATACCGGAAAGTTTTTGATACATTCGAAAGTAATTTTGGAAAGTAATGGTTGCTAGAGTTTTAGACTCCCTTGCAATTTGTACATTTTCTTTGGCTTCAATCGCTTGGTGCAATCCATCACTATATCTTCTACCAAACATCAAACGTCCGGTAAATTCATCTACAATAATCACTTGCCCATCTTTAACTACATAATCCCGATCTTTCTTCATTAAATAATGGGCCTTTAAGGCTTGATTAATATGATGGGATAATTCCATATTTTCTGGATCTGCCAGGTTTTCTATCTCAAAATATTGTTCTGCTTTAGTGTCTCCTTCTTCTGTTAATACAACAGTATGGGCCTTTTCATCAATGGTAAAGTCTTCTTCTTCCTTTAATCTTTTTACAAAACCATCCGCCACATTATACAGTTTAGTGCTTTCATCTCCACTCCCTGAAATAATAAGAGGGGTTCGAGCTTCATCAATTAAGATACTATCTACCTCATCTACAATGGCATAGTTGAGCTTTCTTTGTACCATTTTTTCTTTATAGATAACCATATTATCCCGAAGATAGTCAAAACCAAATTCATTGTTGGTTCCATAGGTAATATCCGCTTGATAAGCTTCTTTTCGCTGCTTAAAATTTGAACTATGGACAATAAGACCTACCTTTAATCCTAAAAATTTATATAATTTTCCCATCCATTCACTATCCCTTTTGGCTAGGTAGTCATTGACTGTTACAATGTGCACCCCTTGTCCATCTAGGGTATTTAAATAAGCAGGAAGAGTGGCCACCAAGGTTTTTCCTTCACCGGTTTTCATTTCTGCAATTCTCCCTTGATGTAGCACAATTCCTCCCAATAATTGTACAGGAAAATGGCGCATACCCAATACCCTTTTAGAAGCCTCTCTTACCACAGCAAAAGCTTCTATCAAAAGATCGTCCAAGGTTTCTCCCTGCTGAATTCTATTTTTAAATTCTTCTGTTTTTCCTTGAAGAGCTTTATCCTCTAAGCTTTGGATCTCTGGTTCCAATGCTTCTATTTTTTCTACAGTTTTCATTAATTTTTTAATTTCTTTATCATTAAGACTGCCAAATATTTTTTTGAAAAAAGCCATGTTCTCACCTCATTTTCAAACTTTTTATCATTCTATCATTTTAACATTTTCAGACATTTATAGCAATCTATGATTATTACACTAACTAGAAAAGGGGCTCCTATAGGACATACAAATAATACAAGCCATAGATGTCTTCATTTCGCTGCTCCATGAAACATCTATGGCTTTTCCAAAGATATTGATTATCCGTCTAAAGCTAAGAACTCTGTTTATGAAAGGGTAGGTTCTATTAACCCATAGTTTCCATCTTTTCTTTTATAAACTACATTTACTTCATCATTTTCTCCATTTAAAAATACAAAGAAACTATGTCCTAAAAGTTCCATTTGAAGCAACGCCTCTTCCACTGGCATTGGCTTCATGGCAAATTTCTTAGTTTTTACAACCTTAGGTTCTTTTTCCTCTTTTTCTAAGAGGAAATCATATCTAAAAGAGCCTTTTTTCATTTTTCTTTCAATTTTAGTGCGATATTTTCTAATCTGACGCTCTAATTTTTCCATTACTCGATCGATAGTATGATACATGTCCTGTGTGGCTTCTTCTGCCCTAAGAATTGCCCCATTAATAGGAATGGTAACCTCGAGAATATGTCTATTTTTTTCTACACTAAGAGTTGCAACGACTTCGGTGGATGGATCAAAATACTTATCCAATTTTTGGAGCTTTTTCTCTAATACATTTTTCAGTCCATCTGTTACTTCTAAATTTTTGCCGCTTATGATTATGCGCATATTGCCAACCCCTTTCAAAACTTACTTTATTCAATAGATCCTTTCAATGGTTTCATTGAAAAGATTTATTGTCCTCATTAGATTGTAGTAGTATTATACCCAGTTCCAATTTCATCAATCGAGGAAATTGGATAAAATATTCTAGATATCTATTATTATGTTTGGGAAGATCAATGATACAATTTCCTCAACTATGAAATTTTCTCAATCAAAAATCTGCTCTAAATTTTTCATCCTTTCTACGAATATTACCCAAATTACGACAAATGAATTATACACAGTATTCTGCATGATGTGGGTAAACATAGGATTGTGGACAGGTTATCTGTGGATAATGTGTATAACTTTGTTGATAAGTTGAAATTAGGCTTTTTATCTTGTGGAAAATTTGTGTAAATTATGGATATTTCCCTATGGCTGTTTTCTAAATTCGACAAAATATTCATAGAAAATCTGCAAAATCTGAATAAAAAAGAGTAGTTTTTTTCAAAAATGAAAAATCCCACTCTTACTTACATATGTACTTAGCTGACCTGGTCTTTGCCCCCACACTCGCCAACTGGAGGTTTAGCTTCGGGATTACCGTCACCATTCCTCTCTCAGCTTAAAGGCTGGCTGGTCTTACTTCTAAGCCGCACCATGCTCAATAATTTTTTAATTATCTTACGTGGATCGTTTCGCCTGCGACTGGCATCGACTTTCAACCACAGACCTAACTACATATGCCTTATCATTATAAGGCATATCCTTCTTCTTTTTCAAGAGTTTCTCTATAAAAAAGGGCAATTTCATCAATGTCTATGGGGTGCTAAACTAAGAACTTCCCCCATCATACTTTTCCCTATGGCTGCTACTGCAAAGTAAACTTCTCCAGCTCCTGCCTGTTTTAAAGTCTCTGCACAAGCATTGATAGTAGCACCTGTAGTATAGACATCATCTACTAATAGTACTTTCTTTCCTTGGATAACCCTTGAATCCTTTACCTGAAAAGCTTTTTTTATATTTTCCTGTCTTTGGCTTCTGGTTAGATCGGTTTGATGGGGGGTATCTTTTATCCGTATTAAAAGATCCTTTAATGTGAAAATATCTAAGATACTAGAAATACCCTTTGCCAACTCTTCTGATTGATTAAATCCCCTTTCTTTCATACGATTCTCATGAAGGGGGACAGGTACTATCCCCTGGATTTTTTTTTGCCAATTCTGCTTTCTTAGTTTTTGTCCTATTTTCTTTCCTGTCCATAAAGCCAATTTCCTATTCCCATTGAATTTGATTTCCTGAATAATCTTTTTACCATTACCGGTATAGGTAAACAAAGATATCCCCTGTTCATATTGATGTTCCCAATGGGCACAATCTATACATAATCCAGTATCTCCCATGATTTCTTCTTTCCCACATTTTTTACATACTCTTTCTCCAACCCAAGGAATTTTGTCTAGACAAGAATAACAAAAAGGATTGGGCTCAAAGAGCAATAATTTTTTGCAAAAAATACATCGTCCATTAGAAGGAAAAAGAGCTTCCCACAAAATATCCTTTATTTGACTGTGAATAGACATTTTTACCTCCGTTAAAAAATAAAAATCTACATCTAATAATACAAAGAATAGATTCATAAAAATATTAAGTGACGACTTGGGCTATATGATCATAACATCTGATGTTATTCATATATAGACCATTGGAGGAACAAATATTTTATGAATCTTTCTAGGAATAAACTACTTTTCCTTTTTTAATAATTGAATCATCCGTCCAATATTCTCACAGGTTCTTGCCACATTTTCCTTTCCATGGGCAAGGGCTTCCTCAAGAGTCTGTACCCTATGAAGAATGGGGAAAAATGCATCAAATCCATAGTCATACAGGATTTCTACATCATTTCCCATATTCCCTGCAATGGCTATAACAGGTATTCCATATTCCCTTGCCACCTTTGCTACCCCATAAGGGGTTTTCCCAAAACGAGTCTGAGCATCGATACTCCCTTCCCCTGTGATAACAAAATCTGCACCTTTCATTTTTTCTTTTAATGCCGTATATTCAATGACGATTTCAATCCCTCTTTTTAATTCAGCCGAAAGGAAAGCCATCAAACCTGCTCCTAATCCCCCTGCTGCGCCAGCACCAGGTATCTGTTCCACATCTTTTTGAAGATCTTCTCTGATCCGCTGGGCATAATTTTTAAGATTGTTATCCAAGTATTTTATCATTTTTAGATCAGCACCTTTTTGTTCTCCAAATACATAAGAGGCTCCCTTAGGCCCTGTAAGGGGATTGTCTACATCACAAGCCACGACAATATGTACCGTTTTTAACCTTGGATCTAAGTCAGAAAGATCAATCTTTTCTAATTCTTCAAGGGCTTTACCTCCATAACTGATTTGATTTCCCTTATCATTTAAAAGTTTTCCCCCTAAAGCCTGGACCATTCCAGCACCACCATCATTGGTGGCACTTCCCCCTATTCCAATAATAATGGTATCTGCATCATGATCCAATGCCTTTTTTATCAGCTCCCCTGTCCCATAGGTAGTCGTATAAAGGGGATTTCTTTTTTCCCTAGGTACTAATGCTAATCCACTGGCACTGGCCATTTCTATAACAGCGGTTTCCCCATCCCCCAGAATGCCAAGATCAGCTTCTACAGGATTTCCCAATGGATCAGTTACCCTCTCTTTAAAGATCTGTCCCCCGGTAGCATCCACCAAGGACTGGGTAGTTCCCTCTCCTCCATCTGCCATGGGAACTTTTCTATAGTGAGCCTTAGGAAATACTTTTTTCAGACCATATTCCATAGCTTCACTGGCTTCCTTTGCGGTCATAGACTCCTTAAAAGAATCTGGCGCTAATACAAATTTCATAAATTGCCTCCTCTCCTATTGTTCTATTACTATAGTATAAACCCAATAAAAATATTTTTGCTTTTGCGATTTTTGAAAACGCTTTTTTAGTACGTCTTGACATATCATAGTATATACAAGATAATAAAATACTAATCTTTTTATAATATGCGTTTCCCCAGGCAACTTATAACCCTGCTTTATAAAATTGCCTATTTGATAGCATCTGTACTAGCTATAATTTTTCCATCACTCTTCTAACATATCCAGCTTAGATCGGATTCTTTGCTTTAATCCTGTATAACGGTAATTGATATAGTCGTTTTTTACCATATCTACTAGATATTTTTCCTTTCCTACCAACACGACCAGGGACTTTGCCCTGGTAACAGCTGTGTAAAGAAGATTTCTAGTAAGAAGCATAGGAGGCCCCCAAGACATAGGCATGACCATTACAGGAAATTCGCTTCCCTGACTTTTGTGTACAGTAACTGCATAAGCTAATTCTAACTCATCCAATTGACTATACTCATATTCTACTAATTTTTCCTTATCGAAAAGGACATTTATCTTACCTTCTTCTAAATCAATACTCTCAATAATCCCAAAGTCCCCATTAAATACTCCCTCTCCCTTAGGTTCCTCTGGGTGATTGATATTTACCCAATTAATGCGATAATTATTTTTAATCTGCATGACCTTGTCTCCTTCTCGAAAGATGTTCTCCCCTATTTTCTTTTCCTTTTTTTCTTTATGAGAAGGATTTAATACTTCTTGTAGACTTTTATTTAACTGCCAAACCCCTACTACGCCTTTTTTCATAGGGGTCAATACTTGAATATCCTGTAGAGGGTCAAAGCCCTTATATTTAGGAAGACGACTAGCACACAAATCTACAATAGTCTTTAAGATATCTTCTTTGGAATGGGCTCGATGAAAGAAAAAGTCCTTGTTTTTCACATTTAAAAGAGGCAATTCCCCTTTATTGATATAGTGGGCATTGATAACAATCATACTCTCTTGGGCTTGCCTAAAAATTTCATTTAGTTGCACTACCTTTACTACACCACTTTCAATAATATCCTTTAAAACATTTCCTGGCCCTACCGAAGGTAGCTGATCCTTATCCCCTACTAAAATAAGTCTGGTACCAGGGGTAATGGCTTTTAAAAGGTTGTTCATCAGTAAAATATCTACCATGGATACTTCATCTATAATCACTACATCTGCTTTTAAGGGATCTTCTTCATTTTTTTGGAAAAATTGTTCTTCCCCTTCTTGTCCAAAACCATACTCTAATAATCGATGAATGGTTTTGGCTTCCCGTCCTGTGGCTTCACTCATTCTCTTAGCAGCTCTACCAGTAGGAGCCGCTAAAAGTACTTCCTTTTCCATATCTTCTAAAATATCCAAAATACTATTAATAATAGTAGTCTTTCCTGTCCCTGGTCCTCCAGTAATAACCAACAATCCATTATTCATAGCCTCTACAATAGCTTGACGCTGTCTACTGGCTAGAAGGATTTTATTTTTCTTTTCTACCTGTTGAATTCTCCTATCTAAATCTACAATATCTTCTTTTATTTCGGTCATTGCTAAGGCGATGATCCTCCATGTCGCTTCTTCTTCTGCACGATAAAAAGAAATGGAGTAGTATACCCTTTCTTGCTCTATAAGCTCTAACTTTAACTGGCCCTTAATTGCCATATCTGTAAGATGATTTTCTACCTCTTCCTTTTCCACTTCTAATAATTTTGCCGCATCTTCGATTAACTTACTTTCTGGACAATAGGTGTGTCCCTCATGATGATTTTGGAAAAGAGCATATTTGACACCAGCTGCTATTCTATAACTGGCCCTAGAATCAATTCCCATATTCATAGCAATTTGATCCGCCATTTTAAAACCAATCCCCGTAATATCTTCTGCCATTCGATAGGGATTTTCTTTTATGGTAGAAATGGTCTTATCTCCATATTTTTTATATAATTTTACCGCATGGCGAGGAGTCACTCCAAACTTTTGTAAAAAAAGCATGACTTCCCTTAATCCTTGCTGCTCTTCAAAGGATTTAAGAATCTGCATTGCTTTTTTCTTTCCGATTCCTTCTACTCCTGTTAAACGTTGGGGGTGAAATTGTATGATGTCTAAAGTATCCTTTCCAAAATGATCTACTATCTTTTGGGCAGTTACTGGACCAATACCCCGAATCATCCCTGAGGCAAGATATTTCTCAATAGCCTCCTCAGAAGTAGGTACCTCCACATGAAAGGACTCTGCTTTAAATTGCATACCATATTCAGGATGGGTTATCCATTTTCCTGATATGGTGATCCTTTCTCCCTCCTGTAACTCTGGGAAAAACCCTACCACAGTTACCAATTGATTTTGCATATCTAAATCGGCAACGGTGTAGCCGCTATAATCGTTGTAATAGATAATTGTAACAATTTCACCTGTAATGGTTTCTAAGGAAGCCATGATATTCCTCCCGCCCTATAGATTCTACCTTATCCGATGACTATCTGCCGTAAGACTCCCACTTCTATCAAAGTGGGAGATAACGGCAGCTATGTCCCTGGATAATGATTTCTAAACTTCAGTTGGAGTAAAAACTCCATCTGAAGCCAAGAACTCTGTTTATTATATCATTTTGATTTCTTTGGTTACAATTCTTTATACATTTCCATTAGTTGCCCAATGATACTTTGTAACTCTTCCCTACATAAAGAAGGCTGCTTATTTTTTTGAACTGGATATTGTAATTGGGGTAAAAAACAATCCTTAAGCCAGGCCCCATGAAGCATCTTGGATTTTACAGTTTGGTAGTGTTGTAACGTCTTTAGGGTATTTTGATCTTTGAAAACAATGATGCAATGTTTCCCTTCCTCTTGAATTTTCTCTACCCATATATAATTAATGTATCCAATGGCACCATCTTTTTTTAATCTTGGTTTTCTTATTTTTACTGGAATCAAAATTAACCTTTTATGAAAAGGATATGGGATAATGTTTTTTCGACCTAATTGTTCTTGCATTTTTCTTTTTAAAGATACAATATCTATATAATTTTCATAGGCAAGCTTTCGAATCAGGGTTCTAATATGAAAGGGCTGAAAACTCTCCACTCCTCCTTCATATAAGACCTTAGATACATCTCCTTGTCCTTCCTTATAGACTGGGATTGCGTATAAAATTTCTCTGTCTTTTTCAATTGGTTCGCCCTTCATGACACCCCTCCTTACTGTGTAGTTTACTTTGTATTATAATATTATCACGAACGTATGTTCGTTGTCAATTTTAGGAATGAATGGAAATAGAAGAATGGGGATTGATATTAAGTAACTATCTCACTTCTATTCGCTTATTTCTAAATCTATTTCATCGTTTCAATTACCTTTGCCAGTTGGTAAATGCTTTCGGTTAGGCTGGCAATTTTTCCTTCAAATCTAACTAATAGATAAATGGAAATCACCATGGGAAAACCAAAGTTTCCAATCTGGGTCAGTAACTCTTCCATGAAAATCCCTCCTTTATAAAAATCTGTTCATTGTAGGTAGAATAGATATTTCACGGAGCAGCGACTAAGTGCCCCTTTTTCTTCTTTGCTTTTATCGTAAAGCAGGATATCCTGACCTTACAGTGGAAGAAAAAGAGGGCATTTGTGGAGTAGTATAGTGAAGACATCTATTCTATTTGCCAAATATTATAAAAAGATAGACCTACCCGAAGGAGTAGGCCTATGAACTTAAATCATTGGGAATTCAGTAATATCTGTAGTAATTAACTCAGCCTTTTCCTTTCCTACAAGATTTCCTCCTGATGAGGTGAAGATATTACTGGTTAGAATTCCATCCATAACAGTATTTACTTCTGCTTCTGTAAGATCAGATCTTGCATCATCTACAGATATTTTGCTAGTTCTACCCTCTTGGTTTTTAAAGGTCATTTCTAATCTTAAACTTGCCATAGTCTTTCCTCCTTTCTTCTAAATAGTTTTTCTTTGCTTTACTGATTAGCCGATATTATTGAGTATCATATCGTTGACCCTATGAATTTCTTCTAGAGCATGGTCTTGCAATTCTGCTAAACTACTACCTACATCATAGATCCCTTGATCCTGTGCATCTGATTTTACATTCGAGTAAGTCTTTGTCTTGATGATTTCTTTCCCATTTTCGTCTAATCCCGTGTTTAGCTTTAATTGCATTTTACAGTTTGCAATATTTGCTTCTACAGCCATTTTCTCACTCCTCTCTAAACTTTTATTTTATGGGATTGGCCTCTATCCCCGCCGGCAATATTAGTATATCTCCATAAGAAAAATAAGAAAATGTTGGACTTTTCGAAAGTATGTCTTCACTTTATGTTAATTTAGTGGATTTTTTGAAAAGCCATAGATAATCTTACTAAGTTTATGAAGGGTTGAGCATATTTTTTTGCAGTACCAATCACTGCAAAAAATAAAAAAAGCTGCTACAAAAACACTTACAACTCTTTTTATTGAGCACCAATCTTTTTGCAGCAGTCCCATTATTTTAGCTTTCTAAAGCGTTCTTCCTTAAAATCTCTGCCTTATCGGTTCTTTCCCAAGGTAGATCAATATCAGTTCTACCAAAGTGTCCATAGGCCGCGGTTTGACGATAGATAGGTCGTCTTAAATTCAGCTCTTTAATAATGCCAGCAGGTCTCAGATCAAAATGTTTTTTAATGAGTTCAACGATTTTTTCATCCTCTACCTTTCCAGTGCCAAAGGTTTCAACAAAGACAGAAACAGGCTTTGCTACCCCAATGGCATATGCTAGTTCTACTTCACATTTATCCGCCAATCCTGCTGCTACAATATTTTTAGCAACATATCTTGCTGCATAGCTTGCGGAACGGTCTACTTTCGTTGGATCCTTTCCTGAGAAAGCTCCACCTCCATGGCGACCATATCCTCCATAGGCATCTACAATGATTTTCCGTCCAGTAAGTCCAGAATCTCCTTGGGGCCCTCCGATTACAAATCTTCCTGTAGGATTAATAAAATATTTTGTGTTTTCATCTAATAACTCCGATGGCACTACTGCTTGAATAACATGTTCCATCATATCTTTTTCTATGGTTTGCTTGTCTACCTTAGAATTATGTTGAGTGGAAATTACAATGGTATCTACCCTTACTGGTTTCTCATCTTCATACTCAACGGTAACCTGGGTTTTCCCATCGGGTCGAAGATAATCTACAATACCTTCTTTTCGAACCTGGGCTAATCTGCGTGCTAACTTATGAGCCAAAGAAATAGGAAGGGGCATTAATTCTGGGGTTTCGTTGGTTGCAAAACCAAACATCATCCCTTGGTCTCCAGCTCCAATAGCCTCAATTTCTTCATCGGTCATGGCCCCTTCTCTAGCTTCTAGGGCTCTATTTACTCCCATGGCAATATCCGGTGATTGCTCATCAATACTAGTAATTACTGAGCAAGTATCCCCATCAAAACCATATTTTGCCCTTGTGTATCCTATCTCTTTTATGGTTTTTCTCACAACCTTAGGAATATCTACATAAGTATTGGTTGAGATTTCCCCCATTACCATTACTAAACCTGTGGTAACTGTTGTTTCACAAGCTACCCTTGCATTTGGATCCTCTACTAAAATAGCATCTAGTATTGCATCAGATATTTGATCACATATTTTATCTGGATGTCCCTCCGTAACAGACTCTGATGTAAATAATTTTCTCACCATTTCGTTCCCTCCTTTTCTTTTTTCCCTGAATATAGAAATAAAACCTCTTCTGACTAAGAAGAGGCTATTTTCATCTAAAACTCATCTTTCAGAATATTCTCTGTAGGAATTGGCACCGTGCCTATAAGCTGGTTGCCGGGTTTCATAGGGCCCATCCCTCCACCTCTCTGGATAAGTTTACGTTATTCAATTCTGCTTAATCATAACATAGTTCATTTTTGGAGTCAATATCCTTACAATAATTAGAATAAAAAGAAGGCATTCGCTTACCTTTGTTGCTGATTATTTTTTTCCTTAAGGGTGACATTAAACTCTTTATTCTGATTCCCATTTCTCACGATAGTAACTGTGATTTTATCTCCTACTTTTTTATTAGAAATCTTTTTTGTTAATTGATCTGCGGAAAGAACTTTGTCTCCATCTACTTCAATAATGACGTCCCCTGGTTGAAGTCCTGCTTTATAGGCTGCACTACCTTCTAGTACTTCACGAATAAGTACTCCTACAGGAATCTCATAAGCTTGTGCTGTTTCTTCATCGATATCTTGGATCATAACTCCTAAATAGGGTCTTGAAACATACCCCCGCTTTAATAGCTCTTCTATGATGGGTTTTGCAGAATTAATGGGAAGGGCAAATCCAATGCCTTCTACTTCAGTATCTGCAATCTTTGCAGTATTAATCCCTACTAATTGCCCTTGACTATTTACTAAGGCTCCTCCACTATTTCCTGGGTTAATGGCTGCATCGGTTTGAATTAATTTCATATTTTTATCTGCCATTTGAAGTTTTCTATCCAATGCACTAATGACCCCAACGGTTACTGTATCATCATATCCTAGCGGATTTCCAATGGCAATGGCTTCTTCTCCTACAGTTAGCTTATTTGAGTCTCCAAATTCAGCAACTTTGATTTTTCCCTTTACTTCCTTAGGAATATTGTTTTCATCAATTTTAATAACGGCCAAGTCACTATCTTCGTCTACTCCTAACACTTTACCCTCGGCCTGTACATTATTTTCAAAAGTAACCATTAATTGATTACTATCTGCTACGACATGGTTATTGGTAAGAATAAAAACTCCATCATCATTTACTTGAATGATGACTCCTGAACCCATTCCCTCTTGGGCAGTTTCATTCATAAACCAATCTTGGGTCATAACTTTACTAGTGATAGATACTACTGAAGGTCCTACTTTTTCTACAATTTCCTGTGTGGTTAACCCAGATTGAGAAGTAGGGGTAACATTTTTGGTGGAACCACTTTGATTATTGGTATTTAGGCTGGATTGCCCTTGACTTTCCTGTTCACTGGCATTTTCAGAAATCATATATCCAGCCCATTGATAACCGGCGCCAATAGCTGTACCACCAACTAAAGAAGCAACTAAAACAAGAATAAGAATCTGCCTAAAGGAAAATCTCTTCTTTTTCTTATCCTTTTCATTTTTGATTGCATTATCCTCTTCATTGCTAAAATGATTCATATATCTTTCTCCTCTTTTCCTTTAAAAATTCTTTATCCTGAGATAATAATAATCCATAAAACTTAAATAAACCTTAAATTTTAAAATAAAAGACGAGATAATTTTTGTAAAAAACCTAAGGTAAAAATCCGAATATTGTGTGTACTTTTGGTAAAAATATTATATATTGCACCAGGAGGGATGTAAATGTCAGAAAATCAAGTGCCTACTCTTATCATCATTGGAGGAGGCGAAGACAAAAAGACTGATAAAAAGATTTTGAAGGAAGTTATAAAATTATCCGGTGAAGATAGGGCCAAAATTGGGATTATCACTACCGCTACTGACTATCCTGATGAAGTGGGGATGGAATATGAGAACCTTTTTTATGATTTAGGGGCCTATGAAGTTCATACCTTATCCATTATGGATCGTAAACATTCTAATATTAGAGGAAAGATAGATTCCATTTTAGACTATGATTGTCTCTTTTTTACAGGAGGAGATCAATTAAAAATCTCTAGTATTATAGGAGGTACTTACTTCCATCATATTATTCATAAATTTTATGATCAAGGGAAGGTATTAGCTGGTACTAGCGCTGGAGCTTCTATGATGAGTGAAATTATGATTGTAGAAGGTTATGATGAAAAAGCCCCTGCAGAAGCCACCATCAATATGTCCCCAGGAATGGGTCTTATAAAAAATGTAATTATTGACCAACATTTTAATCAAAGAGGAAGAATAGGAAGATTACTTTCCGGGGTTGCTCAAAATCCCAATATACTAGGCATTGGTATAGATGAAAATACTGCCATTATCGTAAAAGATAATCGCTCTTTTTCTGTTTTAGGCAACGGGGTTGTTACCATTGTAGATGGAAGAAGTATTGAATATACAAATATATCAGAGCAATTTTCTGATGAACCCTTAGCCCTAACCAATGTAGTAGTTCATATTCTTCCAGAAAACTATGGATATGACCTGGTCAATAAAAAAACCATCCTAAAGGAATCTAATGAAACCTAAGAATATTTTTATTGGAGGAGATAAGTTTGAAGCTTAAAAATTTGATCATTTATAATGGTCGAAATATATATTGTCATCGCCCTTGTATACGAGCAGAGGTAGATCTAGAAGAATATGCTGAAATTCCTACCTGTGATATCCCCAATTTTAATAATTTATTATTAGAATATATCCCTACCCTAAAGGAACATAAGTGTTCCCGCGGCTATATTGGAGGTTTTGTAGAAAGACTCTATGAAGGTACCTATTTAGCCCATGTACTAGAACATATATGTATTGAAATGCAAAACATTTTAGGTTATGATGTAGCTTTTGGAAAGGCTCGTCAAACAGATCAGGAAACCGTATATTATATTGTCTTTGAATATAAAAATAGGGAGATTGCCGAGGAAGTCATTTATTTGGCAACTGACCTTTTAAATGATTTATGTACAAGTGCCCAAAAAATAAATTTTTTAGATAAAATGAATAAGTTAAAAAAAATCGCTTTGGGTCAAACCTTAGGGCCAAGCACCCAAGCCATTAAAGATGAAGCCCAAAATAGGGGAATTCCTGTCATCCAGATTGGAAAGGGAAGCCTACTACAGTTGGGTTATGGCTGTTATAGCAAAAGAATACAGGCTACCATAACTGAAAATACAGGCTGTATCCCTGTAGATATTTCCTGTGATAAGGATATGACGAAAGAACTATTAAGTACTGCTGGTATCCCTGTTCCCTACGGTTATACTTCTAACAGTCTAGAAGATATCTTAACCTATATCAAACGGATAGGCTATCCTGTTGTAATCAAACCAAATCATGGAAATCAAGGAAAAGGTGTTTCTATTAATTTAACAGATGAAGAGCATGTAATAGTAGCCTTTGAAATAGCGAAAGAATATTGCCAACAAGTGGTGGTAGAAAAATATATTCCAGGAAATCATTATAGGGTGTTAGTAGTAAATAGAAAGGTTTCTGCCTGTGCCCAGAGGATTGCCGCCCATGTAATCGGCAATGGGGAAAACACTATAAGGGAATTAATCGAAATAGAAAATCAAAATCCCCTAAGGGGTGAAGGTCATGAGAAACCCCTTACTAAGCTGAAAATAGATTCTGTAATGGAATTACTTCTAAGAAAAAATAATATGCACTTAGATATGATTCCCCAGAAGGGTGAAATAATTTATTTACGAGAAAACGACAATCTCAGTACCGGGGGAATTGCTATAGATGTTACCGATCAGGTACATCCTGAAAATCTAGACATTGCTGTAAATGCTGCTAATATCATTGGATTGGATGTGGCTGGAGTGGATATTACTACTGAAGATATCTCTATGCCTATTACTTCCAATGGTGGAGCTGTCATCGAAGTAAATGCCGCCCCTGGGATTCGCATGCACCACTATCCTACCAAAGGAAAACAGAGAAATGTAGCAAAAGATATTGTAGATTCCCTCTTCCCCGAGGACAGTCCTTACAACATACCTATTATATCGGTTACTGGTACCAACGGGAAAACCACCACCACCCGTATGTTAGGAAAAATCCTAATGGAAAAGGGGTTAAGAGTAGGTATGGCCACCACTGGAGGCATTTATATTGACCAGAAGTGTATTATGAAAGGTGATACCACAGGGGCCATTAGTGCTCAAAGTGTTTTAATGGATAAACGAGTAGAAGCTGCGGTGCTGGAAACAGCACGGGGTGGTATTGTTAAAAGAGGATTAGGATATGATCTAGCCGATGTGGGCATTATTACCAATATCAGTGAGGACCATTTAGGATTAGATGGAATCAATACCCTCGAGGAATTAGCCTTTGTAAAATCCCTTGTGGTAGAAGCGATTAAAAAATCTGGTTATGCCGTGTTAAATGCCGATGATCCCTATTGCATTACTATCGCAAAAGGCTTATCGGGAAATATCATTTATTTTTCTACTGAAAAAAATCAAATTACCATACAGGAACATATCAGAAAAGGTGGTAGAGCAGTCTATTTAAAAAATGATATGATTTGCACCTATGATAGAAAGACCGAATACGAAATCCTATCCATAAAAGAGATTCCTGCTACTTTAAATGGAATTCTAGCTTGTAATATTAAAAATAGCCTAGCAGCTGTGGCTGGTGCCATTGGTCTAGATATAGAACTGGAAATCATTGCAAGAAGCCTAAGAAACTTCAAATGTGATTTAGTAGATAATCCTGGGCGGTTTAATATTTACAAGATAAGGGATTTTAGACTAGTGGTAGATTATGGTCATAATATTGATGGCTATCGAGAGGTAATCTCTACCCTAAAGAAAATGAAACACAATCGACTTATTGGTGTCATTGGAGTCCCCGGGGATCGAAGTGAAACCAGTACCGTAAAAATTGGTCAGATGTGTGGAGCAACCTTTCAACATATTATTATAAAAGAAGACCGGGAAATAAGAAATTTACAACGAGGAATGGTATCCAAGTTTTTGAAAAATGGCTGTCTCATTAGTGGAATGAATAAAGACTCTCTAGAAATCGAGCTTTGCGAGCAAAAAGCCCTAAAAAAGGCAATGATGATGGCCCAAAAGGACGATATTGTGGTTGTCTTTTATGAGGATTATCAAGGTGTAATGGATACAATTGAAGAGGTAAGGTTTTTGTTGGAAGAAGATATTGATACAAAGGAAATATCGTTGAAGAATAATGCCTAGATTTTATAAAGGTTAGCCCATTTTACTAGTAGATTTAAATTAAACTAATACAATAGACGAATTTTATAAAAGCAACAAAAATGGTCGAGGTGGCGGGATTTGAACCCACGGCCCCATGGTCCCGAACCATGTGCGCTACCAAACTGCGCTACACCTCGACTTCTCTATTATTTTACCATTTTTTTTAAAAATCATCAATATCAAAGGATGATTAATAATTATCTAAGGGGTAGATGTCTTCACTTGGCTACTCCACAAATGCCCTCTTTTCCTTTCACAAAACAAAAATAGAAGGAAAAGGGCCATTAAGTCGTCGCCAAAGTGAAACATCTATCCCTCAATACAGAAAGATTCATAGAAATATTATGTGACGACTTGACAGCATTTATATTAAAATATTTTCTGATAGAATATGTAGTTATTTTTACAAGCACCCCTTTATATATTATAAAAGGAGGTGCGTTTTTTGTGGAAATACACTATGAAAATCCTATAGCAGCCATCAAACTTGGAGAAGCTATCAAAAGCTCTATAGATACTCCCTTTATTACTATCTGTATTGGTACTGACCGTTGTATTGGAGATTGCTTAGGTCCTATTATAGGCCATAAATTGAAAGAAAATCATTTTCCCTATCCTGTCTACGGTACCTTAAAAAATCCTATCCATGCCGTAAATATGGTAGATACAATCCCTTCTATTCAGTCTAATTACCCCAATCTTCCTATATTAGCCATTGATGCTTCTCTAGGAAGCGATAAATCTATTGGTAAAGTTTGTTTTAGAAAGGGAGCTGTTTCCCCAGGAAAAGGAGTTGGAAAAGCACTTCCCAATGTAGGGGACTATTCTTTCATTGGAATCGTTGGCACTTATAATCATGTTGAAAATTTAAACATTCATCAGGTCCGATTATATTTAATATGGAAAATAGCAGAGACAATGGTAGAAAGTCTTTTTAATTCCATCAAAAAAACATAATACCAAAAGATTTTGTACTGAATTCTTTCAAAAACTTGGTACAAAATCCTTTGGTTCATTATGAAATTTAGGAAAAAACAGTTTATCTGATGACTGTCTGCCGTAAAACTCCCACTTCTATCAAAGTGGGAGATAACGGCAGATATGTCCCTAGATAACGATTTCCCCTAAAGGACAACGAATTCTAGGTATCGAAAATACCGATACTAAGAATTCTGTTAGGTAGCTTTAGTTGGAGTAAAAACTCCATCTGAAGTCAAGAACTCTGTTTATCTGATGTTTTGAATTCAACTATACATTTTTTACTGTTTTCCAATCATCTAAAAATTTCTTAATTCCAATATCTGTTAATGGATGTTTTGTCATTTGCAAAATAACATTATAAGGAACTGTTGCAATATGAGCTCCTGCTTTTGCAGCTTCAATGACATGCATTGAATGTCGTATGCTAGCTGCTATGATTTCTGTTTTAATATTATGTTTTTCAAAGATTTCAGCAATCTCTTTAATAACGTGTATACCACTATTTCCTACATCATCCATTCTTCCTGCAAAAGGACTAACAAAAGATGCCCCTGCTTTTGCAGCAAGTAGTGCTTGAGCTGCTGAAAATACTAAAGTAACATTGGTTCTAATTCCTTTTTGAGAGAATATTTTAACTGCTTTTAAGCCTTCTGCCGTCATTGGAACTTTAATGACAATATTTTCATGAATCTTTGCCAATTCTACTCCTTCTTGAACCATTTCTTCTGCCTTTAAGCTAATTACTTCTGCACTAATGGGTCCATCCACTATGGTTGTAATTTCCTTTACCACCTCTTGAAAATTTCGTCCTTCCTTTGAAATAAGGGATGGATTTGTTGTCACTCCTTGAATCACCCCCATATCATTTGCCTTTTTAATTTCCTCTACATTTGCAGTATCGATAAAAAATTTCATTTTTTATAACCCCCTTATATTTTAATTATATCTTAATTATTTTCTCTTAACTACTTTTTTTACCTTTTTCACAATCTCTTCTGCCGTTAAACCATATTTTTTTAATAATTCCTCTGGTTTTCCAGATTCTCCAAAGCTGTCCATTACCCCCACTCTCTCCATGGGAACTAAGT
>USMD01000001.1 GCA_900555725.1 uncultured Garciella sp. | reverse complement strand
GAAAATTGATGAAAATATAGCTAATCCTAAATATGTATTTTATTATTTGTTCTCTAACAAGGGTAAAAAAGAAATTCTTAAAGATTTTAGGGGAGCTACAGTTGGAGGAATTTCAAGAAAGTTTACTGAGTTAACTTTAATTCCAATTATAGAAATGAAACAGCAAAATAAAGTTGTAAATGTATTAGACAAAGCCCAAGAATTAATCGATAAAAGAAAAGCACAAATTGAAAAACTAGATGAATTTATACAAAGTGTGTTTTTGGATATGTTTGGGGATCCCGTAAAAAATCCTAAAGACTTTTCAAAGATAACATTAAACAAATTAGGAAATTGGCAGAGCGGAGGAACGCCTTCAAGGAGAAAAACTGAATATTTTACTGGAGATATTCCATGGCTTTCCTCCGGCGAATTAGAGAACATGTATATTTATAATAGTGCTGAAAAAATAAGTAAAGAGGCTACACAAAACTCATCTGCTAAAATAATTGAACCAGATAGTTTATTATTAGGAATGTACGATACTGCAGCTTTAAAATCTTCAATAAATAAGATCCCTTGTAGTTGCAATCAAGCAATTGCATTTGCAAAGCTAGATCCTAAAAAAGTTAATACAGAATATGCGTATTTCATTATACAAGTAGGAAGAGATTATTATAGAAGATTACAAAGAGGTGTGAGACAAAAAAATTTGAATTTAACAATGATAAAAAATATAGAAATAATCTTACCACCACTAGACCTCCAAAATAAATTTGCTTCTATAGTAGAAAAAACAGAACAGAAAAAAGAATTATTTCAAAAAAGTCTTACTGAAATGGAAAACAACTTTAATAGCTTAATGCAAAAAGCATTTAAAGGAGAATTATTTTAAAAATAGAATAGAATAATCTATTGTGCTAGATTAATGTAGATTTGCATTGTGGAAAGGCTCATAGAGTTTGTTAGTGAAGTGAAAGAACAGTTGTATCAACTGTTTGAGCGAAGCGAGTTTTGATACAACCTGTAGTGAACTTACAAACTCCTAGCCTTGGAGCATTAGCAAATCGGAATTAGCTAGCACAATGAGTTAGAATAATAAATAGTTATAACAAGTACATCTAGGGGGAGTACCTATGATTTTAAACTTTTCATTTTTAACAAAGGATAAAAAATTTAATACTTTTAGTAGTGCCTGTATGGAAGCAGAAAAAAGCATAGCTGTTAGCCCTGCTACTACTGCTATTCTTTCTAGACGAGCCTTAGAGCTATCGGTAAAGTGGGTGTATCGCTTTGATAGCTATTTAAAGATACCCTATCAAGATAATCTATCCAGTTTAATTCATGCTCCTACCTTTACCGATATTATTGATCCTGACCTGTTTCCACTCATAAAGTATATTGTCCGGCTTGGGAATATGGCAGCCCATACCAATACTAGTATCAAAAGGGAAGATGCTGTTTTATCCCTTCATAATCTACATCAATTTGTATCTTGGATATGCTATTGCTATTCAGAAGATTTTATAGATACTAAATTTGATGAAAGTCTTCTTCAGCAAGGGGAAGAAAAAAGGGTAAAAAGACAAGACTTAGAAAACCTATATGATAAGCTTGGCTCTAAAGATAAAAAGCTTAAGGATATGGTATCTGAGAATGAGAAATTAAGGGAAGAGCTTACAAGGCTTAGAGAAGAAAAATCCAAGGAAGACCACTTTGAAGTAGATAAAATTTTTGAAGTAGATAAAATTAGCGAGTTTGAAACAAGAAAAAGATATATAGATTTGTACATCAAAGAGTCTGGGTGGGTTTTTGGCGAGGATTGTATAGAGGAGTATGAAGTGCGGGGAATGCCCTATGGGAGCTGCACTGGATATGTAGATTATATACTCTTTGGAAACAATGGAAAGCCTTTAGCTGTTATTGAAGCTAAAAGAAGTAGTATAGACCCTAATAAAGGAAAACAGCAGGCGAAATTATATGCAGATTGTTTAGAAAATAAATTTCATCAAAGGCCTATTATTTTTTATACCAATGGATTTGAAACCTATATCTGGGAAGATAGCATCTATCCTCCTAGAAGAGTATCAGGAATCTATGCTAAGGAGGAATTACAATACACCATAGACAAAAGAAAGAATAAATCTTCCCTACAAAATATTGAGATTAACAACGAGATTACCAATCGATATTATCAAAAAGAAGCCATAAAAGCAGTATGTGAAGCCTTTGAGCGGGGAAATAGGAAGGCTCTTCTTGTCATGGCTACAGGCAGTGGGAAAACAAGAACAGCCATATCCATTATAGATGTCTTGGCAAGGCATGGATGGGTAAAGAATATATTGTTTTTGGCAGATCGAACTGCCCTAGTAAATCAAGCTAAAAATAACTTCAATCATCTTTTAAAAAATATGTCTTTGTGTAATCTATTAGGTGGAGATAATCCGAATAGTAGAATCGTATTTTCTACCTATCCTACCATGATGAATGCTGTAGATGAAACAAAGTCAGAAGATGGGAAAAAACTCTTTACCATTGGTCATTTTGATTTGATTATTGTAGATGAATCCCATAGAAGTATTTACAAGAAATATAAAGAGATTTTTGATTATTTTGATGCACTTTTATTAGGTCTTACTGCCACTCCAAAGGATGATATTGATAAAAATACCTATCATATTTTTGATTTGGAGAATAATGTTCCTACCTATGCATATGAGCTAGAAGATGCAGTAGAGGACAAATATCTAGTTCCTTATAATACAGTGGAAACAGAGCTTAAGTTTTTAGAAAAAGGAATAAAATATGATGAATTAAGTGAAAAAGATAAAGAAAAGTATGAGGAAACCTTTGACGAAGATGAGGAGATGCCAGATTTTATATCTAGTAACAAAATTAACTCTTGGTTATTCAATGATGATACCATAGACCTAGTATTAACCATCCTTATGGAAAAGGGGATTAAGGTAGAAGATGGGGATAAACTAGGCAAGACCATTATTTTTGCCAAAAATCATAAGCATGCTCTTAGAATTGTGGAGCGATTTGATACTTTGTATCCACAATATCATGGGAAATTTGCCAGCGTCATTGACAATCATATTAATTATGCTCAAAGTTTGATTGATGATTTTTCTACTAAGGAGAAAATACCTCAGATTGCTGTGTCTATTGATATGCTAGACACTGGTATAGATGTACCCGAAATTGTGAACTTGGTATTCTTTAAAAAGGTCCTATCTAAGGCAAAGTTTTGGCAGATGATCGGTAGAGGAACTAGGCTTTGTGAAAACTTATTTGGGCCTGGAAAAGATAAGGAAAATTTTTTAATCTTTGACTTCTGTGGTAACTTTGAATTCTTTCGAGCCAATCCCAATGGAAAAGAGGTAAAGAATCCGAAGAGTTTAACAGAAAAAATATTTAATACTAAGGTGAATTTGATCAAGGAATTACAACAGATAGAGTATCAAGAAGAAAAGTATATTACTTATAGAAATAAATTGATAGAGGAAGTAATAGGAGAAATAAAAAGATTAAATCGAGACCACTTTATCGTAAGGCAACATTTAAGATATATAGACAAATATCAAAATAAAGATCTTTGGAAAAACATTGGGGACATTGCCTTAAGGGAGATTAAGGACCATATTACCCATTTAATCGTTCCTTCTAAGGATGATGAACTGGCAAAAAGATTTGATTACTTAATGCTTACCATAGAGTTAGCAGGGCTAGTAGGTAGCAATGCTAATAAAGCCAAAGATAATGTAGTGAAAACAGCATATGCTTTATCTAATATCGCAACGATACCTCAAGTATTAGAAAAAAGAGATATTATCGCAAAGGTGAAAACTGATGAATTTTGGGCTAAAGCCACGATACTAGATTATGAAATGGTAAGAGAGGCATTGAGGGATTTGATTCAGTTTATTGAAAAGAAAAAGGTCAAAATTTATTATACCAATCTTACAGACGAGCTAATGTCTATGAAAGAAAATCCAGGAGAATATTCTATTAACAATCTTGAAAATTATAGGAATAAGGTAAATCAATATTTAAGGGAGCACCAAGATCATATTGCAATCTATAAATTGAAGAATAATAAACCCTTAACCAAGCAAGATTTTAAAGAATTAGAAAAAATACTGTGGAATGAAGTGGGTACAAAGGATGATTATACAAAGGAGTTTGGCAAGACCCCTCTTACGATACTAGTTAGGCAAGTAGTTGGACTAGATCAAAAAGCTGCCAATGAAGCTTTTTCCGAGTTTTTAAATGATCTGAATTTAGATAGCAAGCAAATAAGATTTGTTAAGACCATCGTGGATTATGTAGTAAAAAATGGAATTATGGATAAAAAGGTTCTTCAGGAAGATCCATTTAAATCCATTGGAAGTATTATCGATCTATTTCCAACAGAGAAAGCTATCAAAATCGTAGATATAATCGATGATATTAATGAAAATGCGAATAAAATAATGGGAGCATAATGATACAAAGGAGTCCATATGTGGACTCTTTTTTTAGAATCTACTTTATAAAGTGTTTTTTATGATAGAATCCATAAATTTGGTAAAAATAGATAGAGTACAACCCTAGAATAAGGAGGAATAAAATGAGTGAGCTAATTAATAACAGGGGACATCGGAAAGAGGAATTAAAAAAAATGATTCTGGAGCTCCATAATGGAAAGTCATTAGAGGAGGTAAAGCCAAAGTTTGAAAAATTATTTGGGGGCATAGCCGCCCGGGAAATCTCTGATATAGAGCAGGAGTTAATTATGGAAGGAATGCCGGTAGAAGAGGTCCAAAGATTGTGCAGTGTCCATGCTTCGGTATTTAAAGGTTCTATTGAGGATATCCATAGGGATGCAAAGGAAATCCCAGGACATCCTGTACATACTTTTATGGAAGAAAATAGGGCAATAGAAAAATTAATAGAAGAAAATCTAGAGCTCCATATGAATGAATTTCAAGAAGATCCAGAGATAGAAACCATAAATAAATTACTAGAGGATTTAAGTTTATTATATGATATCAATAAACATTATAGTAGAAAGGAAAATCTTCTTTTTCCCTATTTGGAAAAGTACAATATCACGGCACCTCCTAAGGTAATGTGGGGAGTAGATGACGAGATACGGGATGGGATTAAGGAAGTAAAATCCCTTCTGCGGGAGCAATATATAGATGGCGATGAAGTAGTAAAAAAATTACAAGATATTATCTATGAAATCAAGGAAATGATTTTTAAAGAGGAAAGCATTTTATTTCCTATGGCAATCGATGCCCTGACCCAGGATGAATGGATTAGCATTATGGAAGAAAGCGATGAAATAGGCTATTGCCTTACTGGACCTGCAGGAGTTTGGGAGCCTGAAAGAGTAGATATAGAAGAAGAGGAACGAAAAGAGGAAAATAAAGGGAATACTGGTTATATAAAATTTGAAACTGGTCTTTTAACCCCTAAGGAGATCAGTGCTATATTTAATTATCTTCCTGTAGATATTACCTTTGTAGATAAGAATGATATTGTAAAATATTTTTCCCAAACAAAGGAAAGGGTATTTCCAAGGACAAAAGCTGTTATTGGTAGAGACGTAGCCAATTGCCATCCTCCAGCAAGTGTACATATTGTAGAGGGAATTGTAGAGGATTTTAAATCTGGGAAAAAGGATCATGAGGATTTTTGGATCAAAATGGGAGATTTATACGTGTATATAAGATATTTTGCCGTACGAGATGAAAAGGGAGAGTATATGGGTACTTTAGAAGTAACCCAAAATATAAAGCCTATTCAAGAAATAAAAGGGGAAAAGAGATTGGTGTCAGAATAGTTCTATAATTAGCACATTATGATTCAAAGTAAAAAGTCATAGATGTTTCATGAAGCAGCGACTAAGTGCCCCTTTTCTATCATTAATTTTATATATCAATAGAAAAGTGGGCATTTGTGGAGTAGCACAGTGAAGACATCTATGACTTTTATTATTTATAGATTTTGTAACAGTATTATTTAGTAAAGATTGAGAGATTTTTTTGAATATATTCTCCTGCATAATGCCAGGTAGTATAAATTAAAACTGTCCGAATAGGAATAAGAATCATCTCTTTTATAATTCTAGGAGCTATGATAGCAATAAAGGTATTTCCTGTCGTCATAGAAATCCAAAGAGTATTTAGCCCTAGATTTACTATCAAAGAAATTGTCACTGCAGCAAGTGCAATATTTAACCATGTCTTTGGTTTATCGTAAAGAAATAAACCGTAGATTACTCCACCTAAAAATGCACTTAAAGTAAATCCGGGGAAAAAAGCTCCTTTGGGAAAGATAAACATACCTAATGCATCCGATAGGGCAGCTGTGATTCCTCCTATCGTAGGGCCAAAAAACATAGCAGATAACGCGATTGGGATAAAACCAAATCCGATTCGCACAATGGGAGTTTGGATTGCAACAAATCTTGTTAATACAACATTTAATGCAATCAATAACGCTACAAAAACAATATTATGAGTTTTATTCATCCATAACCCTCCTCTCTTAAATTCAATGACATTCGTCGTCACAGAAAGAGAGTTTCTTTTTGTGACAGCGGAATGCGGTAAAGGTATCGCAAACTTTAAAGAGTTTTTCGTCTGGGTAGCAACTTCCCGTCTATCCAGCACTTTACGCACCTAAACCTACTCTGTCATTTTTCAATATATGGATGCTTACAGATATTATAGGAAAATTTTTAATATTATACAATAGAAAAATCTATATTAAAGAAATGAAAACGTTAACGAAACTTTTATCCTCCTAAAATTGAAATAATTATTCTCTATTTTTTGCATTGTGATAAAATATTAAAATGAGACACTTGTGATAGGGGGAAATTTTATATGAGTATTATATTTTATATTTTAGGGAATAATATTTTTCCCATTTTTACCATAATCGTTTTAGGATTTGCCTTGAGTAAAAAATTTGATCTACAATTATTTACCCTTAGTAAAATAAATTTTTATTTGATCATACCTTCCTTTGTTTTTGTAAATCTCTATACTACAAATTTAGATTCTAGTATGTTGAAAGTTTTATTGTTTAGTATCCTCTATTTAGTAGGTAATGGTTTATTGGCTCAATTGATTGGGAAAATTCGTAAATATGATATCGGTATGATAAATGCTTTTAAAAATTCTATTATGTTTAATAATACAGGGAATATAGGGCTATCCCTTGTTACCCTCGTATTTAGCAGCTATCCCTTTTTAATAAATGGACAGACTCCATATTTGGAAGAAGCCACAGCAACAATGATTATGATTATGGTTTTTAATAATATTACCACTAATACCTTAGGATTTTATCATGCAGGAAGGGCAACTATGGATTTGAAACAATCCTTACAACAAATTTTTACCATGCCAGCTATTTATGTTATACCCCTTGCACTATTTTTAAAATATTTACAAATAGATGTAACTACAACTTTTGTATGGCCAGCCCTTAATTATCTAAAGGGTGCTTTAGTTCCTATGGCTCTATTAACCTTAGGAGTACAACTTTCTAAAACTCAATTTAATTTTAAAAATAAAGAAGTATATATTTCGGTATTTACCCGTACTATTATAGGACCTATTATAGCTGTTTTGTACATATATCTTTTTAAATTTACTGGAGTTGCAGCCCAGACAGTTCTTATTGGTCATTCTGTGCCTACAGCAGTAAATACAGCTCTAATTGCTGTGGAGTGTAATAATCATCAAGATTTTGCCGCTCAGGTAGTAATGGTATCTACAATAGCTAGTGCCATTACCCTTACTTTAGTAATTTATTTAGCTAGAATTTTATTTCCAGTATAATGAGCATAAAAAAAGTAAAAAGGGGGTCACTGAAAGAGAAAAAGGGGTCAGGCTTGAATTATTTACTTACTAATGATAGGATAATCTTGGTGATAAATATGGCGAGAAAACCACGAATCCATTACCCAGGAGCACTATACCATGTAATGGTTAGGGGAAATAATGGAGAAAATGTGTTAAGTGAAGAAATACATAAAAACAAGTATTTAGATATAGTAGCCTCATATAAAGAAAAAATAGGCTTTATACTATACGCCTATTGCATTATGGATAATCACGTTCATCTTCTAATCGAGGTAACAGATGTTCCACTCTCTCAGATTATGCAAAGAATTCAGCAGGTTTATACCCAATGGTTTAATCATAAATATAATAGAACGGGTCATGTATTTCAGCAGAGATATAAAGCCTTATTATGTGACAAAGATAACTATTTACTTCAGCTAATACGATATATTCATAATAATCCAGTAAAAGCAAATCTTGAAGGTGGAATAGAGTATAAATGGAGTAGTCATATCTATTATATTGGGAAGAAGAAGAGCACTATAGTGGATCCTTCTTATGTACTAAGCATATTTTCAGAGAATAAAAATAAAGCTGTAAAACAGTATTTACAGTTTATGAACCAAGATGATACAGAAATAATATATGTAAATACGGATGAACCTCAGCCCACAAATATAGCAGTAAAAAATGAAAAGAAAGAATCAATAAAAAATATAAATATTGATGAGATAATAGAAGAAGTTTGTATTAATGAAGATGCCACAATTGATGACATTACCAAAAAAACAAGAAACCAAAAGATATCAGATATTCGTAAAGCTATTGTTCTTCTGAGTGAGAATCATTGTAATGTAAGTAATAAGTTGCTATCTCAAAAGCTTAATTTATCATCATCAATGATATCAAAAATAAGATCAGGAGAGAGCAAAGGCACAGCTTATGTTGAAGAAGTGATGAGAAGATGGGAGGAAATAAGTAAATAATTCAAGCCTGACCCCGTTATTCCCGCTGATAAATCTAGAACCAAGAAAACTACAGGCTTGGGTTTGGCTATTGTAAAAAACTTGGTTACCAAAATGAACGGCGAAATTGAAGCATATGTTGAAGATTCCTTTCTAATTATTAATATAATATTTAATTTTTAAGATTCTTAAACTATCCTAACACATAGGGTTATCTCAAAAGATTAATTTATCATTGTAAATGATATCCAAAATAAGATCAGGAAATAGTAAGGGCGTAGCTGACCCTATGCATATCCATGTATTAAATATCTGAGAAAGGATAACTTATATTTATGGATATTTTAATACTATAAATATTAGGGGCTGATCGTATGGATGATTTACACTGGATTTGGCAAACCATTCTTATATTTTATGTAGGTAAATTTATTTTGAGAATTGGTGGGAGAAAATCCATATCTCAAATGACCATCACACAAGTTGTTGTAATGATAGGAATCGGTTCATTATTAATACAACCCGTAGCTGGAAGGGGACTATTAATTACATTTGGTGTGGCATTATTGATAACAATTCTAATGGTTATCACTGAGTATGTGGAATTGAAATTGGATTTTATGGAGACGATATCCACTGGAAAATCTATTATAGTTGTAGAAAATGGAGAAATCCAGCTAGAAAATTTACAAAAGCTTAGAATGTCTGTCGATAGACTTGAAACCCGATTAAGACAGGCGGGAATAGTTTCTATTGATGATGTGCAGTATGCTACTATTGAGGTTAGTGGCCAATTAGGATATGAATTAAAGGACAATAAAAAACCCTTAACAAAAGAAGATTTTGCAACATTAATGGACGAAATAAAGGAAATAAAAAAGTTCATAAATCATGATACAAATAATCAATCCAACCAAAATCAAGGGAAAAACATTTTTCAAGAGATAAAAGATAAGAAAACAGAAGGTAAGAATGAACCATAAAGGAGAAGCTTATCTTGCCCCTCTGGGCCTAAATATCCCTATTTCACTAGAGCGGCGATAGCCACTTTCTTAATAGGGATATTTTTGCATAAGATTTTACGGATTCTAAAAAACAAATCTTTAAAAATTTCTTATTGCATTTTTGGATTAGGTATGATATTATAATTATAAATT
The DNA here is from genome assembly GCA_900555725.1 of uncultured Garciella sp. Classification (GTDB taxonomy): domain Bacteria; phylum Bacillota; class Clostridia; order Eubacteriales; family Garciellaceae; genus Garciella. The sequence goes on along the minus strand of USMD01000001.1, from coordinate 29,817 downwards.
ATAATGAATATAAATTAATAATGAATATATTATTGCGTTTATTATTATTTTTAAAGGTACTATTGATGAAAGTGTAGATATTTAGAGAGAAATAATAATTGTGATAATAAAAAGTTTGTATTTTTCAATCTAATAAACTCAGCGATTTGAAAATTAAGAATAAAAGTGTTTTATTTTAAAAAAGCGCATGAAAAATCTGCTTTGACAATAACAAAGGATAATGTCTAAGCAGCAATTATAAAAATATGCTTAATTAATTATTTAAAGAAGGAGAGATAAAAATGAAAAAGTTTGTATGTGCAATATGTGGTTATGTTCATGAAGGAGAAAATCCCCCAGAAAAATGTCCCCAGTGTAATGCACCTGGATCAAAATTCGCAGAGCAAGATGCTAATATGAGTTGGGCTGCAGAACATACTGTAGGAGTTGCAAAGGGTGTTAGTGAGGATATTATCGAAGATCTAAGAGCAAATTTTTCAGGAGAATGTACAGAGGTAGGTATGTATCTCGCCATGGCAAGAGTTGCTCATAGAGAAGGTTATCCAGAAATTGGTATGTATTATGAGAAAGCAGCTTATGAAGAGGCAGAACATGCTGCGAAGTTTGCAGAATTACTTGGTGAAGTTGTTACAGACTCTACAAAGAAAAACCTTGAAATGCGTGTAGAAGCTGAAAACGGAGCAACAGCAGGAAAGACGGATCTTGCTAAGAGAGCAAAGGCCGCAAATCTGGATGCAATCCATGATACTGTTCATGAGATGGCAAGAGATGAAGCAAGACATGGAAAAGCATTCCAAGGATTACTAAAGAGATATTTTGGAGAGTAATACATAAATATTAGAATAAAAGAGAAATGCATATCATTCCTGCATTTCTCTTTTTTATTTAATAGGAAAGTCCTGCTTTCCATCTGTTTATAGATATGCAAAGAGGCATCTTCGAACGATTCCACTCCATGTCCATTGCACACTCCACTGGTGAATAATATTTTAGAAGGCTGACTTGAATCAATGATCTGAGTCGGCTTTTTTCATTTGCTGCATAAAGTTTACAAATAAAAATAGAAATCATATTGACTCTAGAGTCAACAAGTAATATTATATAAGTAAAGATATTGACTTTATAGTCAACAGAAAGGAGCTTGATATCTTGAGTAAGGATACAAAGGAAAAACCATTTTTAGGTGAATATGATATAAAAGATCATAAAATCATGACGATGGATGAAGAAAAGCGTAAAAAGGTAATCTCAGCAGCCTTGAAAGAGTTTACAAAAGGTTACGCTGCAGCAAATATGGATAATCTTGCAATTGAAGCAGGTATATCTAAAGGGCTTATTTTTCACTACTTTGGTAGTAAGAAAGGTTTATTTTTATTCCTATTAAAATATTGTGCTGAAATAATGGATGAAGAATATTCAAAAGTAATATTAAAAGACAGAGATTTTCTAGATAATATAAGAATCGTATCTAAGGTAGCCATGGAAATGACATTTCGATTTCCTGATGTTTATGCTTTTGTCAGTAAAGCTGTATTTTCTATCAATCAAGTGTTTCCTGAAGGGTTACCAAAGGATTTGCCGAATTCAAATCAAAAACTTTTAGAAAAGATTCTTAGAATATCTGATAAATCATTATTTAGAGATGATATAAGCTGTGAAAAAGCACAGAATATCGCTTTATGGACGATTAGAGGTTTTTCTGATTCTTTATTGCGATATGGCAGTAATATAGAGGATTATCAAAAAAATTATGATGAAGTTATCATAAAGGAATTTGAAGAGTATATGGAGGTTCTGAAAAGACTTTTATATAAATAATACAATATAGGAAGGTGGTTTATGTAGAAAAAAATATTATTGAAATTAATAATCTGTCAAAATATTATGGCAAACACAGAGGAATAGAGAGTGTGTCTTTTGCTGTGGAGGAAGGAGAAGTTTTTGGGTTCATCGGTCCAAATGGAGCTGGAAAGTCAACAACGATTAGATCATTGCTTGCTCTTATTCACCCTACAAGCGGAAATGCTAAAATATTTGGCAAGGATTGCATAAAGAGTGCACATGAGATTGCAAAGAGTATCGGTTACGTTCCATCAGAAGCCTTTTATTATGAAAATATGACTGTCAAAGAACTCCTAAAGTATTCAGCCGAGTTGTATCAGAAAGATTGTAATGAGAAAACAGATGAATTGGTCGAGAGACTTAAACTTGATATTAAAAGGAAAATTACTGATTTATCATTTGGTAATAAAAAGAAAGTTGGAATCGTTGCAGCGCTTCAACATTCACCAGAATTAATCATTCTAGATGAGCCGACAAACGGATTGGATCCCTTAATTAAAGAGGAGTTTTTCAAATTGCTAAAAGAAGAAAATCAAAACGGCACAACTATTCTTTATTCTTCTCATATCTTAAGTGAAGTTCAAAAAATATGTAATAAGGTAGCTATCATAAAAAAAGGGACTATTATCAATATCCAAAGTATTAATGAACTTAGAAAAAATTCATATAAAAAAATAAGACTAATCTCTAATAACAATATTGATAAAGAGTATTTTACAGGTAAAGGAATTGCAGATTTTCAATTAAATGATAAGGAAGCTTCTTTCATATATCGTGGAAAAGCATCTGAAATTATTTCACAAATCAATGAGTTAAATATAATTGATGTTTATATTGAAGAACCATCATTAGAAGAGATTTTTCTCCATTATTATCAGTAGGGAGGTAAGATTATGGTTATATTAAAAAATGAAATAAAGCAGATTAAGAAGATTACAATAATTTGGTCACTCATATTATCATTTCTCATAATAATAGCACTTCCGGTTTATATAGATATGGTAACTGGAGGAAGTATTTCTATTGGTAATAATTCTAACAATGCATTTTTTGAAACCATAGGGACATCCATGGAAGTACTTACAACACCTATTGGAATGTATTCGTTCCTTACATTCTTCACGTTGGTCGCATTTAGCATTTACGGGATGAATTTAGGGCTAGGAATTATGACTAAAGAGTACAAACAGAACTCTGCAGACTTTTTAATGACAAAACCCTACAGCAGGACAACAATATATTTTTCAAAGATGATGGTTGCTGCATTAAGTATAGTTATAATAGGTTTGTTCTACATAATAGTATCATTTATAGCAATGAAACTAAGTATAGATGAAGGCTTTAGCTTATTAGCCGTATTTCTGATTTCCCTTCCAATAATATTGATACCATTGATGTTTTTGTTTTTTGGCATGTTAGTTGGGACTATCTTTCCCAAAATAAGAACAACAATCATAATTTCAACGGGGGTTGTTTTTCTTTCATATGCTAATGGCTCCGTTTCTAGGATTGCAGGAATAGATGCGTTGCGATATCTATCACCGTTACATTATTTTAATGATACATTTGTAATTATTAACAACATGTATGAATTCAGATTTGTACTAGTATTTATAATCGTATGTTTAGCATTTATTTTATGTGGACATAGAATATTTCAGAAGAAAGACATTGCCATAGTATCTTAAGGAGGAGGTTATAGAGTGAAAACTATATTTTTGAAGGAGTTAAAGCTCACACGAAAAAGTCTTTTGATTTGGTGTATGATTGTTGCAATAACAATAATTTATGGAATTGTTGAATATCTTATGGTATCTCAGAATGCTGATATGATAATGGAGAGTATGGAAATGCTCCCGAGAATTGTTGTTACAATGTTTGGACTAGAAGGTATAGGCTTACAAACATCACTAGATTATCACTTAATTCTTTTCTACTGGATATCATTGATTGTATATTTTCATTCAATAACAACTGGAGTAACAGTACTAGGTAGAGATGAGCGTGACAAGACATTTGAATTTATATATACAAAACCATATAAGAGAGCCGATATAATAACAGCTAAAATTGGGAACGGAATTGTGAATATTTCAATACTGGCTCTAGTAACATGGCTTGGAAGTATTTTTACTGTATATTACATTGATGGGACAATGCATTCATATACAAACGGAAAGTTAGTGCTTGGAGCAGTTACAGAAACAATAATCGGTATGTTTTTTTCGCAGATTGTATTTTTTTCTATCGGTTTATCATTGGCTGGAATTATTAAAGGCCATAAGAAGGCACTGCGTTTTGGCTATCTATTTATGATATTTTCGTATGTTTTAAGTATTGTCATTCAATATTTCGGGAATTTAGATTTTTTGAGAATTTTATCACCATTAAGCTATTTTGAAGGATTGTCAGTTGTTAATAATGGGATTGAAATACTATTTTTAATTATTTCTGTAGTTATAGCTGCTGGTTTGTTTTATGGAAGTATCAAAGCATACAAAAGCAAAGATTTAGTCATTTAGATAAAGTGTTTTGAAAAATAAACCCAGTTACTAAGTAATATGTAAGAACCCACATTAATTGTAAGCTTTTAGATTAAAACCCAGCAAAATGCTGTCTACCCCACGGGGGTAGGTTTCGATAAAAGGTTCAAATACCAACTTTCATTTGTTAAATTGTATAAGACTTATGTGATACCGCACATGGAGACAGTCTGTCTGTTGGAGAAAAAATAAGAATAGAAATCCTTGGAAATGGCTGATTTAAGCTGTTTGCAAGGGTTGTTTTGTTTTGGAGGATAACAGATATTAAATTTGAATTCATTCTTCTGAAGGGGAAAAATACTTACAAAACAGGATTGTCCTTTACAAAACTAGAATCTCGCTTTACAATTTACCATTTTATACTCTATTAGAATAAAAATATATCATAATATAATAATAATTTATTGCATGACAATAAAAACTATGTTAGAATTAAATTACTAAAAATTTTATATGAGGTGGTTTTTATGAAAAGAGAAACAATCTTTTTAAAACTTGCTGTTATTTTTATTGGGATTCCAATCCTTGCTTTATGTATATTTGGGTTACCTTGGATAGCTAGAGATGCAGCAGAAAGCAGTTGGAAAATGGCTTATGTTCTATATGGTATTTTAAGTATTATGTATGTAACAGCCATACCATTTTTTCTTGCATTGTATCAGGCATTTAAACTGTTAAACTATATTGACAAGAACAAAGCCTTTTCGGAGTTATCTGTAAAAGCTTTAAAGAATATAAAAAACTGTGCAACTACAATCAGCATATTATATGTGCTTAGCATGCCGCTATTCTATATTGTAGGGGAGGTAGATGATGCTCCAGGTGTTATACTGATTGGAATGATCTTTATTTTTGCACCAATGGTTATCGCAGTTTTTGCTGCTGTGCTCCAAAAACTATTAAAAAATGCCATAGATATAAAAAATGATAATGATTTAACGATATGAGGTGAATAATATGGCGATTATAATTAATATTGATGTGATGTTGGCTAAAAGAAAAATGAGTGTCACAGAACTTTCGGAAAGGGTTGGAATAACCATGGCTAACATTTCTATATTAAAAAATGGAAAAGCAAAAGCTATTCGGTTCTCAACTTTAGAGGAAATATGCAAAGCTTTAGATTGTCAACCAGGTGATATTTTAGAATACAAAAGTGACGAAGATAGTCAAGGATAATAAACTTTGTGGCTGAAAATAGGACTTAATATGACAATTAGTAGAGGAGGTATAATCATGGACAATAACAATCTCATTATTAAAAATATTGGGAATCCCCATGAACTGGAGAGAATGTTTAGAAAAGAACCCGAAGCTTTTAAAAAGTCATTCCCATACGCCTGGGAACAAAACCCTGATTCGCAAGTTCTTGCCGTTTGGTATGAAAGATTGTATTTCAAGGAGGCAACAAATACAGAAAAAGCTTCCTTGCTTCAGAAAGATTTCTTATCTATGGGCATTTTAGCAATTTTGTCCGGGATAAGTACCAGGATCATTTTGCATTTTGCCGAACAACTAGCAATAGCCCCTATTAATCTTGTTTTTGGTATAATTCCCTTTATTGCTGCCTATTTTGTATATAATAACATCCCCAAAAAAAGGATTCTTTACACCCTGGTATGCTTATTTCTAATCTCTGGAGTTTATCTTAATATGCTGCCACTAGAGCATAAAGATAGTATTATCCTGGCTTATCTGCACCTTCCAATTTTCTTATGGGTATTATTAGGGCTTGCATTTACAGGGAATGAATATGGAATAGGCAGCACAAGATTAGCCTATCTTAAATTTAATGGAGAATTCTGTATACTCTACGCTAGCATGGCAATCAGCGGAATGCTACTAACAGCATTAACCATGCAGTTATTTACATTTATCGGCATTGATATATCTGAATTCTATTTTAAGAACGTTGTTTTATTTGGAGCTGCGGCTCTCGCCATTGTAGCCGCATACCTAGCATCAAGGAACTTTAAACTTGCTAAAAATATTGCTCCATATATAGCTAAAATTTTTAGTCCTCTTGTACTAGGCACATTGTTGGTCTATCTGATAACAGTTATTTGGATCGGAAAAAATCCATTTTTGGACCGCAATTTTCTTATATCTTTCAACGGAATACTCCTTAGTGTATTGGTCGTTACTATATTCTCCATTACCGAAAGAGGCACAGAGGAGAAAAGGAACATTTCTGATTATATAAATTTTGCCCTAATTGTTCCTGCTCTTATCGTTGACAGTGTGGCCTTATCAGCCATAGTGTTCAGGCTTTCTTCTTATGGGATTACACCCAACAGACTTGCTGCTTTAGGCGTAAACATACTTATTTGGGCCAATCTAATTTGGATCATGCTTTCCTATATGGGCTTTCTACAAAACAAAACTGGGCTTTCAAACATCCAAGAGGCTATTACTAAGTATTTGCCGATCTACGGACTTTGGGCAGCTCTCGTTACATTTACTTTTCCTTTAATTTTTTAATAGAAAGAGTGTAGGAATGCAATACACATAAGGGGGCTACCCCTTATGCTTTATTTCGTTATAGTAAAGTATTATGAGGAACGAGGGATAATAAAATGAAAAAAAGTATTTTAATGATTACACCAGAAAATAAAGAAATTAACGCTTTTAGGAGAAAGCAATTTAATAATTTTATTCAAATTACTATGCCATATTTAGCAGGTTTTATAGATCAATCAAAATATGAGATAACTTTAGTTGATGAATATAATCAAATTAAAAATATATGCTTTTTCATTCTCGATTTACCATTGACATGGAGCCTCTACCTGCATGGCTTTTGTCCCTAAAGGCAGAGTAAATAATGGTACTGTCTTTTAAATAGGCTACCATGCAGGTTACTCCATGTAAATGGCTCACTTCGCTAAATCTCTATCTAGCTTCATTGTCCTTTCTTAATCGCTTGCTGCATGACAACTTCGTTCATGGAATTTTCCATTTTAAAGTATTCAGCAATAAGCTTTTTCGCATATTCTTCTGCATCGGTATAATATTTTTTCTTGTGTCTGCAAAATGTAATTTCCATAAATAGTGGATTCTCAAAAGGCACTTCCACATACTCTTTATTTGGAAAGATTACCGTTGTAGAGGAAGGTAAGATCGTGATAATATTTGAACTTAAAGCTGTATTTAAAAGAAAGTCCCAAGAAGCAGAAGTAACTTCAATTTCCGGGCGGACTTTTTTTTGTTGAAATTTCTCCATTAGAAGATGGTGAATCATAAAAGTTTCGTTAAAAATCGCTAATGACTGCAAATCTAATTGACTCCAATTTAATTTATTTTCTTTTGCTAGCATATGATCCTTACTCATAAAAGCAGTCAACTCTACTCTTTCAAGTATCAACTCTTCAATAGACGCGGAGTCCAATCTTGTAGGCTGCAATAAGATTGCAATATCAATGTTTTGTGAAAGAAATTCCTTACGCAAAGCTTCTGCTCCCGCCTCCATAATTTCCATTTTTATCTCATGGTTAATGATCATTACATTGGAAATAAAATCAGTAAAATTAACGGTTAACACAAGTGGCGGAATACCGATTGTAATTTTTCCATTACTTTGTGATAATTCCTTACGAATTGTTTCCATCATTTCGGTATAATCCCCGACAATTTTCCTTGCCGATGCAAAAAATGTTTCCCCGATAGGTGTTATTCTTTTTAATCTTCCATTTTGTCGTTGAAACAGTTGTGCATGTATCTCTTCTTCAAAATTACGAATAATCTGGCTTAATGCCGGTTGCGAAATATGAATTTTTTTGGCAGCGGCGGACAGATTTAAATCACAATCTATTATAGTAATTAGATATGAAAGATGCTTGACATTCATAATGATCGTACCTCCTATATCATTTTTTCAGATATATTGAAACACACAACATGTCATACTTTGAAACAATAAACCTTGCTTTTGATTTTATTATGAAAATGAAGAGGGAATTATTCCCATAGTTTTGGTAAAAACCAACTTTTTTATGGAAGAATTTCTGATTGACAGATATTGTGAATTAATGAACAAATTGTAAGTACTTTCTTAGTGTCATTATAGCATATGTTGCCCGTTCTTGGATTATTTTGTTAGCAAAAATTTCGATTAGTTTTTGTTACACCTCTATGAAAAAAACGTATTAGACAAAACAGAATATTGGTGCCAAAATATAATTAGTATCAGTTTACAGAAGAAATTGTTCCGATTGCGATTCCGCAACGAAAGGGAGAACCGATTTTGATGGACACTAATGAATATGTGAGAAGGGAGTCACAATAGTTAGCTACTGTACTCTCTTCATTAATTATTGTTTAATATTTACAAATATTGTAAAACTTCAAAATAAAAAGGAGAATGAATATGGAGAAGATTACATCTGCATCTCAGGCAATTTCCTTGATAAAAGCTAATTCTAGTGTGATGATTTCCGGGTTTTTAGGCGTTGGTGCCCCGCTCCTCTTGATTGAAGAATTAGTACAAAGTGGAGTGGACGGCTTAACACTCATTCAATCAGTTGCCTCTTTTCCCGGGGAAGTTCATGATATCGACAAGTTATTTGAAAACCACCAAGTGAAAAAATTCATCGGCGCCCATATTGGAACGTCTAAACATTTAGTCGACCAATTTAATGCCGGAACTTTAGAAGTGGAATTTTGTCCGATGGGCACTTTAGTAGAAAGAATCCGCGCAGCCGGTTCAGGGTTAGGTGCCGTCGTTACCCCTGTCGGCGTCGGTACCCAACAAGAAGAAAATAATCAGAAAATCGAAATTGATGGTAAAGAATATTTACTTTATAAACCGCTTGCTGCAGATTTTTCTCTCATAAAGGGTTTCAAAGCCGATAAAACCGGTAATATTGTTTTAGCAGGAACCTCGAAATCCTCCGCACTGGAAATGGCATTAGCGGGGAAAACAGTCATTGCCGAAGTCGATGAAGTTGTTGAAACAGGGGAAATTGCACCGGATAATGTTGATATTCCTGGGATTCTCGTCGACTATCTCGTATTAGGGAATACGTTAGCAGAACGGAGAAAATATTTTCAGGATTTATGGAGCAGAAACAAAATGCTGCGAAAAATGGAGCAGAAACAAAAGGCTACGCAAAGAGAAGGGTACACAATGAACGCAGTCGAAATTATTGCCAGAAGAATCGGTCAGGAATTTAAAGATGGAATGGTTGTGAATTTAGGATTTGGTATCCCTAACCAGGCAGCAAACTTCATCCCGACAGGTGTCAATGTTGTGTTGCAGGCAGAAAACGGCGCATTGCGTTTCGGCCAGACTCCGACAATGGAAACAGCCGACCCGGATTTAGGAAATTCGGGTGGAGCGCCGATTACTTTACTTCCTGGAGCATCTACCTTCGATATGACCACTTCTTTTGCGATTATTCGTGGCGGTCACGTGGATATGACGGTTCTTGGAGCTTTAGAAGTAGACCAGGAAGGAAATATCGCCAACTGGATGATTCCCGGCTCCTTTACTCCGGGTATGGGAGGGGCAATGGATTTATTGGTTGGTGCGAAAAAGGTGATCGCCTCGATCAAACATGTCGATAAAAAAGGCAACTCCAAAGTATTAAAAAAATGCAAATTACCGTTATCCGCAAAACAAGTTGTGAATTTAATTGTAACTGATCTGGCCGTTTTTGAGGTGTGTCCTGAAGGCCTCGTTTTAACGGAAACAGCACCCGGGGTATCGGTTGCAGAAATCCTGGAAAAAACGGATGCAGATGTTATCGTTTCAGAAACTTTGAAGGAAATGGAGATCTAAACCATTTTTAAAAGGTTAACATTCTATTAAGAGGATTATGATGACAGAATTGTTCAAACACCATATGAGCTGGAATTCTCCTGTGCACCCGTAGCTCAGCAGGATAGAGCGTTGGTTTCCTAAACCACAGACCAGGGGTTTGAATCCTTCCAAGTGCACCAGATAAACCCGCTTTCCTCTAAGAATTGCGGGTTTATCTTTTTCTTCCAATTAACTTCTTGTAAGAATTCCGTGAGCTATATATGACGCAAGAATAAAGGCACATGCAACAAAGATATTCACTGTAAAAAGAGTATCCCTACCAATCCATGCAAGAAATAAAAATATTGCCATTATCCCTGCGCCTATAGAAAAGTTTTTCACTATGTTTTCTTTTATCTTCTTTTCAGGTTTAAAGGATGTCTTGCAAATAATATGAACAATGAAAAAAGCAGACGCAATAATAATGACATAAGCTATGAAGTCTCTGATCGAAACAGCAATCTGAAAATTCAAAGGTTCCCCAGTTACTATATTACGTATGAGGGAGATCGCGTCTTTCGAGGTAATTATTTTGATTATACCAAGAATAGATGTGCATAAAAAAATCGTATCGAGAAACCCAAAGATTTTTTCTTTTATACTTTGGGGAGGCAAGCTTGCAATGATATTATCACAAAAGACTTTATAATCCTCTCCGATTACAGTCTGAATATTTTCGCCTCTTTTCTGTGCGGATAAGACCATTTCAAGTAAATCCTGCCGTATTACTTCCTGATTGTATTCAGAAATATTTGCTATACGCAAGTAGCAGATAATGTCGGTAAGGACTTTATCGTTTTCAGCATTTAATTGCTTATCTAATTCGTTATTTAGCCGGTTAAGCTCATTGGTTTGTTTGTTCATTATTTTGGCCTCCATTATTAAATAGTTGATTCACAGCGTTTTCAAGTTCCTTCCAGTTCGAAAAAAAAGCATCCAATTCTGTTTGCCCCATTGGTGAATTAGAAAAGTACTTGCGTTTAGGGCCCAATGAGGACTCACGATATTGTGCTGTAATCAATCCGTTTTTTTCAAGCCTCAGCAAAAGGGGATAGATGGTTCCCTCTGAAATATTTGAAAAGCCATATTCCTGTAGTTGCTGAGAAATTTCATAGCCATAAGTTTCTTTACAGCTGATTACTTTAAGAATACAGCCCTCTAATATACCTTTAAGCATTTGTGACGGTATCAACCATTTTCACCTCTCTTCGACACTATTATGTATTGCAATATACTTGCCTATATTGTAATGCATAATAGAGCAGCTGTCAATGAGAATATTTCTTGAGTTTCCCCAAAATTCAAATACCAAATTGCCATAAGCTAGTTATATGAAAGCATCAGCTATTGTAAACTGTTGTGATTCCTTCTTTTTAAATCTAGGCTTTATGGATTTTTTAATGGTAGTTTTTGTTTTTTTGTAATATTGTATAAATACCATCAGATTTTGTTTGATCAAAATCTGAAAGGTTTCTTGAAAGCCTTTCTATAGTTTTTTTAATAAGATATTCTCTTCTAAAGCTCTAGCTATGTTATTCAGTAATACAGATTTGCTTTTTAAAACACCATGGATTATTTGAAATATGAATTTAGATTTTGGCCTAGATATATTTTTGGTTATTTTATTCGAAAAAGTTGATAATTTCCTTTCTTCCGGATAAATTTAGTACAAACTATAAAAGTGTAATTGTATTTGGAAAGGCAGAAGGAGTTTTTGACCATGAAAAAAATGTGGCTATGCTGGAAATGCTGGAAAAGTATTCGAAAGAATATATGGAAAAGGTAAGAGAATATCTGAAAAATGCAAATTCAAAAATGAGAGTGATAAAAATAAATATTGAACATATCTCAGGAAAAGCAAGAAGATAATCCATATGAGGAAATGTATAATATCAGTGTTTATCGGATAGTCTTGGTGCATTGCCTTAAAGCAGGAAGCTGTACAATTGCTGTTTCAATTGGTATTTATGATTATAATAAGTATATTGAGAATGTCTATCATTAAAATATTGACAATTATCATTACAATCCTGGCAGAACTTACAATAATTCTTACGTTTACTACATTTACCTTCCTTACAAATACTTTTCAGATCACAGTCAAACCTGTATATATAGGCATTGTAACTACGGCCATAACAACCTTTTTTATTAGTAGTAGACCTAAGGGAAATTTCTCTAGAAATAGTTGATTTATTCCTGTTTAGCTTTCTAGATATTTGGGACAAAGAAAATCCTGATTTTAAAAGCTCTTGAATTGTTAATCACTCATCATAAGTTAAATGTTTTGTCATAATAGCTTCCTCCTTAGAGCTATTATCCGGGCATAATATGATAATACTACAAACGCTACCGATTATGAGTATTAAAAATTTGTAAGGTTAAATTAGACCTATGGATTTGTAAGACTAAATTAGACTCAAAATTAAAAAGGGGTCTAATTTAGTTTTACAATTGAGTTCATAGGAGTTTTGGTATGATGATAAAATTTCCCTATTGCATTTTTTACTAAAAATATGTACAATATTAATTGCGTGGGGAATTAGCTCAGCTTTGGTTAGAACCCAATATTCTCCTCACTATAAAATTTGGGGGTATAGCGCAGTTGGGAGCGCGTCTGAATGGCATTCAGAAGGTCAGGGGTTCAAGTCCCCTTATCTCCACCATAAACTATAGTATATAGGAGCCCTAGAAATAGGGCTTTTTTATAAGTTAAGCACAAGGAAACCTCCGTTGTTTATCTCAGAGGATGAATTGTGCTTTAATTTTAGGCTAGATGCCTAAAATTAAATATTCTTTTGGTTTTATATATACTTCTGAATTGTTTCAGAGGATACAGTTCCAGCAGTACCAACATAATAACCTCTACTCCACAATCCACTACCCCAAAATTTAGATTGCTTCAAACTTGGGAAACCTTTAAACATTTCATTAGCAGATATGCTTTTAAGTTTTCTAATTATATTCATAGGGGCAACAGTTGGTGGGGCAGATATAAAAAGGTGAACATGGTCTGGCATTATCTCTTGTTCAATTAGTTCCTATCCATAAGAATGGCATATTACTTTAAAACATTTTGATAATTCGTATTCCAACTCACCTTTAAAAATGCTATGACGATATTTAGGACAGAACACAATGTGATAATTAATATTATACTTACTATGACTTGTTGTTCTTGTCTTTGTTTTTTTCAATGATATACCGCATTCCTTCTTCAATCAAGTCATTAGCATTAGTTTTTAACTTAATAGCTAATATTTTAATCTCGATATATAAATCTTCATCTAATGTAGTATTAATATTCTTTCTCGCCATAAATGACACCTCCCTATGTAAATTAATTATATCACATAGTTGACTATGTTACAATAGTGTGATATAATATAAACATAGATACAATAGTTAACTATGTAAAGGAGGTGGAATTATTGAAGTTGGTTTTTAAGTTAAAATCTAAATTTACCACAAAACAACTAGAGATAATGAAAGAGTTAAGTTGGCATACTTCAAAGCTATATAATATAGTGAATTATCAAATCATAAATGATGAAAACATCAAGCCTATATACAATCAGATTGAGAAACAATTCAAGTCTGATTGGCATTGTGAATTTCTTCATAGTCACAATCGTCAACAATGCTTTAAACAGTTGGCTCAAGATTGGAAATCCTTCTTTTCAAGCATAAAAGATTATAAGAAAAATCCAAGTAAGTATAAAGGTCAACCTAGACCACCTAAGTTCAAAAATATAGATAAAAACCCCAACGAGGTTATATTCACTAATTTTGCTACTAGAGTAAAAGAGGGTAAGTTGTTGCTATCCTTATCTAAGGAAATAAAGTCTAAATACGATGTGGAGAGTCTTAATTTTGAATTGCCATTAGCAGTTCAAAACATCATAAATTTAGATAATCTTCAACAAACAAGGTTAAAGCAAGATAAATTATCGAAAGAATGGTACATTTTAATGATCTACAAGGTAGAAGAAATGGAAGAGAGTGCCTATCCTAACACAATGGCAATAGACTTAGGTTTAGATAACTTAGCTACTCTAACATTCAAGGATGATTCTGAAAGTTATATTATTAATGGAAAAACCCTTAAATCTAAAAATGCTTATTTCAATAGAGAAATAGCTAGATTATCAAGTATTAGAATGAAACAAGTAGGGAGTGACAAATTTAAGGATACAAAGCATATGAAACGATTAAGACTAAACAGAAGAGACTATGTTAAAGATTATCTCTATAAAGCTAGTAGAATAATAGTTGACCTAGCAATAAAACACAGGGTATCTACTATCGTTATTGGTAATATCAAGAATATCAAACAAGGCAATAAGTCCAAGTCCTTCGTACAAGTGCCAGTCCAAAGGTTAGTAGAATTGATTAAGTGTAAAGCTAAGTTAAAAGGTATAGAGGTAGCCTTAGTTAATGAAAGTTACACAAGTGGTTGTTCTGCTATAGACTTAGAGGAATTGAATAAATCAAACTATAATAAATCAAGGAGAATTAAAAGAGGATTGTTCCAAACAGGAAACAAAATAATAAATAGCGATGTAAACGGAAGTATAAACATCATGAGAAAATATCTCAAAGATAAATGTATTCCCAAAATGATTTGTCAAATTAGGGATAATGGAGTCATGTACACTCCCAAAGGAATAAGGGTAGCCTAGTTAAACTAGGTCGAGAGTTAAATTCCAAACTTCTTTTGAAACCACCGTTGCTTGTCTCGGTGGTGGTTCATTTTGTTTTTTAAAGGATTCATGATAGATATGGAGGAAAAAGGGTATTCTATTTATAAATCCCTTATTTTAGGAGGTAAGTGTTAAATGAATGAATCTATAGAAAAAAAGAAAATCTATCTTGCGGGAGGATGTTTCTGGGGTGTAGAAAAATATTTAAAGAGTATACCTGGAGTCATAAATACAGACGTAGGGTATGCCAATGGAAAAACAGAAAATCCTTCCTATGAAGAAGTTTGTTATAAAGACACAGGACATGTGGAAACAGTAAAAGTAGAATATAATCCTCAAAAACTGTCCCTATCCCATATTCTCCATATATATTTTGATATCATAGATCCCACTTCTATCAATAAGCAGGGGAATGATGTTGGTAGCCAATATCGAACAGGAATCTATTATGTTTATTCAGAAGATGAGGCTATTATAAAAAAACATAGGAGTGAGTTACAAAAGAAATATCAAAAACCTATTGTTACAGAAGTAAAACCCTTGGACAATTTTTATTTAGCCGAGGAGTATCATCAAGATTATTTAGATAAAAATCCTACAGGGTATTGTCACATAGATCCAAATAAATTTCAAAAAGCTAAGGAAGCAATTGTGGATCCTTTTCAATATTTTAACCCTTCAGAGGAAGAATTAAAAGAGAAACTAACAGATATACAGTATCAGGTTACGAAACAAAATGTTACTGAGCCACCCTTTAAAAATGAATATTGGAATACCTTTGCTCCTGGAATCTATGTAGATATTGTTACAGGAGAGCCCTTATTTACTTCTAAGGATAAATTTGAATCCGGCTGTGGTTGGCCAAATTTTTCAAAACCTATTGATCCCTCAGTTATAGAAACCAAAGAAGATCATTCCTATGGAATGATAAGAGAAGAGGTACGTAGTAGAATAGGAGATATTCATTTGGGTCATCTCTTCGATGATGGACCTAAAGAATTAGGAGGGAAGCGATATTGCATTAATTCTGCAGCCATCCGATTTATTCCAGAGGAGAAGATGAAAGAAGAAGGATATGAAAAATACCTGCCCTTAGTAAAATAGAAAAAACCAACCCGTTAATATAAAAAATATTTTTTAAAAATTTATAATTTAACTTCTCATAAACGAAATATTTTAGGACATACTATTAAAGAAAGCGGTGATAAATTTTTAAAGGAGATGACAGAAATGAGTACAATAAATAAATTAGAACAAGCCTTAGCGGGTGCACAATCACTAGCTTCACAAATGAAGACATTTTCCATGGATACTGATAATCAAGAAGCAAAGCAAATGTTTCAACAACTAGCAACGAATGCAGATAACATGGTTCAAACGATTCAAAGTAGAGTAAATTTTGTAAAAGAAGAAGAGCCCCAATATAACAATAATCAACAATAGTGATTCAAAAATGTTAAGAAGGGTGTCTTAAGTCTTAGACTTAAGACACCCTAGTTATCTTTTTTACCTTTTACATATTCTATGGCACTTTTTCCAGCAATGGCTCCTTCTCCAACAGCCGTAGAGATCTGCTTAAAGCCGCCAGTACAATCACCAGCTGCAAATAAACCATCAATACTAGTTTTTTGCTGTGAATCCACATCTAGGGCATTATCTTTGATAAGTATCCCAAGTTTTCTGGCAAAATCCACAGAGGAAGCAGAACCATAGGCCACAAAAATACCATCAAATTTTTCTGTAGATCCATCTTCAAATTGAAGAGCCTCCATAGCTTTAGAGCCTTCAAAGGATGTAATTTTCTTGTTTATGATTGGAATGTTGTTTTCTTTAATAAATTTTTTGCTGATTTCTTTCATATCTAATTCTTTTCCATGGGTAAGAATAGTAACATCTCTTGTAAATGTAAGCATTTCTTTAGTTTCTTCTACTACATAATCGGTGTAGCCAAGCATTCCGATCTTTGCATCTCGATAGAAAAATCCATCACAAGTAGTACAATAATGGATACCCATCCCTTCAAATTTTTCTATATTTTTAATCGATATCTTTTTAGAAGGTTGACCAGTAGCGATAATCACAGCTTTCCCTTCATATTTATTTCGATCCGTAGTCACTTTAAAAAAATTTTTTTTAGTTAAATTTATCACTGATTCTTCTTTAAATTCTGCTCCAACTGATTGTATCTGTTTTAGCCCAGTTTCTAAAAGCTCTGCACCGGAAGTGCTTTTCCTACCAAAATAATTATCTATTCTGGCGGTCTTTATCAGGGCACTTTCTTTTCCTAAAACTAAAGTATTAAGATTAGCACGGGCTGTATATAAAGCAGCTTGGATCCCTGCTGGACCTTTTCCAATAATAATAACATCATACATAAACACTTCACCTCATTTGAATGTTAGAATATAAAAAATATTATACCCTATAAAAAGCTTTACAAATCATCATTAAAATACCTGTATAGGGTATTATAGAATATTTTTACCCAATCTGTCAAGGGTTGAAAAATAATTATATATATAAAAATAACTTATCTTAAAAATTTATTGAAAAATTTCATAAGTGTTCCTTGTAAAAGGACAAAATCTATTATATAATTTTTGAGATGGTAATTTTCAAAAATAAGAAAAATGTTTTTATGCAGAAAAATATAAATAATGTTTCGACTTTTTATGAGTTAAGTTTGAGCATCATGGGAAATACTATAAAAAAACAGTTAGAGGAGTAATTAAAAATGGATGACAGAGTTGACTTTGAAGATTTAAAGATATCCGATGAAATAAAGAGAGCAATAGCAGATATGGGTTTTGAGGAAGCTACTCCTATACAATCTAATTCCATTTCTCATATTCTTGAGGGAAAGGATGTTACGGGCCAAGCTCAAACTGGAACAGGTAAGACGGCCGCTTTTGGAATTCCTATTTTAGAAAAGGTGAGTTCACAAGACAAATTTTTACAAGCTTTGATACTTTGTCCAACAAGGGAATTAGCTATTCAAGTATCCGGGGAGATTAATAAATTAGGGAAATATGTTCATGGAATAAAAACACTTCCTATTTATGGAGGTCAACCTATTGAAAGGCAAATTAAGGCCTTAAAAAAGGGAGTGCAAATCGTTATTGGGACGCCAGGTCGTATAATGGACCATATGAGAAGGGGAACATTAAAATTAGACGGTTTAAAAATGGTAGTATTGGATGAAGCAGATGAAATGCTTAATATGGGATTTAGAGAGGACATTGAAACCATTTTAAAGGATACTCCCCATGAGAGACAAACTATATTGTTTTCTGCTACAATGTCCAAAGGGATTTTAGAAATTGCGAAAAACTATCAAAGAGATCCCCAAATGATTAAAGTGGTACGTAAAAAGCTTACGGTACCTAATACTGAACAATATTATTTAGAAGTGAAACAATCTAATAAATTTGAATTTTTGACTCGTTTAATAGATATTCATAATCCTAAACTTGCCTTGGTATTTTGTAATACTAAGAAAAAAGTAGATGAAATAGTGGATTTACTGAAAGCAAGGGGATACTTTGCTGAAGGACTCCACGGAGATATGAAGCAAAGGCAGAGGGATCAAGTTATGGAAAGGTTTCGAAATGGAAATGTGGATATATTAGTAGCTACCGACGTTGCTGCCAGGGGGATAGATGTGGATGATGTTGATGTTGTCTTTAATTATGATGTTCCTCAAGATGAAGAATATTATGTTCATAGGATAGGTCGTACTGGTAGAGCAGGACGATCAGGAAAAGCTTTTACCTTTGTGGTAGGTAGAGAAATCTATAAGCTCAAGGATATCCAAAGATATACCAATACCAAGATAAAGCTTGAAAAAGCTCCTACCTTCCAGGACGTAGAAGAAGTAAAAATGTCTATGCTCATGGAACAGGTAAAAAATATTATTGAAAAGAATAATTTAGGTAAGGAAAGGGAATTTTTAGATAAACTTTTAGAAGAAGACTATACCGCAATAGATATAGCAGTTGCCTTATTAAAAATTCTTAAGGGAAACGAAATGAAAGAAGAAAAAATAAATGGGGACTTTCCTTTAAAAAATATAGGCTCAGAACTTGGAATGGTTCGCTTTTTTATCAATGTTGGAAAAAAACAAAAAATACGGCCTAAAGATATTGTAGGAGCGATTGTTGGAGAAACTGGAATTCCAGGGAATTTAATCGGAGCTATCGATATATATGAAAAGTTTAGTTTTGTAGAGGTACCTAAGCAATATGCAGGGAAAGTATTGCAGGGAATGAAAAAAAGTCATATTAAGGGAAAATCCATTAACATAGAAAAAGCAAAAAGAAGAGAAAAAGGAGTGCCAAAATGAGAGATATTAAGGAAGAGATTCGAAGGGTAAAAGAGCGATTATACCACTTAATGAATCTAGAACCAAACAAGCTTACTTCTAGGGATATTATTCAACTAAGCCAAGAGTTAGACATACTTATAAAAAAATATTATGCAGTATAATTTCCAAAAAAGAGCTAAAAGAGCTCTTTTTGTTATTTTGAGATTGATTCGCTAATGATTTATGATTTATTAATAAGAAGGGAAGAGTTTAGAATGAAAAAGACTAGTTTCCAGACTTTTTTACAGTAATTGTAAATAACTTGTAAAGGTAATGTCAAAAGAAAGTAATTTCCATTTATCTATGAAAAAAATTATGTTATATTATGTATATTAATCTTAGAATATATAGAGAATAAAAAGGACAGATAGGAAAATTTTTGATATAAAGGAAGTGTAAATAAATGGATTGCCCAGTATGTTCCAAAAAAGACATAGGCAAAATAGGCAGAAACAAATATTTTTGCAGTAATTGTTTTTCTGAAGTATCCATCAGCAAAAATAAATGTAATATATTTGAAATTGATGAGAACGGGAGTTTAATTAAAACCTATGAGAAATTGCTTAAGGATATATTGGTACCTAGCCCTTCTTTAAAAGAAAAATATAATATTTAATTCTATTTTAGGGAATGAAAATCCTCAAGAAATTTAGAGGATTTTTTGTTTTTTTGATGAATTATAATGAATAAGAGTATACTTGTAATTTGTAAAAGGAGTGAAAAGATGAATATTGAAAGAATTTCTTTTGATATAGTTTCTGATGCAGGGCAAGCTAGAAATCTTATTTATGAGGCTCTAGATTCCATACGGGAAAAACAATATAAAGATGCAGAAAATAAAATAAAAAATGCAGAGGAATTAATACTCAAGGCTCATGAAAGTCATGCCTTTTTAATAAGCGAGGAGGCAAAGGGAAATAAGATTACCGTGGATTTATTACTATCCCATGCTATGGGTATCTTAATAACAGCAGAATCTGAAAGAGATATCACTAAGAAAATAATGGAGATTGATACTACTAGAACACAAAAGTCATTTACCTAAAAGAAACCAATTTATGCGTTTTTCTAGTCCTTATGGATATTTTAAAGATTTTGTGGTATACTAAAAATATCCACCTAGGGTGTGCGTGTAGTCTGTATTTTCAACCGACATAGAATAGAAGGGAGCTTAAGTTTCTTCATATATGTTAGACCTTTTTAGAAGGAAAGCAGAAGTGTAGAGCAGAGCACCCACCTGCGAGAGAAGCGGGTATGAAAATTACAGAGGAGGCGGCATCCTGGGCAGTCATCTCTTCATAAAATAGGGGGAGGTGATTTTTTTATGAAAATTTTATTTTTACTTTATCTTGATTAAAAAATTATATAAATATATAATAAGAAAAATAGAATGTGTTGAAAGGGGAGAGTTTGATGGTTTCTAAAGATATAGTAATCATGAATAAATCTGGATTACATGCAAGACCAGCATCAAAATTTGTCCAAATGGCAAACGAATTTAAATGTAGTATATTCATTCAAAAAGATGGTACAAAGGTAAATGCCAAAAGTATTATGGGTGTCATGACCCTTGGTGCAGGTAAAGGTTCTCAAATTACCCTTATTGCAGAAGGGGAAGATGAACAAAAGGCTATGAATGCTTTAGTAGAATTAATTGAGAATAATTTCTATGAAGAATAAGCAATTAAGAAAAGTCCAATTAAGGGACTTTTTTTATTAAGAGGAAATTAAATAAATAAAGAATCATAAATAGGAAATACTAACAATATAGTTTTAGTCCAGAAACTAAAAAACTGAACTAAATAACTAAACCCAATGAACCTATATTTTAAGAGTATGTGAATGCAAGGGGTATATCATATCATCAAAGAGGCAGGAGGTGTTAATATGAAACAACGGGATATTTTAATGAAAGCATTATTAGATGAACAAGAAAAGGTAAGGGATTTTGAGGTACAGTCTAAAAGGGTAGAGGATCCAGAAATACAACAGGTATTTAAACAAATCGCAGAGGACCACGGACATCATGCCAAAAGACTACAAGAACTTTTAGGAAGGATTGAATAAGGATAAGAAAGCACTTTGCAAAAGCAAGGTGCTTTCTTATTGTGAAAAACGGTTATAATGTGAAAAATTAGGATAAATATATCAAAAAATGTGATATAATACATCATTATAGACAATTATCTGCAGGGATTGTTGTCTTACAATCTTATACTATTCATTTTAATGGATGAATTGTCTTTTGGAGAGAAATGTTTAAAAGGAGGCAGAAGAATGGAAGATTACATTGGTGAAATTATTAAATTTTCAGACATGAGTCAATATAAACCTTTAAATGAAATTGTTTTTGACGGAATAAGGAAAGCTATTATTAAAGGAGCCATTCCAGTTGGACAAAGGATTAATGAAAAGGAATATGCTGAACGTATGAATATTAGTCGTACGCCTATTCGAGACGCCCTACACCGGTTAGAAGAAGAAGGCTTAGTAGAATATATTCCAAGATATGGGGTAATCGTAAAGAAAATTTCTATTGAAGATGCAAAGGAAATATATAAAATTCGTGTGGCATTAGATATCGTAGCGACCACTAATGCCATGAATCTAATGACAGAAGAACAATTTCAACAAATAGAAGATTTACTCAATAAAACGGAAGAAGCCAATAAGACAAATAAAAAAATAGAAGAAGTTACTCAGCTTTTTTCTGAATTTAATGAAACAATATATACCTTTAGCCAAATGCCTCGACTAAAATCTATTGTTACTAAATTGCGGGAATATCTTATGCGCTTTAGAGATATCTCAATGGCGGAAGACGTCAGGAGACGAAGAGCTCTTGATGAACATTGGATGATCTATCGAGCTATGAGAAATCAAAATGAAAATCAAGTGGGATTGATTATCAAGGAGCATTTAGCCTATTCGGAAAAATTTATTATAAGAGAAATGGAAAGACAGGAAAATGAGAGAGAAAATAGAAAGCAAACAAGTGAAAAATAAAAATTTAAAAATAGAAAACTGGGCAAATCAGTTGGCTATTTATGCTCAACAAGCAGTATTATACGAAGCGGTACTATTTCCCAAACCAGGTTTAGTAGATCCCGTTAATAGAGGTGCCCATGATGATATGGACATTTATACTTTTATGGACAGCGGAGGTAGTTTGTATCACGGGTTTTATCAATTTGCCCAAAAGGGACTTTTATGGAAGGACTCTCCTAAAACATTATTTCAAAGAATTCGTCCTATAGGGATGGAGTTGGAAAGACAAATGTTACAGGAAACCAAAAATGTCAATACTCATAAAGGAATTATCTTTTCTATGGGGATTTTTTTAGCAGCTACAGGTTTGATTTTGCAAGGACATTTAGATTCTTTTGAAGATTTTCCTATTTTTAAAAAAGAAGATACCGATAAAATATTTGAAATTATAAAAAAAATGACCAAAGGATTGATTCAAAAAGACTTTAAAGATATTCATAACAAAAGCAGCTTGACCCATGGAGAAAAATTATATCTAAAATATAAATTTACTGGGATTCGGGGAGAGGCAGAGGCGGGCTACCCCCTTATTCACTATCAGATTATGACAAGAATGCGTTTTCAAAATAAAGAACAAAGTCTAAAATTTCGTCTATTAGAAATTTTATTTTTATTCATGTCAACCGTTGAGGATTCTAATGTGGTTCATCGTGGTGGATTAGAGGCCTTAGAATTAGTGAAAAGGGAAACCAAAGAATTTATAAAAAACGGAGGACTTGCCCAAAAAAAAGCCTTGGAAAAAATAAGGAAAATGAATGATTTATTTGTTGAAAAACATATTAGTCCAGGGGGAAGTGCAGATTTATTAATTATTTCAATATTTTTAGGAAAACTAGAAAAAATTTTGTAAAGTTAGTGCATAATAAAAATATAATCCTTTCCCGGGATTATATTTTTTATGGTTATATTGTTTATTTTATGTGCACATATTATTTAGAGTGTCTTTAAATTTTTTTTTCTGTTTAACCCATGGAAGGATGAGTTTTCTTGTTATACACTAAAAATGTACGTTATACATTGAAAACAAAATAAAAAAAGGAGAGTGAAACATGGTTACATTATTTTCTTATGCAATGATCATTGTATTTATGTTTCTTATTATTAGGAAAAAGTTGACACCATTTTCAGCATTGGTTCTTGTACCATTGCTATTTGCTATTATTGGGGTCCTTGTTGGTATATTCCCAACCAATATTGGGGAAATGGCATTGCAAGGGATACAGGATACTTCCACAACAGGTATCATGTTGCTTTTTGCTATCCTGTATTTTTCTGTGATGTTAAATGCAGGTATGTTTGATCCTTTAACAAATTTTGTAATTAAAACTTCTAAAGGAGATCCTGTAAAAATATTGGTAGGTACTGCTATTGTAGCTGCTGGGGTTTCTTTAAATGGTGATGGAACTACTACTACATTAATTACATGTACAGCATTTTTACCAATTTATAGGAAATTAAATCTTAAAATTATGAATTTTGGTGTAATCGTTATTCTCATGAACACCATTATGAACTTACTTCCTTGGGGTGGACCTACTGCCCGTGCCATCTCTGTATTAGATTTAAATGAGCAAGAAGTACTGAGGGCTTTAGTTCCTAGCATGATTGCAGCGATTATTTATATGCTATTTGTTGCCTATTATATGGGGAAAAAAGAACGTAAACGTCTTGGAATTCAAAAAATGACAACGGCAGAATTAGCTGAATTATCGGCTACCACAGATCCTGAAGCTGATGCTTTAAAACGGCCTCAATATATTTGGATCAACTGGATTATGACCATTGCATTGATTGCTATGTTAGTCCTAGGAACCCTACCTTCTGTTGTATTATTCTTAGTTGGTACTGCACTTGCATTGATTATTAATTATCATTCATTGAAAGAACAAAAACAACGTATTCAAGATAATGCAGGAGATGCAGTTCAAGTAGTTATCTTGGTGCTTGGCGCAGGTATCTTCATGGGACTTTTCACTGGAACAGGTATGGCAGATGCCTTAGCAGTAAGTTTGACGAATATTATTCCCAAAAGCTGGGGTAGTTTCTGGGGATTTATTGTTGCTATTTTATCTGCTCCTGGTACATTCTTCTTATCCAATGATGCATTCTACTTTGGAGTATTACCAGTATTAGCTGAAGCAGGTGCACAATATGGATTTACAGCTGCTGAATTAGGGGTTGCTTCCCTATTAGGACAGGCATTCCACTTACTTAGTCCATTGGTTGCCTTCATTTACCTACTATTAAATTTAACTGGTTTAGATATGGGTGAATGGCAAAAAGAATCTGGTAAATGGGCAGTAGGAATTTTTGTTATCTTCATTGCTATGGCAGCCATTACAGGTGCTGTACCACTGTTTAAATAATTTTTCAAGGTGGATTTTAGAAAGGAAAAGGGGTACAATGGATTTTCAATTAAGGCGTTTGTGGGTGAAAAAAGATAAAAAACACCGGGAGATTTGGAAATATTTACTTTATCAAGCAGGGATTCGCCCAGAGGAAAATGTTGAGTATACCGTTGGTCTATATGATGGAGATAAAATAATTGCCACTGGTTCCATTGCTAGGAATGTGCTAAAGTGTATTGCAGTTTCTAAAGAATACACTGGTGGAGGCGTTATTAATCAGCTTATTTCCCATTTAATGAATATAGTATTTGAAAATGGCCAAAATGCTTGTTATGTGTATACGAAACCTTCAGCAAGTCAATCTTTTACTTATCTAGGGTTTCAAGAGATTGCCCGGGTGAAGGGTGAGTTGGTCTTTATGGAAAAAGCAAACTTCGGCTTTCCTTATTTTATTAAAAACTTGAAACAAAAAAAGGTAGAAGGAAATGCTATTGCTGGAATTGTGATGAATGCGAATCCCTTTACAAAGGGACATTTACATTTGGTGGAAAGAGCCGCTAAGGAAAACGATGTAGTTCATTTGTTTGTACTATCAGAAGATGCTTCTGTATTTCCAGCAGAGGATCGGCTTCATCTTGTAAAAATGGGAGTAGTCCATTTAAACAATGTACATGTACATGAAACTGGTAATTATATGGTTTCAAGTGCTACTTTTCCCTCTTATTTTTTAAAGGAAAACACCAATGTAACAAAGATACATGCTATGTTAGATGCAACTATATTTAAAGAATTCATTGCTCCTGCCTTATCTATTACCCGTAGATATGTGGGAGAAGAACCCTATTCTGAAGCCACCAATATATATAACGAGGTCATGGCTGAAGTTTTTGATGGAAAGCCAAGTTTAATCATCATCCCACGAAAAAAGGAAGGGGAAGAAGTCATTAGCGCTTCCAGGATTCGTCAATTGTTGGTAGAAGGGGATCTAGAGAAAATCAAACCCCTTGTACCAACAACTACTTATGATTACTTAAATTCTTCAAAGGGTAATTTGGTGCAAAAAAAATTACAAAATAAGGAGTGAAATACTGTGGAAAAATTGGAAATTAAAAAGCAAGCAATTGCAGGTACTGTAGAATCATCCGATTGTCAGATTTTAATTGATCAAAATCCAGGAAAAGGAATTGAAATTCAATTAAATAGTAGTGTGGCAAAACAATATGGGAAAAGAATTCTTCAAGTAGTACAAGAAACTTTAAATAAGTTAGGAATTCAAGATGCAAGGGTTCTAATAGAAGATAAAGGTGCCCTAGATTGCACTATCAAAGCTAGAACCATTGCAGCGGTTCATCGTGCTGCCGAAAGGACACAAAATATTGATTGGGAGGGACTAGAAGCATGGAACGTTTAAGAAGAACAATGATGTTTGTCCCCGCAAGTAATGCAGGAATGTTACGGGATGCAAGGATTTATGGGGCAGATTCTATTATGTTTGATTTAGAGGACTCTATTTCATTAAAAGAAAAAGATACTGCTCGTTTCCTAGTATATCAAGCAGTAAAAACGATTGATTATGGAAATACAGAAACTTTAGTTCGTATCAATAGTCTAGACAATGGTGGAAAAGATGATATTCATGCAATGGTTCGTGCAGGAATTGATGGAATTCGTTTGCCAAAAACTGAAATCGCTCAAGATGTGTTAGATGTAGAAGAAATTATTGAACAGGCAGAAAGACAATGTGGGAGAGAAGTTGGCTCTACTAAAATCATGGCAGCTATTGAAGGACCTAAGGGAGTGTTAAATGCACTTTCTATTGCTGAGTCAAGTGATCGTTTGATTGGTATTGCCATAGGAGCAGAAGATTATGTAACGGCCATGAAAACAAGACGATATCCTGAAAGAAATAGTGAAGAACTTTTCTTTGCAAGATCTATGATTGTTCATGCCGCAAGGGCAGTAGGGATTGCAGCATTAGATACAGTATTTTCTAATGTAGATGATTTGGAAACCTTAAGACGAGAAGTTGAGTTTATTAAACAATTAGGTTTTGATGGAAAATCAGTAATCCATCCCCGTCAGATTCCAGTGGTTAACTCTGTATATACTCCAACTGAAAAAGAAATTTCTAATGCAAAAGATGTTATCTATGCAGCAGAAGAAGCAGAGGATAAAGGTTCAGGAGTGGTTGCATTAAATGGAAAAATGATAGATAAGCCAATTATTGAAAGAGCACAACGAACATTGATGTTAGCACAAGCCGCTGGCATTTATAGGAAAGGAGAGCAATCAAATGACCGTAAATAAAATTGGGCGTGAAATTCCAGAAGAATATGCAAATCAATATGGTACCTTTGAAGGACAATTTGCTAGAAAACCTTCTTACAAAAGAGCAGCTGGAAAAGTGACTGCGATTCATCCAGGAGAATCTAAACTATTAAGTTCCATTAGGGAAGCAATCGAAAAAGTAGGATTAAAGGATGGAATGACCATTTCTTTCCACCATCATTTTCGTGAAGGAGATGCTGTGTTAAATATGGTAATGGAAGAAATCGCAAAAATGGGAATTAAAAATCTATCCATTGCTCCAAGCTCTATTTCGAATGTACATGAACCATTAATCGAACATATTAAAAATGGAGTAGTAACCAATGTTACTTCCAGTGGACTTAGGGATAAATTAGGAGCAGCTATTTCTCATGGAATTATGGACAATCCAGTAGTGATTCGTTCCCACGGAGGGCGTGCAAGAGCGATTGAATCTGGAGATATTCATATTGACGTAGCATTTTTAGGAGCTCCATCTTCTGATGAATACGGAAACGTAAATGGGACTCATGGAAAGGCCCCTTGTGGATCCTTAGGTTATGCAAAGGTAGATGCAAAATATGCTGATAAAGTAGTTGTTATTACAGATAATCTAGTTTCATATCCAAATACTCCTATTAGTATTCCTCAAACAGATGTAGATTATGTTGTACAGGTAGATTCTATCGGAGATCCTGATGGAATTGCAAAGGGCGCTACTCGTATTACCAAGAGCCCTAAGGATTTATTAATTGCCCAAAATGCTAATGAGGTAATTATAAATTCTCCTTATTTTAAAGATGGATTTTCCTTTCAGTCAGGTTCCGGTGGATCTACTTTGGCTGTTTCCCGTTATCTAAGAGAAGCCATGAAGGAAAACAATATTAAGGCAAGCTTTGCATTAGGTGGAATCACCCAACAAATGTGTGAAATGCTTGAAGAAGGCTTAGTTGATACCTTGATTGACACCCAAACCTTCGATAAAAATGCCATTGGATCTATAAGGGACAATGCAAAACACTACGAAATTGATGCAGGTTTCTATGCGAGTTCAGCCAACAAGGGAGCAGCTGTAAATCAATTAGACGTGGTTGTATTATCAGCTTTAGAGATAGATACAGATTTTAATGTAAATGTAGTTACTGGTTCCGATGGAGTCATTAGAGGGGCTTCTGGTGGTCATAGTGATACCGCCGCTGCAGCAAAATTATCTATTATTTGTACTCCTTTGACCCGTGGTAGAATCCCAACCGTTGTAGATAAGGTAAATACTGTAGTTACTCCAGGGGAAAGCATTGACGTTGTAGTTACTGAAGTGGGAATTGCAGTTAATCCAAAAAGACAAGATTTAATAGAAGCTTTCAAAAACTTACCAGTTCCTCAATATACCATCGAAGAATTGAAAGAACAAGCCTATACTATCGTTGGAACCCCTGATCCAATTGAATACGAGGATCAAGTAGTAGCTTTAATTGAATATCGTGATGGTAGCATTATTGATATAGTACGTAAAGTAAAAGAATAAAAAGATGAGGAGGTGAGAGCATGCCAGAACAAAATTTATTTTCTACTGGCTCCAAACCTTCCCTAGAAGAAGTTCTTCAAAACCGAGAGAATCGTGCAATTTTAGAAGCAAAACTGGCGACAAAATATTTGTTGCCAGTTTTGGCTTTTAAATTAAATATTCCAGGGCCGGTAAAAAATAATGAAGTAATCCATCAGATTTTTCAAAGAGGATATGATGAGATAAAAAATATGCTGAAGAAAAACCAATGGAACATTTTATATGAAAAGTCTTTAAGCTTGCCTACTGGTCCAGAATACATTTGTGTTGTGGATGCAAAGAATGCAATAAAATTAAAAGAAGAGGCTATTCAACTAGAAGAAACTGAGTTTGGACGGATTTACGATATTGATATTTTAATAAAAAATAAGGAAGATATTTTCTCTATAGATAGAGCCCAGTTAGGGTATCTCGAAAGAAAATGTCTTATCTGTGATAATAATGCAAAGGTTTGTGGAAGAAGTCGTGTCCATAGTGTAAAAGAAATGCAGCAAAAACTTACAGAAATCATATTGAGACACAAAGTTATATAACTTTATAAAGAATGATTTTTACCCGAAAACCATCACCAAGAAGTCTTGGCTTTCGGGTATTTTTGTTCAATATAGATTTCTCCTAAAGGACAACGAATTCTAAGTATCAAAAAACGGATACTAAGAATTCTGTTAGTAAGCTTCAGTTAGAGTAAAAACTGAAGCCAAGAACTCTGTTTATATTATTTTAGTTCAAAAGCTTTCGTGTTATACTAGAATTAAGAATTTTTAAAGGAAAATAGGAAGGACTATTTTATGAAAAATACAAGAAAACTAGTATTTATGGCTTTATTATTATCTATTTCATTAGCACTACATTATATAGAAGGATTTATTCCTGTTCCGGTACCAGCCCCAGGGGTAAGATTAGGACTAGCCAATATTATCACGATGGTTACCATTGTGCTTTTTGGTTTTAGAGAAACCTTTGTTTTAGTAATCCTAAGAAGTTTTATGGGAGCAGTATTTGGAGGTGTAATCTCCAGCTTTTTCTTTAGTATAGCAGGGGGAGTATTAAGTGCTATCGTAATGTATCTTTTGTATCATTATTACAAGGATTATTTTAGTCTTATGGGAATCAGCATTGTAGGAGCCATTTTCCACAATATAGGACAGCTTTTAGTAGCCTCTGCTTTGGTTTCGAACTTTAGAATTTTTATTTACTTGCCTATTCTTATGTTATCAGGAATTATTACAGGCTATTTTGTAGGACTAACCACAAAATATATTGTAAAGGTTTTATCTAATCATTTAAAATTCTTAGAAA